>JANWJC010000168.1 GCA_025449595.1 Acidobacteriota bacterium | reverse complement strand
GAGACGACATTCGAGCTCGCGTCCTCGTCCTGCTTCACGAGCTTGGTCTCGCTCCTGTGCTCAAGTAAGCAGCGACCCGACTCGCTCGAGCGCCACGGATACACTGCGGCGAAGGGTTTGGTGCCGCATCGGGCGGTAGGCAACGATGGCGCTGCCCGGGGGTCGTGGACGCGATGGAGGTGGTGTCGTGGGGATCGTCTCGCCAGGGTTTTTCGGACGCCGTCGGCAGGGTGCGGTAGAGCTCCCGCCGGGGCAGTATCTGACGCGGGACTTCCCTGTCCTGTCGGCCGGTGCGACCCCCCGGGTTCCGCTCGACAGCTGGGCGCTGCGGCTGACCACCCTGTCCGGCCCGGACCTGGTCTGGGACTGGGCAGCGTTCACAGCCCTTCCGGCACAGGACATCACGGTCGACCTGCACTGTGTGACGAAGTGGTCGAAGCTGGGCACCCAGTGGCGTGGGGTCAGTCTCGACAACTTGCTGTCCACGGTGACTGCCGATGCCGGCTTCGTCGTCGCTGAATGTCACGGCGGGTACACCACGAACCTGCCGGTCGCGGACCTGCTCGGGGGCAAAGCCTGGGTGGCGTACCAGTACGACGGGCAACCGCTGGCACCCGAGCACGGCGGCCCGGCGCGGCTGCTCGTACCGCACCTGTACTTCTGGAAGTCCGCGAAGTGGTTGCGGGCGCTGCGGGTTCTCGACCATGACGAGCCCGGATTCTGGGAGAGTCTGGGCTATCACAACTACGGAGACCCATGGCGCGAACAGCGGTACTGGGGCGACTGACGTGGCTGGTGGGCCGCGTGACCGCGACCCGTCAGGAGACCGCGTCGGCGCGCACTCTCACACTGGATGTCCCGGGCTGGACCGGGCATCGTCCTGGGCAGCACGTCGACATACGGCTCACGGCGGCCGACGGCTACTCCACCGAACGCAGCTACTCCATCGCCTCGACCTGGACCGGAACCAGCATCGAGCTCGGGATCCAGGTGCTCAGTGACGGTGAGGTGTCCCCGTACCTGGGCCAGGTCCTCTCCGTCGGCGATTCGCTGGAGTTGCGCGGCCCGGTCGGCGGTCACTTCGTGTGGGATCCCGGCGACCCGCGTCCGGTGCTGCTGGTCGCGGGCGGATCCGGGCTGGTCCCGCTCATGGCCATGCTGCGCACCCGCATCGCCACCGGCGTTCTGACGCCCATGACGCTGCTGGTTTCGGCAAGGTCGCCGCAGTCGCTGCTGTACGCCGCCGAGCTGGCGGCCCTCTCCGGCGCACATCCCGGGCTTGCGGTCACCGTGCGGTATTCACGGGAGGGCCCAACGGACGAGGTCATGGGACGGTGGGACCGCGACGCGTTCGCCCGCCTCACCGCCTCCGTGGCGGGGCAGACCGACTGTTTCGTGTGTGGTCCCACCGGTTTCGTCGAGGCGATCATCGGGCACCTCGTCGCCACCGGGCACGACCCAAGCCGAATCAAGGCCGAGCGTTTCGGAGGATCGCAGTGAGCGACACGTGGATCGACGGCAATGTGCTCGCAGGACCGCTGGGCGAGCTCGTCTCGTTCGAGGTGACCACTGCCCTGGCCCGCTGCGACGAGTGCGCCAGGGTCAGCGTGCTGGCCGAGACCCATGTCTATGCCGATGGGCCGGGGTTCGTCGTGCGTTGTCCTGGCTGCGACATCGTCCTGCTCCGCCTCGTCCAGGACACTGCCGGCGGTCGGTCCTGGTTGGACCTGCGCGGGATCAGCTACCTGCAGGTCCGTCTTGACACGTAACCATTAGGTTACCTATATTGTCGGGGTGTGGACGACAACCTCGTGTTCAAGGCGCTGGCCGACCCGACTCGCCGGTTCCTGCTCGACCTGCTCTTCGAACGTGAGGGCCGCACCTTGAGCGAGCTCGGAGCCGAGGTGGACATGACGCGCATCGGGGTCATGAAGCATCTGCGGCGGTTGGAAGAGGCAGGGCTTGTCGTCACACGTCGTTCCGGCCGGGAGAAGCTGCACTTCCTCAACCCGGTCCCGATCCGGCAGATCCACGACCGGTGGATCAACAAGTACACCGAGCGTCAGGTGTCGGCGCTGGCCGACCTCAAGACCGAGCTGGAGGCAGAAACATGAACGCCACGACCGAGACCGTTCAGATGTATCGCGTCTACATCAGAGCCACCCCCGAGGCGATCTGGGAGGCCATCACCAAGCCGGAGTGGACGGTGAAGTACGGCTATGCCCCCGTCGTGGAGTATGACTTGCGCCCGGGAGGTGCCTTCCGGGCCCACGCCAACGAGGGCATGAAGGCCCTGGGCTGCCCCGAGATCATCAGCGACGGTGAGGTGATCGAATCCGACCCGCCTCGCAAGCTGGTCCAGACCTACCGGATGACCATGACGCCGGAGATGGCCGCCGAAGCGTTCACCCGGCTCACCTATGACATCGAACCGATGCGGGGGGGAGTCACCAAGCTGACCGTCACCCATGACGTGACCGGCGCGCCGATGTGGGCCGAGGTCCTCAGGGGTGAGTTCGAGTCACGCGGCGCGGGCGGCGGTTGGAGCGAAACCCTCAGCGGACTGAAGACGTTGCTCGAGACAGGTCAGCAGCTCCCGTTCCAGAGCGGACCGTCCTAGCCGGCGTCAGCGGAGGAGGCAGGGGTGGGGGTCGGCTCGGCGAGCGGCATGTATTTGCCGATCAGCTCGTCGAGGCGCTCGCCGCGGATCTGGTCGATGCTGTTCGCCACGAAGAATCGCCGGTCGTGGGTGACGTCCGGCCGGACGTCCTCGATGATGTCGTAGCCGGCGTCCTGCAGCAGCTGGCGCAGCGACTGCTCGGTCGGCCAGAACGAGTCGAGGTTGTGGAACGAGGCGGTATTGCGATCCTGCAGGTCAGTTTCGTTGTAGAGACGACCCTCGTACCCGCGGTCCTTCACCAAACGGCGCGAGAGCACCTTGCGAGACTTGAGGTGATCCTGCCAGTTCAACTTCGCGAAGTGGGTATCGATCACCAGCGGTGTGCCTTGTGCCCGCTTCGCGATGTCGAGCTGGTCGTCGAGCGTGAGGTGGTACCAAAGGCCCAGGCAGCTGATGACGTCATATCCCGCGATGTCGAAGTTCCGTACATCCTCATGCACCCATTGGATACGCGAGTCGTTCGGGAAGCGGGTCTCTCGCGCGTCCATGGCGGTGACCTTCCACCCGATGTCGGCGGCGAGCCTGGCGAAGATGCCGTGGCCGGTACCGAGGTCGAGCAGATGCCCGGGAGGAAAACGTTGCAGAATCTCGATGAAGAGGGCCATTCGCAGTGTCCCGGTGGGAACACGGAACCGGTCGGTGCTGGAGACCCACGTCATGGGCCGTGACACTACCCGATCCGTACGCGCGACACTCACGCTGTTGTCGTCTCAAGCCCGGAATCGGGCCCTGAAACGACAACGGCGTGAGTGAGGTCGGTGAAGGCGGGTGGTCGCCAGCGGCGGTGGGCACTTGTGCCGGCGGCCTACGTGGCTCGATGATCTGGTGGGGGGGGCCGGTGAATGAGGAGAGGGAGTGTGGCTCATGGACACGCGGCTGAACCCGTACCTGAGCTTTCGCGATACGGCCAGGTCAGCGATGGAGTTCTACCAGTCGGTCTTCGGCGGTGAGCTGACCGTCTCGACGTTTGCCGACTACCACGCCAGTGACGACCCGGCCGAGCAGGACCTGGTCATGCACTCGGAACTGAGGACCGCGGGCGGCTTGACCCTGATGGGCGCCGACACACCCAGCGGGATGGACCTCACGCCGGGAAGCAACTACTCGGTCGCGCTCAACGGAGAGGACGACGCCGAGCTCCGCGGCTACTGGGCCAAGATCAGTGCCGGCGGAGCCATCACGATGCCGCTGGAGAAGGCGCCCTGGGGTGACAGCTTCGGCATGTGTGTCGACAAGTTCGGCGTGAGCTGGCTGGTCAACATCTACGCGCCCAAGCCGTCGGCATAGCCGAGAGAGACGCTCCGGTACGGCCGGGGTCGCACGGAACCGCTTCGATCCTGACGACTCCGTATTTGGACCAGACAGCCACGCCAGACGAGTCACAGGGCGAAGAAGTGCATGCCCAGCCAGAGCCAACCGACCAGCACCGCGATCCGGCCTGAGCGGGTCCGCATGATCCGGCTCATCAGCGAGCCGAACGTCGGGATCGTCGAGCTCGGCAGGTGCGAGGCGATCATCAAGAGGATCGCGGACACGAGCACCACCAGGTAGCCCGAGACCGTCAGCACACGCCAGTTCACCGCTCGCCTTCCTCGCCGTCGACCGGGTCCGCGCCGGAGTCCGTGATCCGGGTGAGCAGGAAGGCGCCGAGCGCGATCCACACGAGCAGGGTCACCGATCGCCCGACCTGGTGCGACAGCACGGTGTCCATCAGGTAGCTGATCGTGGGGTGGGAGTACGAACCGCCCTGCAGCGTCGGCTGCATCAGCAGTGCTGTGAGCTCCCAGAGCCCGGCCGCAACGAACACCGTCGCCCACAGCGCGGTGCCGAGAGTCCGTGGCCGCGCCGGCACCGGGCGATGCCAGAGCGGCCCGGGCCACGCAACCGCGAGGACGAGGACGCCGGGAAGAACGACGGCCGCAGTGATCGGCCAGGTGTAGCGGTCGAAGGACCCGGCGACCACGGCGTACGTGACCGCCGCCGCCGCGACCAACGCGAGGAGCCCGGGCCGTCTCGGGCCCGACCCGCTGAACATCACCGTCGCCGTTGGTGGCGCGATGCCTCGAGCGCGGCGGGCCACGTCCCGAGCCACCACGTACGCCGCCGCCCAGAGCACGAGGGCGTGCACCCAGTTGTCGGAGATGCCGTCGAAGAACCCGGCCAGGAACAAGATCCACGTCACCGGGGACCGCAGGACCGCGAGCGCGGCGCTGGTCGCTGGTGGCGTCGTGCGGGTCACCGCACCACTCGTGGGCGTCGTCGACCCTGGCGGCCTCGGACTTCCGGCAGCAGCCATCCTCGTCGCCCTCCCGAATCGAGGCTACGGCTGTCTGGTCACTTCGGCAGCCCCACCGCCGAGGCCGACAACCTCGGTCGCGACGGTGGTGGTAGTTTTCACTAAACATTGGTGAAAACTCCGGAAGGGGAACCAGGTGGCTGCCGAAGAACGCATCCTCGACGTCCGCAGCGAGATCCCGCAGCGCCGCCACGAGCTGATCTTCGAGACGTTCCACGCGCTGCCGGTCGCGACCGCGTACGTCCTGGTGAACGATCACGACCCCAAGCCGCTGTACTACCAGCTGGCCGCCGAGCACACCGACCAGTTCAGCTGGGACTACCTGGAGCAGGGCCCGCAGGTCTGGCGGGTACGGATCGGTCGTACCGCGCCGACGCCCAGCTCGGCGAAGGCCTGAGGCCTGAGGGGAACGCCTTCGCCGGTCCCTACCGCCGTTGTTGCCGTGCTCGGCGCCGAGGCGCACGGCGGTGGGATGATGCGACAGTGACGGCTGCTGCGCGGGGGGCCGAGTGAGTGTGAGCGACTGGGACGGCCGCGGACTGCCTCCGGCGGCCGCAGCACGCATGGAGCGGTTCCAGGCCGACGGCATCCGTACGTCGTTGCTCGGGGTCCCCGGTGCCGTCGCGACGACGGCCCTCGGGCTGCCGCCGGTCGGCGAGGTGATGGGCTGCATCGTCCTGCACCTGGGCTGGCAGGGCTACGGCTGCGGCGCGTACGGGATGACGGGGAACTGGTCCACAGCCACGGTGACCAGCGGGCAGTCCGCGGGCCTGACCGGCTACCGCCCGTACGTCGACGCGCTCTACCGCGGCTACGACACAGCACTGGAGCGGATGGTGATCGAGGCCCAGGCGATGGGCGCTGACGGCGTCGTCGGTGTGCGGCTCTCCGTCACGCACCAGGGGCAGGGCAACCGCGAGTTCGTCGCGCTGGGTACGGCCGTACGTTCCACGGGGGATCACCACCTGACGCGACCTTTCCTCACCGACCGGGCCGGCGCCGACGTCGCCAAGCTCCTGCACGCCGGGTGGGTGCCCGCCTCGATCGCGATCGGGATCTCGGTCGCGATCAGGCACGACGACTACACGACCCGCGCGCAGGCGAACGCCTGGAGCCAGAACGTCGAGGTGACCGGCTACACCGAGCTCGTGCAACACGTCCGAGCCGATGCTCGAGCACGTTTCCACGACCACGCGGCGAAGGCCGGCGCCGACGTCGCGATCGTCTCGTCGATGAGCCTGGACATCCACTCCATCGAGCCCAGCGACGGCCATCGCGATCACGTAGCGGAGTCCATCGTCATCGGCGGCACCCTCGCGCAGTTCCACGCCGGTCACACCGCCCCCACGCGCGCCCTGTCGCTGCTCCCGCTCCGACGGATCTGAGGTTCACTGATGAGGAGTCCACGTGACCATTGAGGCCAACGAGCTGGGCATCCCCGAGGACGCGCTGCGCCGACTGTCGCAGATGCGCCCCGGACAGGCGACCAGCCTGTTCACCTCCGACCTGTCGGTCAACGAGTTCCTTCTCGTCCGCGAGGCCGGCTTCCGACCGCTCGGGCTCGTCCTTGGCAGCTCGATCTACCACGTGGGCTTCCAGATGGGACGGTGGAACCGCAACCAGGAGCTGGAGACGCTGTCCCAGGCGATGTATCACGCCCGCGAGCTGGCGATGACCCGGATGCAGGCCGAGGCCGACGTCCTGGGGGCGGACGGCATCGTCGGGGTCCGGCTGGAGATCGACTTCAAGGAGTTCGGGAACGACCTGGCAGAGTTCATCGCCGTCGGGACCGCGGTCAAGGCGGACGAGGCGCACCAGAAGACAGCGGACGGATTCTCGTGGCGTAACAACCAGAGTCAGCCCTTCACCTCGGACCTGTCGGGACAGGACTTCTGGACCCTGCTGCAGGCTGGATACGCACCGTTGGGAATGGTGATGGGTACCTGCGTCTATCACATCGCCCATCAGAAGTTCTGGCAGGCGATGGGGCACACGGGACCGAACGTCGAGATCCCGCAGTTCACCGAGGCCCTCTACGATGCTCGCGAGCTCGCGATGAGCCGCATGCAGGCCGAGGCCGAAGAGCTTGCTGCTGAAGGGATCGTCGGCGTGCAGCTGCTGAGTCTGGCGCATCGGTGGGGAGGGCACACCACCGAGTTCTTCGCGATCGGCACGGCCGTACGCCCGTTCCGTGCCGACCACATCATCGCGACACCGCAGCTCGTTCTCCCCCTGACGGACAGCTGATGGCGGAATCAGTCGACCCGGTCGATCCGGCGTCGCTGGACCTCGTCGTGGCGGCGCTGCGCGCAGACGCAGCGGACGTGGCGAGCCTGACCCGGGCCCTGAGCGCGGGAATCGGGGACGCGCTGCCGCCGGGGATGGTCACGGTCGAGCGTGACCAGAGCCTGTCCGGGCGACTGCGCGGCCGTGAGGCGGTGCCGAAGGCGGTGACCATCTCGTTCCCCGAACGTCAGCTCGAGCTGCGGACGGGCAAGCACGGGTCCGAGGCGGAGATCCGCCGGGTCGTACGCGGCGTGGTCATCAGCCGTCAACAGGTCGGGATCGATGAGTGGATACGAAGTCTGGCCACTGAGCTCACCGCCCTGGCCGAGCGCGATGCCAGCGCCCGCACCGCGCTCGCGGCGTTGCTGGGCATCGCCTGAGCGGCGAAGGCCGGCTAGATCCAGGTGGGGAACCACATCCGCAGCTCCCACTGCGAGTAGGGGATCACTTGCGCGGTCCAGATCGGGTAGAACCACCACGCCGCGACGAGGGCTCCCAGCAGCACCACGCCGACAGCAGCGGCACCGACCGTGCGCCGGTTCGTCGACGCCGTCACCGGCCCCAGGACGGCACCCAGCGTCATTGCGACCGCGAGCATGAGGAACGGCAGGTACGCCACGACGTAGAACGTGAAGATGGTGCGGTGCTGGAAGAACAGCCACGGCACCCAGCCGGCGAGGAACCCGGTGACGACCGCCCCGGCGCGCCAGTCCCGCCGTGCCACCCAGCACCACAGCTGGTGCAGCAGGGCCAGGACCCCGGCCCACCAGATGATCGGGTTCCCGAGCGCGACGACCTCGGACGCGCACTTGTCGACGGTGCAGCCGCTCTGTCCCAGGGTGGGACTCTCGAAGTAGTACGACGTGGGCCGGGCCTGCAACGGCCAGCCCCACGGGTTGCTCTGGTAGGTGTGCGGCGTCCTCAGGTTCTCGTTGAAGCTCAACATCTCTGCGTGGTAGTGCCACAGTGAGCGCAGCGCGTCGGGCACATGCACCCACAACCCGGTCGTCGGGTTGGTCAGTGCCCACTGGCGGTCGTACCCGCCGTCGGTGAACAGCCAGCCAGACCAGGATGCGACGTAGACGACGAGGGCGATGACGGCGAGCCAGAAGAACGCGGCCGGCACGGTACGCACCAAAGTCGTCGCGTACGGGGTCTGCACCCCGACCAGTCGCCGGGCAGCGACGTCCCAGAAGACGGTCAGGACCGCGAACGCGATGAGGAACCAGATGCCGGACCACTTGGTGGCGCACGCCAGCCCGAACAGCACCCCGGCGGCCCAGCGCCACGGGCGCAGCCCCAGCGGTGGCCCGGAACCCCGTCCCCATATCAGCAGCGCGGCGCGGTCGGACTCGAACGCGCGTACCCGGTCGGCGAGACGTCGCCGCATCAGGTCGCGGTCCAGGACCAGGGCGCCGAACGCGGCAAGGACCCAGAACATCAGGACCGGGTCCAGCAACGCGGTGCGCGAGTGCACGATCGCCTGCCCGTCGATCGCCAGGAGGAAGCCTGCGATGCCGCCGATCAGCGTCGAGCGGGTGAGCCGCCGCCCGATGCGGATGGTCATCGCGATCGCGAGCGTCCCGAGCAGGGCGACCATGAACCGCCAACCGAACGGGGTCACACCGAAGAAGTGCTCCCCTATCGCGATGACCCATTTCCCGATAGGTGGGTGGACGACGTACTCAGGGGTCCCGGCGAAGACCCCGTGCAACGTGGCGGGATCCCCGTTGCTGGCCAGGATGGTCTGGTCGGCGTTGCCCACGAACGTCTGCTCGGTGGCGTGCATCAACAGGGAGAAGGCGTCCTTGGCGTAGTACGTCTCGTCGAAGGAGAACGCGTGCGGGGCGCCGAGGTCCGGCCAGCGCAGCAAGGCCCCGAAGGCGGTGACGGCGAGGGTGACGATCCAGGACAGAACCCGGTCCGCCGGCAGTGCCGGCCACAGGCGGTCGGCGAGGTCGGAGGCCCGGACCGTCCTGCCGGTCACGGGCAACGGCCGCGACGGCTCGAGCCGCACCTGCGTGGTCACCCGGTGATCCTAGGTTCCGCGAGTCCCTGCCCGGCTGACCCCGGTTCCGGCTCGCGTGCGGCGGCGGTTCACTGCGCCGACGAGAGGTCCTCGAGGGTTCGACCCTTGGTCTCCTTGATCTTGGACATCACGAAGAAGAACGACAGCAGCGCGAATGTCGTGTAGATGCCGTACGCGATACCCAGAGATCTGGAGGCCAGCCACGGGAAAGAGGAGGAGATGATGAAGTTGGCCATCCACTGGGCGGCCGCGGCGACGGACAGGGCCGCGGCGCGGATCCGGTTCGGGAACATCTCCCCGAGGAGCACCCAGACGACCGGGCCCCAGGAGAACGCGAAGAAGAAGACGAAGGCGTTCGCCGCGATCAGGGCGATCGTCGAGGTGGCACCGGTTATAACGGGGTCACCTGCACTGTTCGTGGTTGCGGTGGCGAACACGAAGGTGAGAGTGCCCAGGGACACGAACATGCCGGCAGAACCGACCAGCAGCAACGGCTTGCGCCCCACCCGGTCGATGAGGGCGATGGCAATGAACGTTGCAACGATGTTGACCGTGCTGTTGAGCACCCCGGTGAGCAGGGCGTCGTTCTCGGTGAAGCCCACCGCCTGCCACAGGGTGGAGGAGTAGTAGAAGATGACGTTGATCCCGACGAACTGCTGGAACACGCTGAGCAGGATCCCCACCCAGACGACTGGGAGGAGGCCGAAACGCGGGCCTCGGAGGTCGGAGAGCTTGGGCTGCACCTCCGTGTCGACGGACGACTGGATCTGCCTCAGGCGCTCGTCGACCGTCACCTCGCCGTCGTCGATCTCGGCCAATATCGTGCGCGCCTCGTCGTTGCGACCGCGGGCGATCAGCCAGCGCGGTGACTCGGGGATCGTCAGTGCCAGCAGGCCGTAGGCCGCCGCGGGGATGACGCCGACCAGGAACATCCACTGCCAAGCCTCCAGACCCCACCACAGCTCGTCGGATGCCGAGCCGCCGGCTGCCGTTGCCAGCGCGTAGTCCGAGAGCAGCGCGACGAAGATGCCGAAGACGATCGCGAGCTGTTGCAGCGAGCCAAGGCGGCCCCGTAGCCGGGCCGGGGCGACCTCGGCGATGTACGTGGGCGCGATGACCGAGGCCGCGCCGATGGCGAAGCCGCCGACGAGGCGCCAGAACATCAGGTCCCAGACGGCGAACGGCAGCCCGGCGCCGATCGCGGACACCAGGAACACCGCGGCCGCCACGAGCATGACGCGGATACGGCCGTAGCGGTCGGCGAGGGGGCCGGCGAACCACGCGCCGACGGCGGAGCCGAGCAGCGCTATCGACACGACGAAGCCGATGAGGGCACTACCGATGTCGAACTCGTCGCGGATCGCGTTGACGCCGCCGTTTATCACCGAGGAGTCGAAGCCGAACAAAAATCCCCCGAGGGCGGCCACCCCGGCGATGAGGACGACTCGACTGCTCCCGGCGCTCTTCGGCTCTGCTCTCACAGTCACGGCCGAAGGCTAGGACAGGGTGCGGGCTTGTCGGGGGGCAATGCCGAATCTTGATCACGTGACGTACTACTCCTGCTCCCTTGACCTCGATTGAGTGACGGAGCCGGACGGAGCCGGGCCCGAGCCGCGGGCGCGAACGCCGTGGCAGGGTGAGCGCCGTGACGGACACGTCGAACACGGAGGGGCTGCTGGTGCTGGCCGGCACCCCGATCGGTGACGCCCGCGACGCCTCACCCCGGCTGGCCGAGGCGCTCTCGGGCGCCGCCGTGGTGGCGGCGGAGGACACCCGACGGCTGCGACGACTGGTGGCTGCGCTGGGGGTCGAGCTGTCGGGTCGCGTGGTCTCGTACTACGACGCCGTGGAGCGGGAGCGGCAGCCTCACCTGCTGGCGGCGATGCGCGCCGGAGAGCGCGTCGTGCTCGTCACCGACGCCGGGATGCCCAGCGTGAGCGATCCCGGGTACCGCCTGGTGGCGGCGTGCGTCGAGGCAGGGATCCGGGTGACCGCCGTCCCGGGGCCCTCGGCCGTGCTGACGGCCCTGGCCCTTTCCGGTCTGCCGACCGACCGGTTCACGTTCGAGGGGTTCGCGCCGCGCCGGCCCGGGGAGCGCAGCCGGGCCCTCGCGGCCCTGGCACACGACCCTCGCACGATGGTGTTCTTCGAGGCACCGCACCGGCTGGCCGCTGCGCTCGAAGCGATGGTGCAGGCGTTCGGCGAGCAGCGCCCGGCAGCGGTGTGCCGGGAGCTGACCAAGACCTACGAGCAGGTCCGGCGCGGCTCGCTCGTCGAGCTGGCGCAGTGGGCCCAGGAGGGCGTACGCGGCGAGATCACCATCGTGATCCAGGGGGCGGAGGTTGGTGTGACAGCCGTGGCCCTGGCCGTGGACGGCGATCCTCGCAAGGTGGCCATCGCCGCGGTGGCTGCTGCGTTCGGGATCGACAAGCGGGCGGCGTACGACGCGGTCGTGGCCGCCAAGAACGCGAAGGAGACACAGCCCCCCGCTGCCTACCCCGGCTAGCAGTTCCGACCAACGGGGCAGCCGTCGCGGGTGCTGCTCAGGATCGCGTCGTCGGGGCTCGCTCTAGGATTGCAAGGTGTCCGAGCAGACCAAGGCCTTCTACGTCACGACGCCGATCTACTACGTCAACGACGCTCCGCACATCGGGCACGCCTACACGACCGCGGCCGGCGACGTGCTGACGCGCTGGCACCGCCAGCGCGGTGAGGACGTGTGGTTCCTGACCGGAACCGACGAGCACGGCGAGAAGGTGCTGCGTACGGCCCAGGCCAACGGCGTCGAGCCGCAGCAGTGGGCGGACCGGCTCGTCGAGCAGGCCTGGCTGCCGGTGCTGGAGACGATCGACGCGGCCAACGACGACTTCATCCGGACCACCGAGCTGCGCCACACCGAGCGGGTCCAGCAGTTCCTGCAGGGGCTGAAGGACAGCGGCGAGATCTACGAGGGTGACTACGAAGGCCCGTACTGCGTGCACTGCGAGGAGTTCAAGCTGCCCGGTGACCTCATCGAGGGCGAGGGGGACCAGGCCGGCCAGCTGCTGTGCAAGATCCACGGCCGTCCCGTCGAGATTGTCAGCGAGACGAACTGGTTCTTCCGGCTCTCGACGTACGCTGACGCACTGCTGGCGCACTACGAGGCGAACCCGAGCGCGGTGCAGCCGCAGTCCGCGTACAACGAGGTCATCGCCTTCATCCGCGGCGGACTGCAGGACCTCTCGATCAGTCGCTCGTCGTTCGACTGGGGCATCCCGGTCCCCTGGGACCCCTCGCAGGTCGTATACGTGTGGTTCGACGCCCTGTTGAACTACGCCACCGCCGTCGGTCTCGGTGACGGGCCGGGCACCCCCGGTGCGGCGAAGTTCGCGGCGACCTGGCCGGCGGATGTCCACCTGGTGGGCAAGGACATCCTGCGTTTCCACGCGGTGATCTGGCCAGCCATGCTCATGGCTTCCGGACTTCCATTGCCACGCAAGGTGTTTGCTCACGGCTGGCTCCTGGTGGGCGGGGAGAAGATGAGCAAGAGCAAGCTCACCGGCATCGCTCCGAGCCAGATCATCGACCACTTCGGTTCGGACGCCTTCCGCTACTACTTCTTGCGCGCCATCGTGTTCGGGTCGGACGGGTCCTTCTCCTGGGAGGACATGAGCGCCCGCTACACCTCCGAGCTCGCCAACGGCCTGGGCAACCTGGCGTCCCGCGCAGCGGCGATGGTGGTGCGATACCGCAGCGGTCTCCTACCGGCTCCGAGTGCGTACCTCGAGGCGGACCTGGACCTGCAGCGGCTGCTCGCGACGACGGTGCCGCTCGTCGACGAGGCCGTGCTGTCGCTGGACTTCGCCGGTGGGCTGAGCGCGGTGAAGGCGTACGTCGACGCGGTCAACGGCTACGTCACCGAACAGGCGCCGTGGGTCCTGGCCAAGGAGCCCGAGAACGAGGCGCGCCTGTCCACGGTGCTCTACACGATCTGCGAGTCGCTGCGTGCGATCGCGGTGCTGTACCACCCGGTCATGCCGAAGGCGACCACGTCGCTGTGGGACCAGCTCGGTGCGGCCGCCGGCCTGGGCGAGCTGTCGGCGCAGCCCGTGCAGGAAGCCGGTCAGTGGGGCCAGCTCACGCCCGGAGCCGTCGTCACGAAGGGGGAGGCATTGTTCCCGAGGCTCGAAGAGTCGAGGGACCATGGGCAGAGTCCGAGGCTCGAAGAGTCGAGGGACGATGGGCAGAGCCCGAGGCTCGAGGAGCCGGAGGAACAGTCCGCGTGAGCGAGCAGCCGGTACGGGTCAGGGCGGCGGCCGGCCACGACGGGCGCTCGCGTGACCTGACCCGCCCCGAGCCGCCGGAACCGTTGCTGGTCCCTGTTGTGGACACCCACTGCCACCTCGACATCGGGGACGGGGACGACGGTGCTGCGTGGCTGTCGGTCGAGGACGCCCTCGCCGCGGCGGGGGCGGTCGGGGTGACCCGGATCGTGCAGGTGGGCTGCGACCTGCCGAGCGCGCGCTGGTCGGTCCGTACCGCGGCGGCGCACGACACCATCGTGGCCACGGTGGCGCTGCACCCGAACGAGGCTCCGCGCATCCTCACCGACGAGGGGCGCGACGCACTGCAGGCCGCGTACGACGAGATCGCGGACCTGGTCGCGCGCGAGGAGGTCCGCGGGATCGGCGAGACCGGGCTGGACTTCTTCCGCACCGGACCGGAGGGTCGGGCGGTTCAGGAGGAGTCGTTCCGGCGCCACATCCGGTGGGCGCACGAGACCGGCAAGGCGCTGACGATCCACGACCGGGAGGCGCACGAGGACGTGCTGCGCGTCCTGGAGGACGAGGGCGCGCCGCCGACGGTGGTCTTCCACTGCTTTTCCGGGGACGCCGACATGGCGCGGTACTGCACCGACCGTGGCTGGTACCTCTCGTTCGCCGGTGTCGTGACGTTCAAGAGCGCGCAGGGCCTGCGGGACGCGCTTGCGGTCACCCCGCTGGAGCGGGTCCTCGTGGAGACCGATGCGCCGTTCCTCACGCCGGTCCCGTACCGAGGCCGCCCGAACGCGTCGTACCTGGTGCCGCTGACGGTCCGGACCATGGCCGAGGTCGCCGGTGTCGGTGAGGACGTGATGTCCCGGCACCTGTGGGACAACGCCGAGCGTGTCTTCGGCCCGCTGTAGCTGCAGGTCCTTCGGGGTACAGGTCGCGGCGCTGCCGGCCGATGAGGGCAAGGTGGTACGTGAGACGGGTCTGAGCGGGTGAGCCTGCTCGAGCGCGATCCGGTCGCGTCAGCGCCTCCTGTGCCCCCCGCGACCTCCGCGACCTCCGCGCCCCGGCACGCGGCGCCGGCGGGCACCTCGACGGTGCTGCCGACCCATCGACTCGGCGTGCTCCCGCTGCTCGCCGCCCACCGCTCTCGCGCCGCAGTCGCGGTCGCCGTGGTCGTGGCGATCGTGGCCGCCGGGCTCCTTGTGACCCGTTCGCGTGGTCCGGAACCGCTGGTCCTGTCCCTGGACGGCACCACCAGGCTCGTGTCCAGCAGCGCAACGACGGTCGGGGACCTCCTACAGGCGCAGGGAGTCACGCTCACGGCGCACGACGTGGTCACGCCGGCTCCGGACACCGACCTGTCGGGGGTCCACGAGGTCACTGTCGCGTACGGCCGGCAGGTCGCCGTCACGGTCGACGGGCACACCCAGGCGCTGTGGACCACCAGCGAGGACGTCGCCGGTCTGCTCGGTGAGCTCAAGGTCTCCGGTTCTGCGTACGTTTCCCAGTCGCCCCTGGCACCGCTGCCCCTGAGCGGTGCCACGCTGACCATCCGCAGCGCCAAGACCGTGACGCTCGTGGCGGACGGTTCGGCGCAGCAACTCACGACCACCGCGACGACAGTCGGCCAGGCGCTGGCGGACGCCGGCGTCGGGTACCAGCGCGGCGACCAGCTCTCCGCCGCGCCGGCTGCACCTGTCGTCGCCGGTGCTACGTACCGGCTGGTCCGGATCCAGGTCTCGGACCAGGTGCAGCAGACCACGATGCAGGCGACCGTGACCTGGGTGAAGCGCGCGAGCCTGCCCGCCGGCAGCAGCGAGCTCATCACCTCCGGCGCCGACGGGGTGCGCCAGCGCACGCTGCGGGTGCGATACCAGGACGGCGTCGCGGTCGCATCGACCCTGGTCTCGGACAGGGTGATCACGGCACCGACGGGCTGGGTCATCGCCGTCGGCACCGGTGCCGTCAGCGGCTCGAGCGGGAACGGGATCGCGGGAGTCACGTACGAGTCGACGTTCGTGCCTGCCACTGGCAAGGTCGTGGGACGCGCGCCGAACTTCCACGCCCTGGCCATGTGCGAGACCCATGCCCGCCCGCGCGCGGTCAACCCCAGCGGGAAGTACCGCGGCATGTACCAGTTCGACCTGAGGACCTGGCACGGTGTCGGCGGGGTCGGTGACCCCATCGACGCGACCCCGGCGGAGCAGACGTACCGCGCCCAGCTGCTGTACGACAACCGCGGCCGCGCGCCCTGGCCGTACTGCGGGCGCTTCCTCTAGAGCCGCCGATAGTCGTACGGCCGGGCCGCTGAGCGGACACCGGGCCGCGGCGTCGGCCGATCCACGCCCAAGGTCCTTCGGTGACGTCTTTCCGGCCTGGCGTGATGCGGCTGCTCGCGGTCGTCGCCGCCGCTCCCCTCGCCGTCGGGTGCACGGCGCCCGGCCCGGCCGCCGCCGCCGCAGCGGTCTCGCAGACTCGCGTGTCGGCCGGCGTCGCTGCGGCGGCGCGCCCGATGGGGCTCCCGACCCAGCTTACGGTGCGGCCGGGTCGGCCGTGCCTGGGAACCCCGGCGCCGCGGCGATGGGACCACGTGGTGTGGATCGTCATGGAGAACCAGTCGGCTACCGGGATCCTGGGATCGCGAGCCGCACCGTTCGAGAACTCCCTGACCCGGCTGTGCGGTCACGCGGTGACGTACACCGCCGTGTCCCACCCGTCGCTGCCCAACTACCTGGCACTGACCTCCGGCTCGACCCACGGCGTCCGGGACGACGCCGGGCCGTCGGCGCACCGGATCCCGGGGGCGTCGATCTTCACGCTGGCCGCAGGCGCACGACGGGGCTGGGCGACGTACGCGGAGTCGATGTCCGCTCGTTGCGCCGCGGGTCCGGCCGGGCGCTACGCCGTCAAGCACAATCCCGCCGCCTACTTCACCGCGCTGCGGCGCACGTGCGCCTTGCACGACGTTCCGATGGGCACCCCCGGGCGCGGTTCGCTTGCCACCGCGCTGGCCCGTCGTGCGCTGCCGGCGTTCACGCTGCTCGTCCCGAACCTGTGCCACGACGACCACGACTGCCCGGTCTCCACCGGGGACGCCTGGCTGCGCGCCTGGGTCGACACGATCGTGGCCAGCCCCACCTACCGGGCGGGCCGTACCGCTGTCTTCATCACATGGGACGAGAACGACGGCGGTGCCGGCAACCGCGTCGCGCTGCTGGCGGTGGCCCCCTCGATCCGACCCGGACGGGTTGCCGTCGGACGGTTCGGTCACCTCTCGCTGCTGCACACGACCTTGCTCATGCTCGGGCTGCGCGACCCGCTGGCGCCTCGCCAGCCCAGCATGCGCCGTGCCTTCGGCTTGTGAGACGGCCGGTCGGGTTCACACCGGAGTCGTCTGCGGTGCCGGTTGCCGCGGAGATTGGGACGAGTCGTCGATGCGCCGGTAACGTCGCGGCATGAGCCGGGCCAGCGCATCCGGGCCACCTGGCACCCGGGCGGCCGACCGGTTGCTGGGCGCCTCGGACGTCCGGCGGCTCGCCGCTGACCTTGGGATCCACCCCACCAAGACGCGCGGACAGAACTTCGTCATCGACGCCAACACCGTCCGGCGCATCGTGAAGACCGCTG
This sequence comes from Acidobacteriota bacterium, assembly GCA_025449595.1. GTDB lineage: Bacteria > Actinomycetota > Actinomycetes > S36-B12 > CAIYMF01 > JAFIHG01. The sequence goes on along the minus strand of JANWJC010000168.1, from coordinate 4,648 downwards.
CCCTCAGCTCGGACGACGTCGTGGTGGAGGTCGGTCCCGGGCTCGGCAGCCTGACGCTGGGACTGCTGCCCGAGGTCTCGCGCGTGGTGGCCGTCGAGATCGACCCGGTCCTGGCCATGGCGCTGCCCGTCACCGTCGCGCAGTGGCGTCCCGACCTCTCGGACGGCCTCGAGGTCGTCACTGCCGACGCGCTGCGGTTGAGCGCGCTTCCCGGCCCGGCACCGACCGCGCTGGTGTCGAACCTTCCGTACAACGTCGCCGTGCCGGTCCTGCTCTCGCTGCTGGCGCAGTTCCCGACGATCCACCGGGTGCTCGTGATGGTGCAGTCCGAGGTCGCCGATCGGCTGGCCGCCGAGCCCGGCAGCCGGACGTACGGGGTCCCCAGCGTCAAGGCCCGCTGGTACGGCGAGGTCAGGCGCGCCGGGTCCGTGGGCCGCAGCGTCTTCTGGCCGGCCCCCAACGTGGACAGCGGCCTCGTCTCGCTGGTGCGTACGAGCCCGCCGGACACGAACGCCTCCCGCGACGAGGTCTTCGCCGTGGTCGACGCCGCATTCTCCCAGCGGCGCAAGACATTGCGTTCGGCCCTGAGCCGGTGGGCCGGATCGCCGGCCGCCGCCGAGGCGGCCATGCGCGCTGCGGGGGTGGACCCTGGACTGCGCGGCGAGCAGCTCGCAGTCGACGACTTCGCAAGGATCGCCGAGCGCCGCGCAGGGGTCGCCCCGTGACCGGGCCGCGGCTGACGCCGGTGCCGAGCGCAGTGTCGGTCACCGTGCGGGTTCCGGCGAAGGTGAACCTGCAGCTGTCGGTGGGCAATCGCCGGCGCGACGGCTATCACCACATCGTCACGGTCTTCCACGCCGTCGGCCTCTACGACGAGGTGACGGTCACCGAGGCCCGGCCCGGCGCCGGGATAACGGTCCGGGTGGAGGGCGAGCGGGTCGAGGGTGTCCCCGTCGACCGGAGCAACCTCGCCTGGGCCGCCGCCGAGTCCGTGGCCGCCGCCGCGGCCGTGAAGCCGGACGTGAACATCCTGCTGCGCAAGGGGATTCCGGTTGCCGGCGGGATGGCGGGGGGCAGCGCCGACGCCGCCGCCGTCCTGGTGGGGTGCGACGCGTTGTGGCGTACCGGGATGGACCGGGGCGCGCTCGCCGTCCTCGCGGCGGCACTTGGCAGTGACGTGCCGTTCGCGCTGCAGGGCGGGACCGCTGTCGGGACGGGCCGCGGGGAGCGACTGACCCCGGCGTTGGCCCGCGGGCAGCTGCACTGGGTGTTCGCCCTCGCCGAGACCGGGCTGTCGACCGCCGCGGTCTATCGCGAGTGCGACAAGCAGCGCGGGGACACGCCGGTCCTGGAACCCCGGGTCAACGAGGCCGTCATGGGGGCCCTGCGCTCCGGGGACGCCGTCGCGCTGGGCCGGGCGCTCACCAACGACCTGCAGCGAGCCACCGTCGCGCTGCGACCCCAGCTGTCCCAGGTCCTGGAGCTCGGGCTCGACCACGGGGCGCTGGGGGCGGTGGTGTCCGGGAGCGGACCGACGTGCGCGTTCCTCGTACGTGACGACGAGGCGGCCCTGGACACAGCGGTGTCCCTGACCGCCTCCGGAGTGTGCCGAACGGTGAAGCGAGCGGTCGGACCGGTCCACGGCGCCCGGGTCGTCGAGGGGACGGGCGCGCGCTGATGGCGCCGACGACCTACGTCGCGCTGGAGGGCGTGACGAAGAACCACGGCGTACGGACACTGCTCGACGACGTGTCGATCGGAGTGGTCGGCGGCGCTCGCATCGGGGTGGTCGGACGCAACGGCGGCGGCAAGACCACGCTCGTCGAAGTGTTGTGCGGCGTGCAGGAGCCCGACACCGGACGGGTGACCCGCCGCGGTGGGCTGAGCATCGAGCTGTTGACGCAGAAGGACTATTTCCCTGACGGCGCCACGCTCCGATCGCTCGTGGTGGGCGAGCTCCCGGAGCACGAGTGGGCCGGCGACGCCCGGATCCGTGACGTGATGGACGGCCTGCTCGGTGGGGTGGATGCCTCCGGCTACCGGGACGGGCTGAACACTCGCGCGGACACGATGTCCGGTGGCGAGGGGCGGCGTGCCTCGTTGGCGCACGTGCTGCTGACCGACCCGGACCTGCTGGTGCTGGACGAGCCGACCAACCATCTGGACGTGGAGGCGGTGGACTGGCTGGCCGGGCACCTCGCTGCACGTCGGGGTGCGCTGCTGGTCGTGACGCACGACCGGTGGTTCCTCGATGCCGTCTCGACCCAGACCTGGGAGGTCACCGACGGTGCCGTGCTCGCGTACGAAGGCGGGTACGCCGCGTACGTGCTCGCCCGGGCCGAGCGCGACCGGCAGAGCACCGCGACGGAGGACCGCCGCCAGAACCTGCTGCGCAAGGAGCTCGCGTGGCTGCGTCGGGGGCCCCCGGCACGTACCAGCAAGCCCAAGTTCCGGATCGACGCGGCCAACGCCCTGATCGCGGACGAGCCGGCAGCCCGGGATCGCCTGGCGCTGCAGAAGTTTGCCACGGCGAGACTGGGCAAGCAGGTGTACGACCTCGAGGACGTGTCCCTCGCGCCGGCCGCGTCCGCCCCGGAGGTCCTGCACCGGCAGACCTGGCGCTTGGGTCCTGGGGACAGGATCGGACTGCTGGGCCCGAACGGTGCCGGGAAGACCACCCTGCTCCGGCTGCTGGCGGCCGGCAGTGCTGGTGAGCTGGACATCCATCTCGCGCCGGACATCCGTCACGGCACGGTGCGGGTCGGCAAGACCGTTGCGGTGGCTCATCTTTCCCAGACCCTGCTCGACATGCCCGGCGACGACCGCGTGCTGGAGTCGCTGCAGCGGCTGCGTCAGCACATCGACGTGGGGCGAGGGCGCTCCCTGAGCGCGCAACAGCTGCTGGAGGGCTTCGGGTTCACAGGGGAGCGACTGGTCACCAGGGTCGGGGACCTGTCCGGCGGTGAGCGCCGACGGTTGCAGCTGCTGCGGTTGCTGGTGGACGGCCCGAACGTGCTGCTGCTCGATGAGCCCACGAACGACCTCGACGTGGAGACGCTGACGGTCCTGGAGGACCTGCTCGACTCCTGGCCCGGAACGCTGGTCGTGGTCAGCCACGACAGGTACTTCCTGGAACGTACGACCGACACGATGTACGGGCTGCTCGGGAACGGCTCGCTGCGCTATCTCACCGGCGGGGTCGAGGAGTACCTGCGGCTGCGACGCTCGCCGAGCGCGGCAGCTCCGGCGCCTCCGGTACCGCCGGCCTCTCCCGTCGATCCTGAACCCGTTGCAGCAGCTGCGATGTCCGGTGGTGAGACTCGGGCCGTACGCAAGGAGCTGGCGGTGCTGGAGCGGCGTACCGAAAACCTGCGCACCCAGGAGACGAAGCTGCACGACTCGTTGGCCGCCGCAGCGACCGACCACGAGAAGGTCCGCGAGCTCACCGAACAGCTGCGCGCCGTCGAGCAGGAGCGCGCCGCCGCCGAGGAGCAGTGGCTGGAGCGGGCCGCCGCCCTCGAGTAGCTGCCGGCGCCTCGCCCCCGTTGATCCGCCGTGCCCTGGTCCGCGACCTGCCCTGTTGATCATGGGGTTGAGTGCGTTTCTCCGCGTTGATCATGGGGTTGAGTGCGGCTCTTCGCCAATAACCGACCTCAACCCCATGATCAACGTGGAAGGGGTCGGAGCGGTCAGCTCTCCGGTTGTTCGAACGGGAGGGTGAGGCGGCGTAGTAGGCCGGCGAGCGTGGTGCGCTCCTGCGGCGGCAGCGCGGCCAGGATCGCCCGTTCGTGGTCGAGCAGGTCGGTCAGCGCGTCGTCGACCCGGCGCCGTCCGGACGCGGTGAGCCGGACCTGGACGCTCCGCCCGTCGTGCGGGTCGGGGGCGCGCTCGACCAGCCCTTGCGAGGCGAGCCGGTCGATCCGGTTGGTCATGGTGCCGCTGGTCACGAGGGTGACCTGCAGCAGCCGGCCCGGAGACAGGGTGTACGGGGCACCCTCGCGGCGCAGGGCCGCGAGCACGTCGAACTCCCACGGCTCCAGGCCGTGGGTCTCGAACGACTCCCGGCGGGCCAGGTCCAGGTGGCGAGCCAACCGCGTCACCCGGGACAGCACCTCCAGCGGTGCGATATCGAGATCGGGCCGCTCCCGCGACCACGCCGACACGAGCGCGTCGACCTCGTCCGTCGCGCTCGGTTGCGGCGACTGCGGTTCGGCCGTCATTCCCCCAGCGTAGTGCGAGGTCTCTCGACATCGAGATATCTTCGGGTGCCACCGCGACTCGCCGCACCGAGACTCAGCGCGCCGCCGGCGTACGCCACCGCCACCCGGAGCACCAGATCACCGATCCCACCAGGCGCATCATTGCGACCGCGCTGCCGAGCCGTCCGGCCGTCAGCGCGGCATTCGTGCTCCACGGTGCGATGGCGGCGTCGTTCGCCGGGCGGATCCCTGCGCTGCAGGAAGGGCTCCACCTGACGGCCGGCGAGCTCGGACTGGCTCTGCTGATGATCTCGTTGGGCTGCGTGAGCACGATGCAGTACGGCGCCGTGGTCGCTGCGCGGGTGGGTCAGCGAACGGTGCTGCTGGCCGGATTCGCTTGCTGGGCCGTACTTCTACCTCTCGTCGCCGTCGCGCCGAGTGTGCTGGTG
>JANWJC010000167.1 GCA_025449595.1 Acidobacteriota bacterium | reverse complement strand
GGCACCTGCGCGACGCCGGCGCGATGCGGGTCGGGGTGTTCAGCGGCGAGACTGCGAAGGAGCCGGTCGACCAGCTGCTGCAACGGGTTCTGGCCGTCCCACCGATGGCCGGCTCGGACCACGTCGGTGCCGTGACGACCGACTCGGCGTACACGATCCCCGCGGACGGACCGGTGCGCTTCCGCGTCGCCGCCGTCGACCTGGGGATCAAGTCCGCCAGCCCGCAGCGCTTCGCCCGCCGCGGCGTCGAGGTGACGGTGCTGCCCGCGACGGTCTCCGCCGAGCAGCTGCTGGAAGTCGGCGTCGACGGGGTGTTCTTCTCCAACGGACCCGGTGACCCGGCCACAGCGGACGGCGCCGTGGCACTCGCCCGAGCGGCCCTGTTCGCGCGCCGGCCCTTCTTCGGCATCTGCTTCGGTCACCAAGTGCTGGGCCGTGCGCTCGGGTTCGGGACGTACAAGCTGCGCTACGGCCACCGTGGCATGAACGTCCCGGTCATGGACCGCAGCACCGGCAAGGTCGAGATAACCGCGCAGAACCACGGATTCGCGGTCGACGCGCCGCTGAACGTCAGCAGCGACACCGAGTTCGGGCGGGTCGAGGTCAGCCACGTGTGCCTCGACGACGACGTGGTCGAAGGCCTGCGGTGTCTGGACGTTCCGGCTTTCAGCGTGCAGTACCACCCGGAGGCCGCCGCCGGGCCGCACGACGCCGGCTACCTGTTCGACAGGTTCTGCGAATTGATGGAGGCGGCACGTGCCACGGCGTGAGGATCTGCGGTCAGTCCTGGTGATCGGGTCCGGCCCCATCGTCATCGGCCAGGCCTGCGAGTTCGACTACTCCGGCACGCAGGCCTGCCGCGTCCTGCGCGCCGAGGGGCTGCGGGTGGTGCTGGTCAACAGCAACCCGGCCACGATCATGACCGATCCGGAGTTCGCTGACGCCACGTACGTCGAGCCGATCACGCCGGAGATCGTCGAGAAGATCATCGCCAAGGAACGACCGGACGCACTTCTCGCCACCCTCGGGGGCCAGACCGCGCTGAACACCGCGATGGCACTGGCGGCCGCAGGAGTCCTGGAGCGCTACGACGTCGAGCTCATCGGCGCGAACGTCGCGGCGATCGAGGCGGGGGAGAACCGGGAGCGGTTCAAGGAGATCGTCGCCCGCATCGACGCGTCGGGACTGCCGGCACAGTCGGCCCGTAGTGCCGTGTGCCACTCGCTGCCGGACGCCTTCGCCGCCGTCGGCGATCTCGGCTACCCGGTCGTGATACGCCCTTCGTTCACGATGGGAGGCGCTGGTTCGGGGATCGCGTACGACGCCGCCGACCTGGAGCGCATCGCCGGGACCGGGCTCACCGCCTCGCCGACCCATGAGCTGCTGCTGGAGGAATCGATCCTGGGGTGGAAGGAGTACGAGCTCGAGCTGATGCGCGACCGCAACGACAACGTCGTGGTCGTCTGCTCGATCGAGAACCTCGACCCGATGGGTGTCCACACCGGCGACTCGGTCACCGTCGCCCCGGCCATGACGTTGTCGGACGTGGAGTACCAGCACCTGCGCGACCTCGGCATCGCGATCATCCGTGAGGTCGGGGTCGACACCGGCGGCTGCAACGTGCAGTTCGCCGTCAACCCCGACGACGGCCGGGTCGTCGTCATCGAGATGAACCCGCGGGTCTCGCGCAGCTCGGCCCTGGCCTCGAAAGCGACCGGCTTCCCGATCGCGAAGATCGCCGCGAAGCTCGCGATCGGCTACACCCTCGACGAGATCCCCAACGACATCACGAAGCAGACCCCGGCCAGCTTCGAGCCGGTGCTGGACTACGTCGTGGTCAAGGTCCCCAGGTTCGCGTTCGAGAAGTTCCCGCAGGCCGACCCGACCCTGACCACGACGATGAAGAGCGTCGGGGAGGCGATGGCCATCGGTCGCAACCTGACCGAGGCCCTGCAGAAGGCGCTGCGCTCGGTCGAGCGCAGAGGCGCCCCCTTCGCCTGGCCCGGTCGCGCGGACGAGGTCGACGTCACGTCGTTGCTCGCGAGCATCCGGGTGCCGCACGAGGACCGGCTCACGCAGGTGCAGCGCGCCCTCTGGGGTGGTGCCACCATCGCGCAGGTCCACGAAGCCACCGGGATCGACCCGTGGTTCCTCGACCAGATCCAGCTGCTCAACGAGACCGCGGACCTGCTGCGCGAGGCCGAGGAGCTGACCGCCGACCTGGTGCGGCACGTGAAGCGCCACGGGTTCTCCGACGCCCAGATCGCCGCGCTGAGGGGGCTGAGCGAGGACGTCGTCCGAGGGGTCCGCCACGCGCTGGGCGTCCGCCCGGTCTACAAGACGGTCGACACCTGCGCCGCGGAGTTCGCGGCGTCGACGCCGTACCACTACTCGACCTACGACGAGGAGTCCGAGGTCGCGCCACGGGAGCGGCCCGCGGTCCTCATCCTCGGCTCCGGACCCAACCGGATCGGCCAGGGCATCGAGTTCGACTACACGTGCGTGCACGCGAGCCTCGCGCTGCGCGACGTCGGCTACGACACGGTCATGATCAACTGCAACCCCGAGACGGTGTCCACCGACTACGACACCAGCAGCCGGCTCTATTTCGAACCGCTGACGCTGGAGGACGTGCTGGAGGTCCACCACGCCGAGGCGGCCGCCGGCCCGATCGCGGGGGTGATCGTCCAGCTCGGTGGGCAGACGCCCCTGTCGCTGGCGCAGCCGCTGAAGGACGCCGGACTTCCGATCGTCGGCACCAGCCCGGAGGCCATCCACCTCGCCGAGGAGCGCGGCGCGTTCGGTCGGGTCCTGGCCGCCGCGGGTCTGCCGGCGCCGGCCCACGGCACGGCGCTGTCCTTCCAGGAGGCCGCTGAGGTGGCCGACCGGGTCGGATACCCCGTCCTGGTGCGTCCGTCCTACGTCCTGGGCGGGCGTGGCATGGAGATCGTGTACGACGAGGAGATGCTGCGCGGCTACATCGGCCGGGCCACCGAGGTCAGCCCGGAGCACCCGGTGCTGGTCGACCGGTTCCTGGACGACGCCATCGAGATCGACGTCGATGCGTTGTACGACGGCCACGAGCTCTACCTCGCCGGGGTCATGGAACACATCGAGGAGGCCGGGATCCACTCCGGCGACTCGGCCTGCGCCCTTCCGCCGATCACGTTGGGGAACGAGGAGATCGAGCGTATCCGGGCCTCGACGACCGCGATCGCGGAGGGCGTCGGGGTACGCGGCCTGCTCAACGTGCAGTTCGCCCTGGTCGGTGACGTCCTCTACGTGCTCGAGGCCAATCCGCGCGCCTCGCGCACCGTGCCGTTCGTGTCGAAGGCGACCGCCGTACCCGTCGCGACCGCCGCCGCGCGGATCACCATGGGCGAGTCGATCGCGTCGCTGCGCTCGGCCGGCGTGCTGCCCGCTCGCGGCGACGGCGGGACGTTGCCGGTCGGTGGTCCCGCAGCGGTCAAGGAGGCGGTCCTGCCCTTCGGTCGCTTCCACGGGGTCGACACGATCCTGGGCCCGGAGATGCGCTCGACCGGTGAGGTCATGGGCATCGACTCCACGTTCGGCATGGCGTTCGCGAAGTCCCAGGCGGCCGCCTACGCCTCGGGACTGCCCACCGGGGGCCGAGCCTTCGTGTCCGTGGCGAATCGGGACAAGCGCTCGATGATCTTCCCGGTGAAGCGGCTCGCGGACCTCGGGTTCGACATCCTGGCCACCTCCGGCACCGCGGAAGTGCTGCGCCGCAACGGGCTCAAGGCCACCGTGCTGCGCAAGCACCGCGAGGGGCCCGGCCCGGACGGCACCCCGACCACGGTGCAGGCGATCATGGCCGGCGACGTCGACCTGATCATCAACACGCCGTACGGCGTCGGCCCCCGGCTCGACGGCTACGAGATCCGTACCGCGGCGGTGCTCAAGGGGGTGCCCTCCATCACGACGGTGCAGGGGCTGGCGGCTACCGTGCAGGGGATCGAGTCCTTGATCGCCGGTGAGATCGGCGTACGGTCCCTCCAGGAACATGGCGCCGACCTTGCCGGTCTGCGTGCGGCGCAGGACGAGGAAGGCTGATGGTGACTGCTGAGACGGCGGCTTCCGCCCGGGGCAAGACAGCAGAGACGAAGGCAGTGGTTCAGGTCAAGTCCGAGGTCATCGCCCTGCGGCGGGCCGGCTCCTACTACGTGATGACGCTGACCGCGGCCGGGATCCCCGAGCTGACCAGACCCGGGCACTTCGTGGCCGTGTCCTGCGGCGGCGACGACGGCGCGACCCTGCTGCGCCGGGCCTTCTCGATCCACAACGTCGCGTCCCGCGGCGTGTACGGCGGCACCCTGGACATCGTGTTCTCCGTGGTGGGCAAGGGCACGCGGTGGCTGTCCGAGCGTCACCGGCACGACTCGGTCGAGATCGTCGGACCGCTCGGGCGCCCGTTCGCGCTGCCGCGCCAGCCGGTCTCGTGCATCCTTGTCGCCGGCGGTTACGGCTCAGCGCCCATGTTCATGCTCGCCGAGGCGCTGCGGGCCCGGGGCTGCCGCGTCGACGTCGTGCTCGGCGCCTCGACCGAGGACAAGCTGTTCGGGGTTCTGGACGCCAAGCGGATCGCAGCCACCCTCACCCTGACCACCGACGACGGCTCGGTCGGCGAGCGCGGCCGGGTCACGGACCTGCTGCCGGCGGTGCTGGAACGTACCGACGCCGACGTGGTCTACGCGTGCGGACCGATGCCGATGCTGGCGAGGGTGGCCGAGGTCGCACACGCACACGGAGCTCACGCCCAGTGCCTGGTCGAGGAGTCGATGGCCTGCGGCACCGGGATCTGCATGACCTGCGTGCTGCCGGTCATCGGCGACGACGGCGTGACGCGGATGCTGCGCTCCTGCACGGACGGGCCGGTGTTCCGGGCGGACCGGGTGCGGTGGGCCGACATCGGCACGGTGCCGCCGGATGCCTACGGGGCCCCTGCCGTGGAGGAGAGCTCATGACCCGCGCCGTCATCACCCGCGAGCCGCGCCGGGACACCTCCCTGGACCGCCCCGACTTCGACATGTCCGCCAACGTCGGCGGGGTCACGCTGCCCGACGCCGTGCTGACCGCATCCGGCTGCGCCGCGGCCGGTCGCGAGCTCGAGCCGTTCCTGGACCTCGAGCGGATCGGGGCGGTCGTCACCAAGAGCGTCATGCTCGCGCCGCGCTCGGGCCGGCCCACGCCGCGGATGGCCGAGACCCCCAGCGGGATGCTCAACTCGATCGGGCTGCAGGGCCCGGGCATCGACGTCTTCCTGGAACGCGACCTGCGCTGGCTGCGCGACCGTGGCATCCGTACCGTCGTGTCCATCGCCGGCGGCTCGGTCGACGAATTCACCAAGCTGGCTCAGAAGCTGCGCCACGTCGAGGGCCTCAGCGCCATCGAGGTGAACATCAGCTGCCCCAACGTCGAGGACCGCGGACAGGTCTTCGCGTGCGAACCGAGTGCAGCGGCAGCCGTGTTGTCGACGGTACGCCGCAACACGATGCCGTCCGTCCCGGTGCTGGCCAAGCTGTCGCCCGACGTGACCGACATCGTCGAGATCGCCCGCAGCGTCGTGGCTGCGGGCGCCGACGGACTGTCCTTGATCAACACCTTGCTCGGCATGGTCATCGACGTCGACACGATGCGTCCCGCGCTCGCAGGGGTGACAGGCGGACTTTCCGGCCCCGCGATCCGCCCGGTCGCGGTGCGTTGCGTCTACCAGGTGCACGCGGCCCTGCCGGACGTCCCGATCCTGGGCATGGGCGGGATCCGGCACGGCGTCGATGCCCTCGAGTTCATCCTGGCCGGGGCCAGCGCCGTCAGCGTCGGCACCGCGACGTTCAACGACCCCTCCGCCCCGGAGCGGGTGTCCCGGCAGCTGGCCTGGGCGCTGCTGGACCGAGGCTTCACGTCCCTGGCCGACGCCGTCGGCTACGCCCACCGCGCGCCGGACACAGTTGCGCGCCCCGCGGCATCCGTTGAGCCCGAGGTCGTAGACGTGCTCGACGAGGAGCCCGTCGCCGACGTGGCCGAGCGGTGACCCGACCCGCCGTCGCGCTGCCGCCGGTCGCCCTGGCGCTGGACGCGGCGCTGCTCACGACCGCTGTGGCGTGGGCCGAGGCGGCCGGGCCGTACATCTCGACGGTCAAGGTGGGGCTGGAGTCGTACCTGCGCGACGGGGACGCGGCGGTGCTGGGCGCACGGGCAGCCTCCGGCGGCCGCGCCGTGTTCCTTGACCTCAAGCTCCACGACATCCCCAACACGGTGGCCGGGGCAGCGCGATCCGTGGCCCATCTGCGGCCCGCGTACCTGACGGTCCATGCCAGCGGGGGTACGGCCATGGTGCGCGCGGCCGTCACGGAGCTGCCCGAGACGTGCGTGACCGCCGTGACGGTGCTGACCTCGCTGTCCGAGCAGGACCTGCTCGAGATCGGCCTGGCCGGACCGGCGCGCGAGGCATCCCTGCGCCTGGCGGCCCTCGCTGTCGGGGCCGGTGCCCGGGGCATCGTGTGCTCCCCGCACGAGGTGGCGGCGATCCGCTCGGAGGTGGGCCCGGACATCGTGCTGATCACCCCCGGCGTGCGACCGGCGGGCTCGGAGGTCGGGGACCAGGTCCGGGTGGCCACCCCCGCGCAGGCCCTCGCCGACGGCGCCGACCTGCTGGTCATCGGTCGGCCCATCACCGCTGCCCCGGACGTCCGGGTCGCGGCGCAGGCCATCGCGGAGTCCCTGCTGCACTGATCCCGCACGGGGGCCCGCGCCGGGATCTGTTCCATGCGGCTGGGCATTCTGGCTAGTGTTCGGACCTGGCTACAGTTCGCCCAGCCAGATCGATCGAGAGGACGTTCCGTGGGACTGCCCCCCCTGACTCCGGAGCAGCGCAGCGACGCGCTCGCCAAGGCCGCGCAGGCACGACGGGTTCGGGCCGAGGTCAAGAACCGGCTCAAGCACTCCGGAGCATCGATCTCCGAGGTCATCGACGCCGGTCAGAGCGACGACATGATCGGCAAGATGAAGGTCTCGGCGCTGCTGGAGGCGATGCCCGGGGTCGGCAAGGTGCGTGCCAAGGAGATCATGGACCGCCTGCAGATCGCGGAGAACCGTCGGGTACGCGGCCTCGGCGCGCACCAGATCACCGCGCTGGGCAAGGAGTTCGCGGCCTAGCGCCGACGAGCCCTCCACCGTGCCGCCCCGCCGTCCCGCCCGGCTCACCGTGCTGTCCGGGCCTTCGGGCGTCGGCAAGTCGACACTGGTGGCCCGACTGCGCGGGCAGCGCCCGGACGTGTGGCTGTCGGTCTCGGCCACGACCCGGCCGCCGCGGCCCGGGGAGGCCGACGGCGTCGACTACTTCTTCGTGGACCACGCTGAGTTCGCTGGGCTCGTCGAGCGCGGTGAGCTGCTGGAGTACGCGGAGTTCGCGGGCAACTTCTACGGCACTCCGCGGGCCGCGGTGCTGGAGCACCTCGCGGACGGCGTACCCGTCGTTCTCGAGATCGACCTGCAGGGGGCCCGGCAGGTGCGCGCCGCGCTGCCGGACGCCCAGCTGGTGTTCGTCGCCCCGCCGTCGTGGGACGCGCTCGTCGCCCGGCTGGTGGGCCGGGGCACCGAGCCGGAGGACGTGATCGAGCGGCGGCTGCGTACCGCCCGGATCGAGCTGGCGGCCGAGGCGGAGTTCGACGCCACCGTCGTCAACGCGTCGGTCGAGGAGGCTGCTCTTGCGCTGGTAGCCTTGATGGGTCTGTCCGGTTCCGACGGGACCACGGGGCGTGCCCCGGTGACGGACCACGACCTGGCAGCACAGCCCGGTGCCGTACGACCTGGCGCCGTGCCACCGGCCTGAGTTTCGACGAGTTCGATGAGAGAGAGTTGTCTGCCGTGTCCGGTACCGTCTCCAACCCTGAGGGCATCACCAACCCGCCCATCGACGAGCTGCTCGAGGCGACCGACTCGAAGTACTCCCTGGTGATCTACGCCTCCAAGCGCGCCCGCCAGATCAACGCTTACTACTCCCAGCTCTCCGAGGGCCTGCTCGAGTACGTCGGCCCGCTGGTCGAGACGCACGTGCAGGAGAAGCCGCTGTCGATCGCGCTGCGCGAGATCAACGCCGGCCTGCTGTTCTCCGAGCCGATCGATCCCGACGCCGAGCCGGCGCCGGTCGTCGAGCCCTCCTTCTAGTCGCCGACCACGGTCCGACCGTGACCGGGTCCAGCTCCGCCCGGGTCGTCCTGGGGGTGGCCGGTGGGATCGCGGCGTACAAGATCTGTGAGCTGCTGCGCGGGCTGACCGAGTCCGGGCACGACGTCCGCGTCGTCCCGACCGAGGCGGCCCTGCACTTCGTCGGGGCGGCGACCTGGGAGGCCCTCTCCGGGCATCCGGTGAGTACCCAGGTCTGGACCGGTGTCGCCGAGGTCCCGCACGTACGCCTCGGCCAGGAGGCGGACCTGGTCGTCGTGGCCCCTGCCACCGCCGACCTGCTCGCCCGGGCCGCCCACGGGCTGGCCGACGACCTGCTGACCAACGTGCTGCTGACCGCGCGCTGCCCGGTGCTGATGGCACCGGCCATGCACACCGAGATGTGGGAGCACCCCGCCACGCAGGCCAATGTCGCCACGCTGCGGGCCCGTGGGGTCGTCGGCCTGGAGCCGGCGGTCGGGCGGCTGACCGGGGCCGACTCCGGCAAGGGCCGGCTCCCGGAGCCCGCGGAGCTGCTCGCGGCTGCCACGGCTCTGCTGCGCGGCGACCGTGACCTGGCCGGGCGCCGGGTCCTGATCAGTGCCGGCGGCACCCGTGAACCGCTGGATCCGGTGCGATTCCTGGGCAATCGCAGCAGCGGGCGCCAAGGGGTCGCCCTGGCCGAGACCGCGCTGGCCCGCGGCGCAGAGGTCGTCCTGGTCGCCGCCAACCTGGCCGTGCCGGCACCGGCCGGCGTGATCCTCGTACCCGTCGGGACGGCCGCGCAGCTGCACGACGCGATGCTCGAGCAGGCGCCGTACGCCGACGTCGTGGTGATGTCCGCGGCCGTGGCCGACTTCCGTCCGGTCCACGTCGAGGCGACG
>JANWJC010000166.1 GCA_025449595.1 Acidobacteriota bacterium | reverse complement strand
TCTTCTTCAGCGGCCTGCACAGCTACGCCGGGATCAAATAGTCCGCGGCGCCGACCCTCTGGCGCTCGCGATCAGCCGCCGTCCTCGCCGGAGCTCGAGCCGGAGCGGCGCCGGCGCATCTTGTCCTCCCAGGCCTGTTGGTCGAGCCGGCGCAGAAAGTCGGGGTCGTCGTCGGGGGCGGACGGTCCGCGCCGCCGGCCCGGTCGCCCGGGAGTCCTGGGTCCAGCTGGCCGCTCCGGGCCGCCACCACCGCCTCCGCCGCCACCTGAGCCGGGTTCGCCCTGATACCGGCTGCGCGGCGGTCGGCCCAGCAACAGCCAGGCGACGGCTCCGACGAACGGGATGATCACGACGAGCAGCAGCCACAGCGCCTTCGGCAGCCCGCGCACCTGCGAGCGCGGCGTCATGATGGCGTCGATGAGGGCGTAGATGGTGACGACGAAGGGGATGGCGTACAACAGGAATCGAGTCATCGCCCGGCTCCCCTCCTCGTGCGTCGTACGAAAGGCCCGCGGCCCTCGTCCCCAGCGTAGGCGTGCCGGGGCCAGAGCACAGTGCTGGCCAGATCACGTGCATGCCAGAGCGGGGTCCAGGCCTGCGTCGGCCAGAACGACAGCAACCGGCCGACGATCCCCTTCGGGACCTACGGCCGGTTGCTCACGAGGCTCTGATCAGCGGTTGCGCCGGTCAGTGTCCCGCTCGAAGTAGCGCACGAAGACGCGCGCGATCTCGACGGTGAACATGACTCCCACAACCTTCCGACTTGCCTCGTTCCAAGGCTTTTGCCGAAGAACTCCTATGATCTTAAGCCCATTGAGCACTTTTACCTAATCAATAGCCAGAACTCTGGCGCGACGGGGTAGTCTTCGGTGGTTCCCGGGCAGGCGGGACCCACCCGGCGAGGAGTCCCCATGGCAGCAGCTGCGACCCCGTCCGGCCCCCGGGGCCTCGACGCCGTCGACGTCGTGCTTCTGGAGGCGCTGCGCGCCAACGGCCGCGCGAGCTACGTCGAGCTGGCCCGCTCGGTGGGGCTGTCCGCCCCCAGCGTTCAGGACCGGGTCCGGCGCCTGGAGGAGCGCGGTTACGTGAGCGGGTACGCGGCGGTGGTGCCGCCGCAGGCACTGGGCCTGGGGGTGAGCGCACTGGTCGGGATCGGTCAGAGCGAGTCCGCCGACCAGGAGGACGTGGCCCGCAGGCTGCGCGACCTGCCCGAGATCGAGGACTGTTACCTCGTCGCCGGCGAGGACGCGTTCATCGCGAAGGTGCGGGTGGCCGACGTCGCGGCGCTGGAGCGAACACTCGCACGGCTGCAGGCGATTCGGGGCGTGTCGCGGACCCGCACGACGGTCGTGCTCTCGACCCGGTGGGAGGGTCGGGCCCAGCCCGTGGTCGGCGACCCGACGATCGCCGGACAGGCTCCCCCCGCGCCGGCAGGAGCGGCGGTCCCGACGACCGGACGATGGCCGGTGCGACGTACCGTGGACCGGTGAGCACGTCCCACCCGGACCCCGAGCCGGCGCCACCTCCCGACGACGTCGCCGGCGACCCCGAGCTGGTCGGCCCCGCCCCGGTCCAGGCCCATGCCTTCTTGCTGTACAACGCCGCGCGGCTTGCCATCCTCGGCATTGCTTTCGCGGTCTTCGCGCTGGTGGGCTTCCGCGGCATCGCGCTGCTGATCGTGGCGTTCCTGGTCAGCGGCGCAGTCTCCTACCTCGTGCTGTACCGGCTGCGCGGGGATGCGGCCAACGGCCTGGTCTCCCTGTACTGGCGGGTCAACGACCGTATCGATGCCCGCTCCCGCGGGGAGGACGACGACTGATCGGCCACCCGGTCAGCGGCGGTACGCGGACAGCAGCAGTCCGGCGCTGATGGTCAGGCTGTACGCGAGCAGCAGCCTGCCGGTCCCGGCCAGCACCGGGACCAGAGCGCGTCCGGTGGCCCCCGACCGGACGGTACGCACCAGCGGGACCAGCAGCGGCGCGGACACCAGGGCCAGCAGTGCCCCCGCGGGCCAAGCCGAGCCGGCGCCCAGGCCCAGCAGCCCGACGACCAGCGCCGTGAGGTAGCCACCGAGCAGGCACAGCACGTACCACCACCGGGTCCGGGAGTCCCCGAGCCGCACCGCCATCGTGCGCTTGCCGTGGGTGGTGTCCCCGGGGATGTCGCGCAGGTTGTTGGCCACCAGGATCGCCACCGTCAGCAGCCCGACCCCGACCGACAGCGTGATCGCGAGCGCGCTGAGAGCCCCGGTCTGCACGTAAGTCGTGCCGGTCACCGCGACGACGCCGAAGAACACGAACACGAACAGCTCGCCGAGGCCGGCGTACCCGTAGGGCCACGGGCCACCGGTGTACGTCCACGCCGCCACGACGGCTGCGGCCCCCACCGCGAGCAACCACCAGGCCTGGGTCAGCACGACCAGGGCGAGCCCGGCGAGCGCGGCGACAGCGAACCCGGTCAGCGCGGCGGCGCGGACGGCGCGGGGAGCGGCAAGGCGCTGCCCGACCAGCCGCACCGGGCCGACCCGGACCTCGTCGGTGCCGCGGATCCCGTCGCTGTAGTCGTTGGCGTAGTTGACCCCGACCTGCAGTGCCAGCGAGACCACGAGCGCGAGGACGGCCCGCACGGCCATCGCGTGCTGTTCGTACGCGGCGACCGCGGTGCCGACCAGCACCGGGGCGACGGCCGCGGGCAGGGTACGGGGGCGGGCGCCCTGTACCCACTGCTGCGCGGTCGCCACGCGGGCATCCTGCCTGACGACCGAGCCCGGCCCCGACCCGGTGGCCCTGACCCGTTGTCGTCGACGGGGCGCTCAGGCCTCGGGTGGGCGGTCGCTCCCGTCGGCCGGCGGCAGCGTCGCGGCGTGCGCCAGCAGAGCAGCGCGATCGGGCTTGCCCGTGGCCAGCAGCGGGATGCCCCGCGACGCCGGCGTACGGACGAACCGGCGGGGGACCGCGGCACGCCCCAGGGCCTCGCGCACCGCGGCCCCCAGCGCGGAGTCCACGGGGCCGCCCGGGTCGTCCGCGGCGACGACGTACCCGACGAGCCGCGCCCCCCACTCGGGGTCGGGCAGTGCCACGACGCAGGCGTCCCGGACGCCGGGCACCGCCCGCAGCACCTCCTCGACGGCGGGCAGCGCGACGTTCGTGCCGCCCACCACGACCACGTCGTCGACCCGCCCGACGAGCGTGACGTGACCGTCCTGGCTCACGGTCCCGAGGTCGCCGGTCACGACGCGCCCGCCCGTGAACGCCGGGTCCGGACGCAGTCGGTAGCCCGCTGCGACCTGCGCCCCGGTCACGGTGATCCGGCCCAGGGCCCGCCCGTCGGGTGCGTCGGTACGGAACGACACCCCGGGCAGCGGGATGCCGTCGTACCCGCAGCCGGCGCAGGTCTCGCTCATCCCGTACGACGTGTGCACGCGGATCCCCAGTGTTCGCAACGGTTCCAGCAGGGTGGCCGGTGTCGCGGCAGCTCCCGAGATCACGGCGTCCAGGCTGCGAAGCGCCATCATTCCCACCTCGCCGGCGTCCACGATGCGATGCAGCTGTGTCGGGACCAGTGAGCAGAACAGTGGCTCTGACCCGACTTCCGCCCGCGCGGCCGCCACGGTGCCGGCGAAGACGATCGGGTCGAACGAGGCGGCGCCTCCCACAGACGGGTCGACGTGCAGCGTGGTGCCGCCGATCACCGACCGGGCGACGACCATCAGGCCACCGACCGCGTGCACCGGCATGGCGACCACCCAGTGCGCCGGGCCGCCGAAGGCGGCGTGGAACCCGGCGACCGCGGCGCGCATGGCCGCCTCGGTGATCAGGACCCCCTTGGGGTCACCGGTGGACCCGGACGTGGCGACGACCGCGACGACGTCGTGGCGCTCCAGCGGTGCCTCGGCATCGTCGGGACGCAGCGCGGCCCGGACCCGCGTCAGGTAGCCGGAGTCAGCCGGCCCCACCGGCACGGGCGCCAGCGCCGGACCGCCGGCAAGGGCCGCGGACAACGCGTCCGCGACAGCGGTGACGCCGAGGGGGCCGGGCACCACCGCCACCTCGACCAATCGCCGCGGCGGCCGCGTCCGTCCAGGCGCGCCGGAACCGCCGTCGATCATCGTGGACACCGCACCCGACGACCGTATCCGGCAGGCATCGTGGCCCTCGCACACCGACCCCCGCTGCGCCCGACGCGACCCGATCCGGCCTTGCTCGTCGACAGCGACACGTTTCAGCCCGAGGCGGGACTGCGCGCCAGACATGGATCCAGCCGGCCCGCCTTCGTTGGTATCGGGGCGATACCGTCGGAGCGTGGTGATAACCCTGCGGCTGCCCGATGACGAGTCCGAAGCGCTGCGCCGCCGTTCCGAGCTCGAAGGGCGGTCGATGCAAGACGTGGCCCGCGAAGCGGTTCGGGAGTATGTGGAGACGCACAGCCGAGTCGAGCTGCTGGACCAGGTGCTCGACCAGGAGCTGCCACGCTACGTGGAGGCGCTCGCGCGTCTCGGCGAGTGATCCATCTGATCTACCCGGAGCTGCTTCACCAAGTTGCTCGTTTGAGAACCCTGGAACTGGTGCACACCGGGCTCAGGGGTCGGAACGCCCGCCGGGCCCACTCGTCGGGCGCTTGCCAGCGAGGAACACCATCTCCTCGGTTGAGCTGGTCGTGGAGGACCTCTGCCAATCTGAGTAGACGGTCACTTCGGTGAACCCCACGCGTCTCAAGTCGCGTTCGATTTCGTCTCTGCCGCGAAAGACCAGCTGATTGACCGATCTGCAATGGGCCCCGTCGGGCAACAAGTAGTGCAAGACGTATCGCGCGTTGCGACCGTCCCAGTTCAAGTCAGCGTGCCACCACCTAACCGTTCCAGCGGGAGTCTCGACGGTTCGGGGTTTCTGCTCCGTCGGCCAGCCGCCAAAGGGGAGTCGGTTGGGGTTGCGCGAGTCGAAGAGAAGATGGCCTTGCGTTCCCGATCGAACAGACCGGAGTGCGTCGCCCCACTCATCGTCTTCAAGGAAGAACTGGGCGACGTGGCCAGTCATGAGCACGAGGTCGGCGTCGAGGTTCTGAACCAATTCAGCGCCGCCCCGCAGCCAGGTCGCACAAGACTCGTGATCACGGGCACGAGCTCGGGTCAGCATGGGTTCGGCCGGTTCGATGCCAGTAACGTCGAAGCCCGCCTCGATGAAGCGTTGGGTCAGAAGGCCCGTTCCGCACCCGAGGTCGACCACTCTGTGCGCGCCCAGATCCCGTGCGATTCTCAAGCAATCCTGATCATAGTCTTCAACCGGATTGACATAGTCGTAGACCGCGACCAGTCGAGGATCGAGGAATTCGGCCTTCGGTGCTGATGAAAACGGCATCAGTTTCACTGTATCAAGCGGCTTCAATTTGGAATCTCAGGCGAATACTGCTTGCAAGTCAATATGTCAATTGATATTGCCGCACAGTGTTCACGGAGGTTTGCGTGAATCATCTGCGACGGTCGCCGTTCCCGTCTCCGAGCATGTCGACGCTCGACAGCGGCTCGCTCAAAGCAAGATGCGGATCGCCGCGGCCGGACGGTCGAAGACCGCACCGACCTTGGTCAGACACCTGCCCTGGCGATACAGGGCGATCCCTCGGGCCGCTTCCGTGCTGGTCCTCGTGACCTTGGCTCCCGAGGCGCCATCGAGCTCTCGAAAGAATCCTGGAATAGGGCTTGCGTACGAATCCAAGGACGGGTACTATCGTACACATGATCGAGGCCGCGGTGATGTCGCCGCCCAGCGAGGGTTCGGGTTGCCGCGCGGACTGGGGCGCGGCGCGCCTGGGAGATCTGGTCGCTGAGCTCGGCGGTGTCGTCCCCGAGCCTGGCACGGCGGCCGGCAGTGCTGCGTCCGCTGACGGCAGGGACCTGTTGGTGTTGTTGACCGGGCTGGAGCAGGTCAAGGCGGCCGCAGCGGCGGCGCAAGCACGGGCGACGAGCGCGTTCGAGGACTGGCAGGAGCAGGCCACGACCCAGGCCCGAGCGGCGGCGAAGGGTCAGGGTTTCGAGGCGTGGCAGGCGGCGCGGGACAGTTTCCGCGGGAGCAACGGGACCGCGGAGCAGGTCGGGCTGGCGCGGCGGCTCTCGCCGTGGCAGGGGTCGCAGGCGGTGAGCCGGTCACGCGCCCTGGTGCGGGAGCTGCCGTGCACGTTGGCGGCGCTGGCGTCCGGAGTGCTGTCGGAATCGCGGGCGGCAATCGTGGTGCGGGAGACCTCTCACCTCTCGGTGGATCACCGGGCGGTGGTGGACCGGCAGGTCTGTGGCGACCTGGACGCCGTCGCGAAGTTGGGGGACCGGGGCCTGGAGCGCGCGGTACGTGCCGCCGCGTACCGATGCGACCCGCAAGGTGCAGTGGATCGGGCTCGGGTCGCGCAGGGCGAGCGGCGCGTCGGGATCCGCCCGCTGCCGGACACGATGTGCCGGGTCAGCGCGTTGCTACCACTGGCCCAGGGGGTGGCGACCTACGCGGCGTTGTCGCGGGACGCCGACACCGCCCGAGCCGGCGGTGATGCCCGGTCCCGTGGCCAGGTGATGGCCGACACGCTGGTGGAAAGGGTCACCGGGCAGGTCAGCGCTGCCGCTGTCCCGGTCGAGGTGCAGGTCGTGATCTCCGACGCGGCACTGCTCGGCGTCAGCGATGACCCGGCGGAGCTGGTGGGATACGGCGCCGTGCCAGCCGGATGGGCCCGTGACCTGGTCTGCGGCCCGGAGCCCAGCGACAGCACCAACACTCCAGACACCGACAACACCGCCGACAGCTGGCGTTCTACCGGCAGGGAGGGCACCACCGAAAGCAGTTACGGAGGGGCCGGCACCGCCGACATCGACCGGGCGGGTGTCGCGCAGGCCCGAGTGTGGTTGCGCCGGCTGTACGCCACCCCTGATGGCACCACCCTGGTGGCGATGGAGTCCACGCGACGGCTGTTCGATGCCGGGTTGCGTCGATTCCTGATAGCCCGTGACGGAACGTGCCGCACTCCTTGGTGCGATGCCCCTATCCGGCACCTCGACCACGTGCGCGAACACACCGACGGTGGTGCGACCGCCGAGCGCAACGGTCAGGGTTTGTGCGAACGATGCAACTACACCAAACAGCTCGACGGCTGGCGGGCAGACGTGCTCGGGCCACCAGGCAGCAACGGTCGGCACCGGGTCCGCTGGCAGACCCCGATCGGGTTCACCTACGACTCCGCTGCCCCACCGCTGCTACCTGGCGCACGACCACGCGCGCAGACCCACCCGGCCTGGACCAGCCCGATCGAGATCCACTTCGCCCACGGCCTCGCGGCCTGAGCTGTCGCGCCGAAAGGGCTTATGCCCCTTCGGCCTCGGCTTCGGCGGCAGCGGCCTTGATGTCGTCGGCGGCGGCCTTGTCCAGGGCCTTCTCGACGATGGCGTCGGCCTTGTCGAGGGCCTTGCGGATCTTCTCCGCGGCGGGGTTGGAGACCAGGGCGACAAGTCCGGAGTGCCCGGGGGCTATCGCGTCCTGCAGCTCCTCGGCCAGCTCCTTCTGGTTGCGGACCTGGCGCACCTTGCCCGCGGCGGCACCGGCGGCCCCCAGCACAGCGGCACTGCCGAGGATGGATGGCGGGAAGATGACACCGAGCACGACGCCGCCCACGATGCCCCACTTCAGGCCGCGGCGGGCGCTGTGGTCGGTAGCCTTCTGGACCTCCAGCTTGCCGTCGGCGTCGCGCTTGACGACGATGACGCCTTCGATCTCCAGGGTGCGACCGTCCTCGATCTCCTTGAGGTACTCGTACGCGCCCCAGGCGGTCTCGGTATCGGCGAAGTCTGCGACGAAGAGCGTGTAGGCGCCATCAGTGACGGCCGCCGCGGCGACGTCAACGTCCGGGCCCTGGGTGGTGGCGTCCTCTGACATGAATTCCTCCTGATGATCGACTTCCATGGGGTGAACGCCTGACGCCGTTGCGTCCGGGCCGCTGTGATGCTGGTCGGCACTGCCCGACTCGTAGGGCCGGGAAACTCGCCGCGAGGCACGGTACCGCACGGCGACGGGCACGGGAGACCAGTTGGTCGAGGTCGCGACGGCGGGTGCATCCTTACCTTTCGCAGCCCATTTCGTCGTCCACCGATCGGTGACGGGGACGTTAGGGCAGCGCTTCGGGATCACGCTGTGGTGGTCGGCAGCGCCGGTTGCTCGGCGCGTGCGGTGTGGCCGCGATCCGGGCGTAACTCTGGGTGATCACTTGAGTGGGACGAACGGGCGCAGACATGGACGTACGTCCGATGTCACGGTGGGCTAGCGTGCCGCAACGATGGGAGGGTCGTCGATCCTCCAGAGGCGACACGGCGCGACGAAGGATCTTCATGCAACTGCGCTCAGTCCGGGCGACGCGTCCCGTCGCTCTGTCGTGCCTGCGCCCCGTGCCGCTGGCGGCAGGCGCCGACCGCGCTACTGCCGACCGCACTGTTGTCGACCGTGCCGGTGCTGAGCGGGTCGTCGTGGTTGCGGGGACGGTACGCCGTGGTTGAGATTCCCGCGTCGCTGCGCGCTGCCGGTGTCGTCCAGGTGGCCGCGTACGCGCTGCCGCTGAGCCGGCGCTTCCGGGGCACGATGGTGCGCGAGGGGATGCTGCTGCAGGGCCCGAGCGGATGGGGGGAATGGGCGCCGTTCCCGGAGTACGCCGACGCCGCCGGAGCCGCCTGGCTCGCGGCCGGCCTCGAGGCTTCGACCGGTCGCTGGCCCGATCCGGTACGCGCCCAGGTGACGGTGAACGCGATCGTTCCTGCGCTGCCGCCGCTGGAGGCGGCCGAGTTCGCCCTCGCCGCGTTCGTGGAGTCCGGCTGCACGACGATCAAGGTCAAGGTGTCCGAGGTCGGGGGCAGCACGGTCGATGACCTGGAGCGGCTGACTGCGGTTCGCGACGCGCTGCCCGGTCACGTCAAGCTGCGGGCCGACGCGAACGGGGCATGGACCGTCGACGCCGCGCTGAGCGCCATGTGGCTGTTCGCGGACCTCGACCTGGAGTACGTCGAGCAGCCGTGCGCGTCGCTGGACGAGTGCGCCGCGCTGCGGGCGAAGCGACCACCCGGGCTGATCGCGGTCGACGAGGGGCTGCGACTGGCGGTCGACCCCGCGAGCCGGCAGACCCGTGATGACGTGCGGCGGGCTGCGGACGTCGCTGTCGTGAAGGTGCCCCCGCTGGGCGGGGTCCGAAGCGCTCTCGACATCGCGATCGGGCTCGACATGCCGGTCGTGGTCAGTGGGGCGCTGGACTCCTCGGTCGGGCTGTCGGCGGGCATCGCCCTGGCGGCCGCGCTGCCCGAGCAGCCGTACGCCGCCGGGCTGGCCACCGGTCGGCTGCTGAGCACTGACGTCACGGCGACGCCGGTCGTCCCGCGTCATGGTCAGTTGCATGTCGAACGCCACGTGCCGGACCCGGAGGCGCTGGCAGCCAGTGCGATGGAGCCCGAACGCCAGCTGTGGTGGCAGGACCGGCTCGCGCGCTGCGCGGCCCTGCTCGCCGATCGCGCCGGCACCGGGTCACTGGACCGTCCCGGCGAGACGATCGTGCTGCCATCGTCGAGGACCGTGGTGCTGCCCGTCGAGGACCCGGCGCACTCATCCCCGCCGAGGTTCTCCGGGCCCGCCGACGCGGCAAGATGGAGCGTGTGAATCCCTCGACCGCCCAGGGCCGTGTCGTCGTCGACGAGCTCATCCGGTGCGGTGTCACCGACGTCGTCCTGGCTCCCGGCAGCCGCAGTGCGCCGTTGGCCCTCGCGTTCGCAGCCGCGGACGCCCGCGGCCTGGTACGGCTGCACGTACGCCTCGATGAACGCAGCGCGGGCTTCCTCGCGGTGGGTCTGGCCCAGGTGTCCGGGCGCGCCGCAGTCGTGGTCACCACCAGCGGCACCGCTGTCGCCAACCTGACCCCTGCGATGGTCGAGGCGTCGTACGCCGGTGTCCCGGTCATCGCGATCACCGCCGACCGCCCGCCGGAGCTGCGCGACACCGGAGCCAACCAGAGCATCGACCAGGTGAAGGCGTTCGGCACGCTGGCGCGGTGGTCGCACGACCTTGCCGTCGCCGAACCGCGTCCCGGGCAGGTCGGCTACTGGCGCAGCGTCATCGACCGCGCCGTCGACGCCTCCATCGAGAGCGTCGACCCCGGGCCCGTGCACGTCAACGTCGCGCTCCGGATGCCACTGACCCCGGAGGAGGACGACCCGGGCTGGGTCGAGGATCTGGGGCTGCTGCCGGTCGACCTCGACCCGGATGACCTGCCAGATGTGTTGCCCCGCACCGTGGATGGGCGGCTCGCGTTGTCGGCAGCTCAGCCGCTGGACGAGGTGTTGGCTCCGTTCGTGACTGACGATCTCGCCATCACCGAGCTGTTCCGGTCCTGGGGTGCCGATCAGGCGTTGGAGGACTTCACCGGCCAGATCAACGACCTGCTGCAGCGCATCGGCCCCGACGCCACAGCGCCATCCGGCGACGCCGCGAACGCCAACATCAACGAGGACGAGGACGAGGACGATGACGATGACGATGACGAGGGGGACTACGAGGATCCCGGCACGATCGTGCCCTCCCGCGGTGTCGTCGTGGTCGGTCACGGTGGCGACCTCGAGCAGGGTGACGCCGCGGTCGCGCTCGCCGAGGCGTGCGGCTGGCCGTTGATCGGCGAGCCCACAGGGAACGCACGCAGCGGGGACACGACCCTGACCCACGGACCGATACTGTTGGCGGACAAGGACTTCGCCGACAAGCACCAGCCCGATGTGGCAGTCGTCGTGGGCACGGTCGGCCTGGAGCGCAGTGTCCTGGACCTGATCTCCCGTACCCCCCTGGTGGTCACCGTCGACCCACGCGTCGCCGTCCGGCGCGCCGACCCGACCCGCAGCACGACCGTCCACGTGGCCGTCGTGCCCGAGGCGCCGGACGACTACGAGGCCTACGACGACAGCTGGCTGGACGGCTGGCTGGCTGCCGACGCGCAGGCCCGCACCGCGGTGCAGCGCACCCTCGATGCGACCGAGACGCTGACCGGTCCGGACGTGGCTCGCACCGTCTGGGACGTGCTTGGACCCGAGCACCTGCTGGTGGTCGCGTCGAGCTGGCCGGTGCGCCATCTCGGGTCCTTCGCCCGGGTCCGCGAAGGCGCCGACGCACCCCTCGTCGTGGGCAACCGCGGCGCTTCGGGCATCGACGGTGTCGTCTCGACCGCCTGGGGCGCGGCCCTGGCCCACCAGGACGATCAGACGGCGGTCGTGGAGGACGGGGAGGGCGACATCACCGTCGTGACGACCAGGGGTGCGACGGCCTACGTCCTGCTCGGTGATCTCGCATTCCTCCATGACCACAACGGACTTGTCGTCGGCGCGCAGGAACCGGCACCGGACCTGGTCTACGTCGTGGTCGACAACGACGGTGGCGGCATCTTCAGCCAGCTCGAACCAGCGGGGTCAGAACACTTCGAGAGGGTGTTCGGCACTCCGCACGGACTGGACCTTGTCGCGGTGGCCGCAGCCGCCGGTATCCCCGCTCGCCGGGTCGTCGACGTCGGCGAGCTGGTGCATGCGCTGGACGAGACCACGGCCGCCGGCGGGGTCCACGTGATCGTCGCCAAGGTGGGCAGCCGTGAGTCCGAGGCGGCGCTGCTGCGAGCCGTGCAGGCCGCCGTCGGCGTTGCCCTGCACGAGTTGGCGGACGACGACCCGGCCGTGCAGGACAGCGAGGCCTGAGCGGCGGGGGTCAGGCGGACTCGAGCGCCTCACGCATCGCCATGAGCTTGGCCTGGGACTCGGCTAGCTCCGCCTCAGGGTCCGAGCCGGCCACCAGGCCGCAGCCCGCGAACAGGCGAACCGACGATCCGGAGAGGGCACCGCAACGAAGCGCGATCCCCAGCTCGCCGTCCCCGCGAGCGTCGAACCACCCCACCGGCCCGGCGTAACGCCCGCGGTCCATGCCCTCCAGCTCCCGGATCACCTCGAGGGCGCGTTCGGTGGGCGTCCCGCAGACCGCAGCGGTCGGGTGCAGCGAGGCGGCAAGGGCGAGCACCGACGAGCCGTCGGCCAGCTCGCCGCTGATGTCGGTGGCCAGGTGCTGCACGTTGGCCAGCCGCAGCAACGACGGTGAGGTCGGGACGGCCAGGTCGGTGCAGTGCGCCGCCAGCGCTGCTGCCACGGAGCGGACCGCGTACTCGTGCTCCTGGTGGTCCTTCGCCGATGCGAGCAGGGCCGAGGCGAGCGTGGCGTCGCGGGAGGAGTCCGACGACCGGCGCATCGTGCCGGCCAGCACCCGCGAGGTGACGTCCGACCCGAGCCGGCGCACGAGCATCTCCGGCGTGGACCCGACCAGTCCGTCCACGACGAACGTCCAGCATGAGGGGTACGAGAAAGCCAACCGGTGCAACAGGTATCGCACATCGACCGGTGTCGAGCACTCCACCGAGACGTCCCGAGCCAGCACCACCTTGTCCAGCTCGCCGTCCGTGATGCGGCGGACGGCTGCGGCCACGGCACCCTGCCACTGCGGCACGGTGAGGCTGCCCTCGGCGTATCGGACGTCGCGGGGGGCATCCGGCACGGCCACCGGCCGGCCGAGGTCGTCCAGGGCGCGGTCCAGCAGTGCAGCGCTGCTGCGCCGGTCCGCACCGACCACGCTGAGCCAGGTGCGTCCGTCGCGGCGCACGAGCAGCACTTCGGGGACGGTCACGACCGATGGCGTCGGGTCTGTCGGGTCGAACGTGAACGAGGCGAACGCGACAGGTCCTGTCCCGGGTCCGTCGACCTCGTCCTGCAGCTCGACGTCCGCGGACCACTGCGCCCACCAGCGCTGCGCCCGGCTGAACCGCTCCGGCCCGCAGGCCTCGTACCTTGCCGCCTCGCCCCAGCCGACCAGGCCGGTCTGGTCCGGTCCGGACCCAGTGACCCAGGCGACCGACGTCGGCCCGGGAAGGTGCTCGAACAGGGACCGGCCGTCGCCAGCGAGCGACGGTCCGCACCACGGCGGAAGGGCCCATGACGCCGGGCACGGGTGCCGGCGCGGTGGTCACGGGGCAAGGCTAGGTCACTGGGCAGGGCAGGGCTGGGCCGTACCGGCCGACCCGGCCGATCCCCCCTGCGGATGCTGGCCGGTTCGCCTCCGGGTCCGAGGGGTGCAACCGGCTGTGGGGCGTTACAGTAGGGCCGCGCTCGTGAACCAATTCACAAGCGCACCCGCTGCCGTCACCCGCGAGGACGTCGACCACCGTGAGCCCCGAACACCTGTCGACCGCAGTGCGCGACCAGCGCCCGGCCGGGTACGACGCCGACGTCATCGTGGTGGGAGCCGGACCGGCGGGCAGCACGACCGCGTACCACCTGGCCCGGCAGGGCCTGGACGTGCTCGTGCTGGAGAAGTCGACGTTCCCGCGCGAGAAGGTGTGCGGTGACGGGCTGACCCCTCGCGCGGTGAAGGCACTCATCGGCATGGGCATCGACACCAGTTCGGCGAACGGCTGGGCCCGCAACAGCGGGCTGCGGATCATCGGCGGTGGCATGAAGCTGGAGATGCCGTGGCCGGACCTCGCGACGTTCCCCGACTACGGACTCACCCGCACACGCAAGGACTTCGACGAGCTGCTGGCCACGCAGGCACAGGCCGCTGGGGCCCGACTGCTACAGGACACGACCGTGAGCGGGCCGGTACGTCACGACCGCACCGGGCGCATCGAGGGGGTCGTGGCGCAGACCAAGCAGGCCGACAAGACGAAGGGCCCGGAGGTCACCTACCGGGCGCCGCTGGTCGTGGCGGCGGACGGCAACAGCAGCCGGCTCGGCCTGGCATCTGGCCGAGCGCGCCGCGAGGACCGGCCGATGGGCGTGGCCGTACGCACCTACTTCAGCTCCCCGTTCAGCGATGACGAGTGGCTCGAGAGCCACCTCGAGCTGTGGGACGGCGACCGGCTGCTGCCCGGATACGGCTGGGTCTTCGGTCTCGGCGACGGCCGGGTCAACGTCGGGCTCGGCATCCTGGACAGCAGCCCCGCCTTCGGCAAGGTCGACTACAAGGCGCTGCTGTCGCGATGGCTCGAGCGGCTCGGCGAGGAGTACGAGTTCACCGAGCCCACCGAACCGATTCGCGGGGCGGCGCTGCCCATGGCGTTCAACCGCAAGCCGCACTACGCCGACGGTCTGCTGCTGGTCGGGGACTCGGCCGGGATGGTCAACCCGTTCAACGGCGAGGGCATCGCCTACGCGATGGAGTCTGCCGAGATCGCCGCCGACGTGATGTCCCAGGCGCTTCGCCGTCCGACGGCCTACGCGCGGGAGAAGGCACTGGCCGACTACCCCCGCCGGCTCAAGGCCGAGTACGGCGGCTACTACACGCTCGGGCGCCTGTTCGTGAAGCTGATCGGGCACCCCGAGATCATGCGGCTGTGCGCGCAGCGGGGCCTGTCGCACCCGCTGCTGATGAAGGTCACGATGACCCTGCTGTCCAACTTGCGCGACCCGCGTGCCGGCGAGCCGGTGGACCGTCTGGTCAACACGCTGGCCAGGGTGATGCCGTCGTCGTGAGGTATCCCCCTCGCGGGCAGGGTCGGCCAGGGGCTCGTACCGTGCAGCATTAGGATCTCGAAGGTTCCGGACCGGCAAGGAGGAGGACAGCAGTGGGACAGCTCTACCTGCCGATCCTGGTCATGGGGATCCTCGGAGCGGCCTTTGCCGTCTTCTCGGTGGCCGCGCCGGCCATCACGGCCTCACGCCGCTACAACCGGGCCCTGCTCGACTCGTACGAGTGCGGTATCGACCCCACGCCGCAGCCGGTGGGTGGCGGCCGGTTCCCGGTGAAGTACTACCTCACCGCGATGCTCTTCATCGTGTTCGACATCGAGATCATCTTCTTGTACCCGTTCGCCGTCGCGTTCGACCAGCTGGGCCTTTTCGGTCTGGTGGAGATGTTGCTGTTCCTGGTGTCCGTGCTCGTCGTGTACTCCTACGTCTGGCGTCGAGGTGGTCTCGAGTGGGACTGAACCGCGACGTCGTGAAGAGGTAGACAGGACACATGGGTATCGAGGACAGCCTGCCCAGCGGAGTCCTGCTGACGACGGTGGAGAAGATCTCCGGCTACGCCCGGGCCGGCTCGTTGTGGCCGGCGACGTTCGGTCTCGCGTGCTGCTCGATCGAGATGATGGCCGTTGGCGCCGGGCGGTTCGACAGTGCGCGGTTCGGGATGGAGATCTTCCGGGCCTCGCCGCGGCAGGCCGACCTCATGATCGTGGCCGGCCGGGTGAGCCAGAAGATGGCCCCTGTGCTGCGCCAGATCTACGACCAGATGCCCGACCCCAAGTGGGTCCTCTCGATGGGCGTGTGCGCCAGCAGCGGCGGGATGTTCAACAACTACGCCATCGTGCAGGGCGTGGACCACGTCGTCCCCGTCGACATGTATCTGCCCGGGTGCCCGCCGCGGCCGGAGATGCTGCTGGACGCGTTCATCAAGCTCCAGGACAAGATCCGCGACGCGAAGCTCGGCGTGAACCGCGACCAGCAGATCACCGCGCTCGAGGACGAGGCCATGGACGCGACACCCACCTCGGACATGACCGGGCTGCTGCGATGAGCGAGTCCCCCGGGGTGATCTCGTCCGCTCGCCATGTCTCGGACACGGCCGTCGTGCCCGAGGGCGTCACCGAGATCCCCGTGGCCGAGGTGCGGCACGGGATGTTCGGTGCGCACGACACCGGCGACACGTCCGGTTACGGCGGCCTGGTGCGCCCGGTCCGGCTGCCCGCGCCGACCCCGCGACCGTACGGCGGCTGGTTCGACGAGGTGGCCGACGAGCTCGCGCTCGCGCTTCCCGCCGAGCACGGCATCTCGTTCACCGACGCCGTGGAGTCCGTCGTCGTGTTCCGTGACGAGCTCACCTTCCACGTGCGCCGTGAGCACCTCCTCGAGTTCGTACGCCGGCTTCGGGACGAGCCCGCGCTGCGTTTCGAGCTGTGCCTCGGTGTCACCGGCATCCACTACCCGCACGAGGACGGCCGGGAGCTGCATGCCGTCTACAACTTCCTGTCGATGACGCACAACCGCCGGGTCTGCGTCGAGGTGTCCGTCCCGGACGCGGACGCGCACCTGCCGAGCATCGTGTCGGTGTACCCGACGAACGACTGGCACGAGCGCGAGGCGTACGACATGTTCGGGCTCGTGTTCGACGGGCACCCCGCACTGACCAGGATCCTGATGCCCGACGACTGGCCAGGTCACCCGCAGCGCAAGGACTATCCGCTCGGCGGGATCCCGGTGGAGTACAAGGGCGCGACCATCCCGGCCCCGAGCGAGCGCAGGTCGTACTCATGAGCGACGTGACGTACGAGTCGGTCCAGGACGAGCTGACCGGTGGTGCCGGTGACACGCTCGGCGGTGACGAGGACATCTACGCAGGTGCGTACGACACCACCGAGGGACGCGTCTTCACGGTGGTCGGAGGTGACTGGGACCAGGTCGTGGCGCCGCCGGAGGGCCACAAGGAACGCGTCGTGGTCAACATGGGTCCGCAGCACCCCTCGACCCACGGTGTGCTGCGGCTGATCCTCGAGCTCG
>JANWJC010000165.1 GCA_025449595.1 Acidobacteriota bacterium | reverse complement strand
CTGTCAGGTGTTGTAGCCGGCGACCCAGCGGGGGAAGGGGACGTTCCAGTCACCGATGCCGTTGTCCATCGTCATGAGATTGTCGCTGCCGGTGTAGACCACGACGTCGCCGATCTCGGAGTGGTTGAAGTACCACAGCGCGTTCGCGGTGCTCATGCCGACGCAGCCG
Organism: Acidobacteriota bacterium; assembly: GCA_025449595.1. Lineage (GTDB taxonomy): Bacteria > Actinomycetota > Actinomycetes > S36-B12 > CAIYMF01 > JAFIHG01. Next base: position 7,489 of record JANWJC010000165.1, on the reverse strand, counting down.
TGGGAGACGTTGGCCGACCCCTGCGAGCCCTCCGACCACGGTGCCGCGTGCAGGAACTCACCGCTCCACGTCACGCGCAGGGCGTACTGCACGACGATGTTGTAGTAGTTCGGGGAGTTCTTCGGCGTACCACCACTCGCGGCGTCCATCCGGTGGCTGGGCAGCTTCTCGAGGATCACCTTGATGCCGGAGCGGGTCGTGAAGCCTTGCTTGCCAGCCGTGATGGGGATGGTACGAAGCAGCTTGCCGTTCTGCGTCACCTTGAGCTCGTGAGTCACCAGGTTGACGTACGAGATCATCGACGGGCCGGTGGTCCAGGTGTGCGTGGTGTTGGTGCGGCCGTAGATGCCGTTGCCCAGGTTCAGGCCCTTGATCGTGGATGTCAGGGCGATGGTCGAGTTGCCCGGCCAGTACGTCGGCAGCCGGTAGTAAGCCACCCGGGCGCTCTCCCAGCGCCAGCCACCCTGAGTCGTGACCTGCCCGTTGATCGAGACGGCCAGGTGGTTCTCGAGCTTGACCCGGTCCGCTGTGTCGGTGATGCCACGGCTCAGCGAGACCTTCATCGGGATCCCCACGCCGACGGTGGAGCTGCCGGAGGGGTTGACCGTCAGGCTCAGGAACTTCGTGGGCTTGATCGTCTGGAACGTCTTGTTGAACTTCGCCGGGTTGCCGAGCCTGTCCACAGCGACCGCGCTCACGTGGTACGTCGAGGCGTACTCCAGCGCATCACCCTTGCCGGTCCAGGTGCTGCGGTCAGAGGAGAGCACCCCGTCGACCGCGCCGTCGGGCCCGGTGACGGTAACGGTGGTCAGCCGGCCGGCGGTCACCGCGACGACCAGCGGCGTGCCCGGGTTGACCATGTTGTTCGCGCCGGTGGGCGCCGGGGTCATCGTGATCTTCGCGAGCGACTGCGCGGTCAGGTCAGCGGCGGTGCGCAACGTGAGGCCACCGGTGAGGCCACAACCGGTCAGCACCAGGCTGACCGCAGCCGCGACGACCACGATCGGTGCCCAACGAGCGATTCGGCCACGACTCTGGCTCATCACGACGACTCCTCCAGCGGACGCGGACCTCGACCTAGTGTCGGCCATCGCAGGCTCCGACTTGAGCCTCGACATGTGACGGCTTCATCACATTCCTGGAGGCGCATGATTGAAAACGATACCACCGCCGTACGCAACTACCTCGGTACGAAGGGACGACGGAGCGCCGGAGCGAGTTCCCGCGCTCTGTGCTACTCGGCCCAGGCGCCGCGGTAGTACTCGAAGTAGAACCCGACCAGCGAGATCATCAGCAGGACCACACCGACGATGACGATCCAGACCGCGACGCAGAACCCGACCGCGACGACACCGATCGAGGCAGCCAGCGGCAGCGGCCACCAGGAGTTGGGGCTGAAGAAGCCGTAGTCCGGGTCCGCCTCGTAGACCTCAGCGTCCTTGCGGTCCTCGGGGCGTGCCCCGATGCGTCGGCCGGTGTAGAGCGAGTAGAAGCCGATCAGGAACATCAGCCCGCCGGCCAGGGCCAGACAGGTCGTGCCGATCACCTCGCCGGAGAGCGCCCAGTACACGATCGCGGTGACCGCGAAGAAGACCGTGCCGATCGCGAAGAGCAGTCCTTCCCACTTCATGACGGGAGCCTCCCTGGGGGGTCTGAGGGGCCGAGATCGTCGAGCACGCTCGGGCGCGGACGAGCAACTGCGCCGACGACCTCCGGGTGGTGCAGGTCGAATGCGGGTCGCTCGGACCGGATCCGCGGCAGCGAGACGAAGTTGTGCCTCGGGGGCGGACAGCTGGTGGCCCACTCCAGCGAGGACCCGTAACCCCAGGGGTCGTCGACCTCCACCATCGGCGCGTACCGCCACGTCTTGTAGACGTTGTAAGTGAAGAACAGGGTGGAGCCGCCCAAGATGAACGATCCGATCGTGCTCACGGTGTTCAGCGTCGTGAACCCGTCGGAGGGAAGGTAGTCCGCGTAGCGACGCGGCATGCCCTCGGCTCCGAGCCAGTGCTGCACCAGGAACGTGGTGTGGAACCCGATGAACAGCAACCAGAAGTGAATCTTGCCGAGGCGCTCATCGAGCATCCGCCCGGTGAACTTGGGCCACCAGAAGTAGAACCCGGCGAACATCGCGAAGACGACCGTGCCGAACACCACGTAGTGGAAGTGCGCCACCACGAAGTACGAGTCGCTGACGTGGAAGTCGATCGGTGGGGCCGCCAGCAGGACACCGGTCAGACCACCGAACAGGAACGTCACCAAGAACCCGAGCGACCAGAGCATCGGGGTCTCGAACGTCAGAGATCCCCCCCACATCGTGCCTATCCAGTTGAAGAACTTCACACCTGTCGGGATCGCGATGAGGAAGGACATGAACGAGAAGAACGGCAGCAGCACCGCGCCGGTGACGAACATGTGGTGCGCCCACACGGCCACGGACAGGCCGGCGATCGAGATGGTGGCGAAGATCAGCGGCTTGTAACCGAACACCGGCTTGCGGCTGAACACCGGGAAGATCTCGCTCACGATGCCGAAGAACGGCAGCGCGATGATGTAGACCTCCGGATGGCCGAAGAACCAGAACAGGTGTTGCCAGAGGATCGCGCCCCCGTTGGCCGAGTCGAACACGTGCGCGCCGAACTTGCGGTCGACCTCGAGCACCACCAGGGCCGCAGCAAGGACCGGGAAGGCCATCAGCACGAGCACGCTGGTCAGCAGGATGTTCCAGGTGAAGATCGGCATCCGGAACATGGTCATCCCGGGGGCACGCATGCAGAAGATCGTCGTGATGAAGTTGACCGATCCCAGGATCGTGCCGAGGCCCGCCATCGCCAGGCCCATGACCCACAGGTCCGACCCGATGTTCGGGGAGTTCACCATGTTGGACAGCGGTGTGTATGCGAACCAGCCGAAGCTGGCCGCACCACCCGGGGTCACGAAACCGAAGCAGACGATGAGCCCACCGAACAGGAACAACCAGTACGCGAGCATGTTCATCCGCGGGAACGCGACGTCCGGCGCCCCGATCTGAAGCGGCATGATCACGTTGGTGAAGCCCGCGAACAACGGGGTCGCGAACAGCAGCAGCATGATCGTGCCGTGCATCGTGAAGAGCTGGTTGTACTGCTCCCGCGTGAAGAACTGCAGGCCGGGCTGGGCCAGCTCGGCCCGCATGCCCATGGCGAGCACTCCGCCGAACAGGAAGAACAGGAACGAGGTGATGAGGTAGAGGTACCCGATGATCTTGTGGTCCGTCGCTGTCGCGTACTTGATGATGGTGCGACCGAACTTGCGCAGGCTGGGGATCGGGGAGGCCATCCCCTCGAGGGTCTCGTCGATACCGCGCTCTTCGAGCAGGGTCACTGTTCCACTCCCGTCGTGACGACGCGGCCGGTGTCGAGCTGACCGATCTGCCCTCTGGCCTTCAGGCTGGCGATGTGCGCCTGGTACTCCGCGACGGAGACGATCTTCACGTTGAACAGCATGCGGGAGTGGTCGGTGCCGCACAGCTCAGCGCACTTGCCGACGAAGGTGCCCGTGACGTTGGGGGTCAGCTCGAACTGGTTGAGCCGACCGGGGATCACGTCCATCTTGAAGAGGAACGCAGGCACCCAGAAGTCGTGGATCACGTCGGGCGAGGTGAGCTGGAAACGTACCTTCTCGTTGACCGGCAACCACAGCGTCGCCGGTGAGTCAGGCGTCCCGATGTCGTAGGTGTTCTCCTGGACGTAGTTGAACGTCCACACCCACTTCGACCCGACCACGCCGACGGTGTGCTGCGTGTCGTTCGTGAGCCGGGTCAGGTCCTCGGTGTTCCGGGCCGTGAACGTGAACATCACCGCGACGACCATGATCGGCGTCACGGTGTAGAGGATCTCGATCGGCAGGTTGTACTTCATCTGCTTCGGCAGCCCGTCGCCGGGACGTCGCCGGAACGCGATCATGGCGAAGAACATCAGGCCCCAGACGATCCCGCCGACGATCCACGCGGCGATCCAGGAGTCCTGCCAGAACGCGAGCGTCGCGTCACCCTCGACACTGACCGGTGACGGCACCCCGAGCCGACCGAGCTCGGTGTCGGCGGAGCAGGACGAGACGGCCAGGAGCGTCGCGCCGAGGACGAGCGTGAGTACGAGGGTGCGCCGACGGCGACTGCCGGTGCTGGACGAGCTGGTCGAGCCCACGGATCGCCATCCTGGTAGTCAGGTCCTCGGTGCACGCCACGTCCGGAACCGGACGGGGCGACCGGGGACGAAGGGCGGTCGTACTCGGGCGACACTAGCGCAGCACGGGGCCCGTCGACCGGTGGGGGCGGCACTACGGTCAAGTTGTGTCGATCCCGGATCCGCAAGCCGTTTCAGGGCACTCCGAGCCCTCGTCCCAGGTGCTCGCCACGAGCGGTCCCAACGGTTTCCTGGACGCCGCGTCGGGTCAGCGGCTGCACCCCGCGGCACGAGCCGCGCTGCTGGCCGCGTACGACGACGGCTGGGCCGACCCGGCCCGCCTGTACGCCGCCGGCCGGCGCTCCCGGCTCCTGCTCGACGCGGCTCGGGCGTCGGTCGCGGCCAGCCTGGGCGCGCGACCTGACGAGGTCGCGTTCACCTCCTCCGGCACCGCAGCAGTTCACCTCGCCGTCGCCGGACTGGCCCGCGGGCGCGCCCGTGCCGGCGACCGACTCGTGACCGGGGCGGTGGAACACTCCTGCGTCCTGCAAGCCGGGCGGGCGATGGAGTCCGCCGGAGGTTCGATGCGTACGGTGCCGGTCGACCACACCGGGCGCGTGGACGTCGAGCGGTACGCCGTGGAGCTGGCCGAACCCGGCGTGGCCCTGGCGGCGCTGCAGTCGGCCAACCACGAGGTGGGAACGGTGCAGCCCGTGGAGCTGGTCGCGCAGGCGGCCCGCGCGGCCGGAGTCCCGCTGCTGGTGGACGCCGCAGCGTCGGTAGGACGTACGTCCGTGCCGTCGGACTGGGACGTACTCACCGCCAGCGCCCACAAGTGGGGTGGGCCCTCCGGCGTCGGCGTTCTTGCGATCCGCACCGGGGTGCGGTGGCGCTCGCCGTCGCCGGACGATCCTCGTGAGGGCGGACGGGTCCCCGGCTTTCCCGACGTCCCGGCGGTGCTGGCCGCGGCCGCCGCGCTCGAGGCGGTCGACGCCGAGCGAGAGATGCTGGCGGCCCGAGCCACAGCGCTCGTCGCCCGGATCCGGGACCAGGTCCCTGTGCTCGTACCCGATGTCCAGGTCGTCGGGGACCCGGAGCACCGGCTGCCGCACATCGTGACCTTCTCCTGCCTGTACGTGGACGGGGAGTCGCTCGTGTCCGGCCTCGACCTGGCCGGCTTCGCCATCTCCAGCGGGTCGGCCTGCGTGGCCGACGCGCTGGTTCCCTCGCACGTGCTCGCCGCGATGGGAGTGCTCACGCACGGCAACGTCCGTGTCTCGCTGCCGTACGACGTGACCGAGGCGGCCGTCGACCGCTTCCTGCAGGTGCTGCCGGACGTCGTCGCCAGGATCCGTACCGACGCCGGAGCAGTCGGCCTGTGAACAGCCCGCGACGGTCAGGCGGGGTTCACCGGCGTTTGAGCGACGACACGCCGAGGATCGGGGCCGAATCGCGATCAAACGCCGGTGAACCGGCCCAGGAACGAACAGACGCCGGTGAACCTCCAGGGGGCATCGGTGTACGGATCGGGTCGGCTCGGGTCCGGCTCGCACCGGACGGACGAGGGGTGCGCCGTGAGTGACCTCGTGATCGACGAGCGCGGCCGGCTCTGCCCGTTGCCCGTGATTGCGCTGGGTCGGGCGGCACGCGACCTGCCACCCGGATCCGTGATCGAGCTGCTCGCGGACGATCCGGCGGCCGCGTACGACGTCCCGGCGTGGTGCCAGCTGCGCGGGCACGACCTGCTGGAGGCGGACCTCGGTCGCTTCCTGGTACGTCTCCGCGCCCCCGAGCCCAGCTGACCGCCCGGACCCGACCTCGTCACGTCGTGGGTTCGGGCCGCGGCGCGCTGGGCGGTCAGAGAGCGGGGGGCAGGAGCAGCGCGTCGGCGAGTGACCGGAGGTACGTGGACCGCGGTACTTCCACTGCGCCGAGCGATGCCAGGTGGGGGGTGGACCACTGCACGTCGAGCAGCCGCTGCCCCGGCGAACCGGCGGTACCCAGCCGGTCGACCAGGGCCACGAGCGCGACCTTCGAGGCGTCGGTGGCCCGGTGGAACATCGACTCCCCCGCGAACAGCCCCCCGAGCTGCAGCCCGTACAGACCGCCGACCAGCTCACCGTCCACCGAGCGCACCTCCACCGAGTGCCCCCACCCGAGCTCATGCAGCTCGACGTAGGCCCGGCGCACCGCGGGAGTGATCCAGCCGTGCGGCCGGCGCGGGTCACCGCAGGCGCGTACGACCTCCTCGAACGCGGTGTCGTATGTGACCTGGAAGCGATGCATCGACCGGTGCAGGGACCTGGAAACGTGAAGACCTGCAAGCGGGATCACCCCTCGCGGCTCCGGCGACCACCATCCGACCGGACCACGACGGCGCAGCGGCATCGGGAACAGCCCGCTGCGGTACGCCGCGAGCACCGTCCCAGGGCGCAGGTCGGCGCCCACCCCGAGCAGCTCTCGGTCCGGGGGCGCCTGCGACGGGTCGGGCAGCACCCAGGCCGTCGGCGGCGGCTCCACCGGGGTCATCGCCGCGACCGCGCGCCGCTCAGTGCGAGTGGTCAGCAGCCGGCGTTAGGACGCGCAGGTGCCGGGCCACGTCGTCCGCGGCCTGCGGTCCGTACGACGTGCGGAGCCGATCCACGAAGTGCCGGCGCGAGAGGTCGTACTCCTGGGTGCCGATGGTCTCGATGACGTACGTCGCCAGCATCGATCCCACCTGGGCGCAACGGGTGGGCGAGACTCCCCAGGCGATGCCTGCCAGGAATCCGGCCCGGTACGCGTCCCCCACGCCGGTGGGGTCGGCCTTGCTGTCCTCGTCCGCGCACGGGACGTGGATCGGCTCCGCTCCGGCAACCTCGATCCGGGACCCGGCCCGGCCCAACGTCGTGACGCGCATACCCACCCGGGCCAGGACCTCCTGCGCCGACCAGCCGGTCTTGGCCTCGATCAGGCCCGCTTCGTACTCGTTGCTGAACAGGTACGCGGCACCGTCGATCAGCTGCTCGATGCCGGGGCCGTCGAGCCGGGCCAGCTGCTGACTGGGGTCGGCGGCGAACGGGATGCCACGGAACCGGCACTCCGTGGTGTGTCGCGCCATGGCCTCGGGGTCGTTCGCCCCCACCACGACCAGGTCCAGGCCGCCGAGCCGATCCGCGACCGGACCCAGCTCGATGTCGCGCGCCTCGGACATGGCACCGGTGTAGAACGACGCTATCTGGCACTGAGCCCTGTCCGTGGTGCAGACGAAACGAGCCGTGTGGCGTACGTCGGACACGTGGACCGACAGCGTGTCGACGTTGTGCCGCTCCAGCCAGGACCGGTAG
>JANWJC010000164.1 GCA_025449595.1 Acidobacteriota bacterium | reverse complement strand
CTGCAGGATCGCCCCGCTCATGGAGGCGTGACCGCGCGGCTCGAACATCAGCAGCGTGCGCAGGTCATCGGCCTGCTCCATCACGTACTGACGCCGCGCCGCCATCGTGTCGCCGGGGAGCACCCCGATGCCACCGACGATCACTCGCGTCGGCATGCCCTCGGTGTGGGAGTCGACAGCGTGGAAGACCCGCCGGGCCCGCATCAGCAGTAGCCCGCTGCGAGTGCCTTCTCCGTCAGCTCGCGGATGCGTGCGGCGACGGGCTCCGACAACGGCTGCCGGGGCTGGCGGCAGGGGCCGCCGTACCGGCCGACGACGTCCATCGACAGCTTGATCCCCTGCACGAACTCGTGGACCGAGTCCCAGCGCAGCAGCTCGTGAAGAGCGCGGTACAGCGGTAGCGCGGTCTCGACGTCGCGCGCGACGCTGGCCTCGTACATCGCGACAGTGGTACGCGGGAAGGCAGTGGTGAAGCCGGCGACCCACCCCTTGGCACCGGCGATCCCGACCTCGAGGACCGTGTCGTCGGAGCCGATCAGGATGTCGAGGTCCGGAGCCACCTCGGCGATCTCGTACGCCCGCCGCGGGTCACCGGTGAACTCCTTGATGCCCACGATGTAGCCGGCCTCGTGCAGGCGGCCGAGCAGGCGGGGCGTCATGTCGACCTTGGTGTCGATCGGGTTGTTGTACGCCACGATCGGCAGCCCGACCGCCGCGACCTGCTTGTAGTGCTCGAAGATCGCGCGCTCGTCGGCCCGATAGGTGTTGGGCGGCAACAGCATCACGCACTGCGCACCGGCCTCGGCGGCCTGCTCCGCCCAGTGTACCGACTGGTGGGCGCTGTACGCCCCTACGCCCGGCATGACAGTGAACCCGGCCGGTGCGGCGGCCACTGCCGTCGTCACGACGGCAGCCCGCTCGTCGTCGGACAGCGTCTGGTACTCACCCAGCGAGCCGTTGGGGGCCACCCCCTGACAACCGTTCACTGCCAGCCACGCCACGTGCTCGGCGTACCGGTCCAGGTCCAGCGCGCCGTCCGCGCGCATCGGTAGCGCCGTCGCCACAAGTACTCCGTGCCAGGGCTTGCTCATCAGCCGTGCCTCCTCGTCCTGCGGGCCGGCGTCGCGGCCTGTCCTGATGTCGGTTCCAGCGTGACCGTACCGGCGCCGGAGCGGAAGGCCCGGTGTCGGGCTGCCTCATGCGAGGTCACCGCTGGTCATGCTCAGGCGTTATGACCGCTCGACTTGGATTCGGCGCGGTCGGCGATCGCGATCGGGCCGTCCGACTGCGGATAGGGTCGCCGGATGTGCACAACCGCGGCGCCGCCGCCCGTTCCGATGGCGGCAGAGCGGTGAAGGACCTGGTTCTGACGCTGCGTGCGTTCCGGTGGCGGCGTGGTGGCTCGATCGTCGTCCTCGTGGTCGCCGCTCTCACGGTCGCGGCCGCGGCGATCGGTCCGCTGTACGCAGGGTCCGCTGCGGAGTCCGTGCTGCAGGACCGGCTCCGTCAAGGGACGGCCGGACAGACGACGATCGCGTTCAGTGCCGACGCCGACGTCAGCTATCCCGGTTCGATCGACGTCGTGTCGCAGCCGGAGGCCGAGCGCGGAACCCTTCCGGGCTATGGCCCACTCGTCAACGAAGCGAGCGTCGCGACCGGCGTCGCTGCTCCCGGAGGTCTGGGGGCCATGACAAATGTCGTGTGGCGAGACGGCGCGTGCGGCCACCTCGTCATCACGTCCGGGACGTGCGCGACGAGTGTCGGCGGCGCCGTGGTCAGCGAGCGCGCCGCCGAGTCGATGGGCTGGAAGATCGGCACTGTGCTCGAGTTCGATGCGCTGCGAAAGTACGACACGAACATCCCGGGTCCGGACATCGCCACGGTGCCGCTGAGCCTGCGGATCGTCGGCCTCTACCGCCCCCGCTCCACGGTCGATCCGTTCTGGGCGGGCCGCCTGTATTTCGCCTTCCACCCCTACATAGTTCCCGGTGAGGATGGCCCCAGCACCGTCGAGTCGGTCTTCGTCTCCCATGACGTGTTCCCCACCCTCGTCAACCCCACACCGGGCACGATCAGTGCCGATCTGCTGCTCGTGGACCCCTCGGCGATCCGCGTTGCCGACGTGCCACGGCTGCGCGACGCGGTCAGCTCCTACCTCGGTTCCGACACGACCGGCCCGCAGCGGAAGACCGGTCTGCTCGACCTGCTCGACAGCTTCGAGACCGAGCGGTCGCAGACCGCCCTTGCGAGCGCCGTCGTGTCGGTGCAGCTCGCGCTGCTGGCGCTGCTGCTGCTCTCCCTCGTGATCACCGACACCAGCGAGGCGCGTGGCGGCGAGGTCGCGCTGGCAAAGCTCCGAGGGCTCCGGCCGCGAGCGGTGGCCGCGGTCGCGCTGCGCGAACCGGTCCTGCTGCTGCTTCTCGCGATACCACTGGGCCTCGCGCTGGCCTACGCCGGCGCAGTGATCCTCGCGCGCGCCGTACTCGTGCCAGGAGTCCCGGTCGAGCTGACCCCGCAGACCTGGGTGGCCGTCGCGGTCGCGTTCCTCGGCGGGCTCGTCGCTGCGGTGCTCGCCTCACGCCGGATGTTCACCCGCCCGGTGCTCGAGCAATGGTCGTCGTCGGACGCGCCGCCGCGCCCGCGGTCGGGCATCGTCATCGACATCGCCCTCGCCCTGCTCGCCCTGGCCGGCTTCGTGGCCCTGGGCCGCGCCACCCAGGGGACGCAGGGCAACTCGGCCCTGCGCGCCCTCGGCTGGGCAGCCCCCGGTCTCCTGGTGATCGCCTTCGCGCTGCTGCTGGTCCGGCTCGCGCCGCCCCTGCTCTCCCGGCTCGTACCGCTCACCCGGGCAAGCCGGTACATCGGACTGTTCCTCGCCCTGCGCCAGGTGGTTCGTCGACCGTCCGGGCTGCGGCTGGCTGCGCTGCTGGCCGTCACCATCGGCCTGGCGACGTTCGCCGTCGACGCGCAGGCGGCCGCGGCACAGAGTCGCGAGGTCCGGGCCGGCTCCGACGTCGGAGCCGTCACTTCGGTGTCCGTACAGCCTGGCGGAAAGGTCGACCTGCAGCAGGCGGTGAACTCCGTGGATCCGAGCGGTCGCTGGGCGATGGTGGTTGCCGACTGGATCCCGTACGGCGGTTCGGTTACCGGCCGCATGCTGGGCGTGGATTCCTCACGGCTCGCCACCGTCGGCCTCTGGTCCCCCGACTACGGCGCCGGTTCGGCAGATCATGTTGCGGCGCTGATCGCGCCGCCGCTACCGCCACCGCTGCCGCTGAGCGGGCCGATCGTCCGGGTACGGATCACCTCTGGTCCGGTCTCCGGGCCGGCACCCACGGTGCTGATCGGCCTGCGGGACAAGCTGGGCCACCCGTTCACCGCGGTCAGCACCACCTTGGAAGCCGGGACCCACGACTACGACGCGACCACCGCATGCCCCGGAACCGGCTGCGTCTTCTACGGTGTCGCGCTGAACCGGGCACTGGCCTTCAGCAGTTCGCACCTCGATGTGCTCGTGACGGCAGTGGCCGAGGGAGAGGGGACGACATTCACCCCCGTCCCCGCGCCGCTGCACCAGGCCGACCTGTGGCGTGTCGGCGCCTTCAGCGGCGTTCCGGTCGGCACGCTTTCGGCGTCGTCTGCCGGCCTGCACTACGTAGGCATCGCCCCGTCGAGCGCGTCCCCGTTCATCGAGTACGCCGACACACCGGCGCCACTACCGATGATCACTACCCCGCCGTCCCTCCGGGCCCTCCCCGGCGGTGGACCTCCGTCGGTGAACGACGTGTACGGCCACACCATCCCGGTGGAGTCCGTCGGCTCCGCCACGGTGCTCCCAGTCGTTGGAGACAGCGGGGTGATGGTCGATCTCACGGCCCTGCGCCGCTCCGCCGAGGGGCTCGCCGACGACGCCCACTGGTCGGTGTGGCTCGGGGCCGACGCGCCCCCCGACGCGGTGCAGCGGCTGACCCGCGCGGGCATCCTTGTCGACTCGGTCACCACCGCCGCCGAGCGGCAGGCGGTCCTCGATCGCGAGGGCCCGGCACTTGCGTTGCGCCTGCTGCTCGTGTGCGCCTTGATCGGTGCCCTGCTCTCCGCGAGTGCTGTCGCGATCAGCGTTGCCGTGACCGGACGCCGGCGGTCCTACGAGCTCGCCGCGCTACGTGCCGTCGCGGTACGCCGGACGTCGCTGGTGAGGGCCTGCGTCCTCGAACAGCTGCTGCTGCTCGGTATCGGCCTGGTCGTGGGCGTACCCACCGGGCTCGTCGTCGCGCGGCTCGCCCTGCCGACGCTGCCGCAGACGTCGTCGCCGACATCGCTGCCGCTCACGCTGGACGTGCAGACGCTCGCGGTCTCGACATTCGTCGTCGTCACCGCCGTGCTGCTGGTCACCACGGCCGTCGTTGCGGGCCTGACCCTTGTGCACCAGGCCGTGCCCGACAGGCTGCGGGAGGTGGCCCAGTGAGAAGTGACTCGATGGCAACAGCGGCGCTCGAGACCGGCCTCGCCCTGCACTGCCAGGACCTCCACCACGTCTACTCCGCCGAGACCGGTGACACCGTCGCGCTCGACGGTGTCAGCCTGACCGTGCGGGCCGGCGAGACGCTCGCGGTGCTCGGCCCCTCGGGGTCGGGGAAGTCCACGCTGCTCGCCGTGTTCGCGGGACTGCTGCGCCCGACGTCGGGCCAGGTCTACGTCGGCGGTGACGACATGACGCTGATGTCCGAACGTGAGCTGCTCGCACTGCGTGCCCAGCGCATGGGTGTTGTCGTACAGGACCCCGCGCGCAACCTGTTGCCCTACGGCACCGCCGAGGACAACGTACGGTTCGCGCAGCGCGGTGTCCGCGGCTTCCGGCGCGCGACACTGCCCACTGCAGCAGAACTGCTGGAGGCGCTGGACCTCTCACACTTGTCGCGACACCCGGTCGGTGCGTTCTCCGGCGGTGAGCAGCAGCGCCTCGCCGTCGCGATGGGCATGGCCAACTCACCCGGCCTCCTGCTGGTCGATGAGCCCACCAGCCAGCTCGACGCCGTCAACCGCGACGCGGTGGTCGACCTCGTCGGTGTCATCGGACAACGCTTCGGGACGACGGTCGTGGTCGTCACGCACGACCCGGAGGTGGCGGGCAGGATCGGCCGAACCGTCACGATCACCCAGGGCGTTGCCAGCGACGACGCGCAGAGCTTCCCCCAGCACCTCTACGTCGACCGTGACGGCCGCGTCGATCTCCCCGAGGATGTACACCGCCTGCTGCCGCCGGGCAGCCGGGCACGGATCGTTCGCCGCCCGCGAGGGATCGAGCTGGTGCGCGAGGAGCTCGACTCGACCGAAACCCGGAGCTCACGGTGAGCGGCCCAGTGGTCCTGAGCGGCACAGCGCTCGTCAGCGCCACGGGTCTGGTCTACCGCCCCACGGACCGCACCGTCCTGGACCACGTCACCATCGAGGCGCACGCCGGGGAGATGCTCGCCGTCACCGGCCCGTCCGGCAGCGGGAAGTCGAGCCTTCTGGCACTCATGGCCGGGCTGGCCGTGCCCACGGAGGGGTTCGTGAAGGTGGACGGGAACCCGCTCGAGCCGGGCAGCGACACCGAATTCGGCCTGGTGCTGCAGGGTTATGGGCTCGTGGCCATCCTCACCGCAGCGGAGAACGTGGAGGTCTCGCTGCAGGCTCGGGGAGTCGACCGCACAACAACGCGCGAGCGAGCCGCCGCCGCACTGGAGTCGGTCGGCCTGCAGGATCTGGCCGACCGCCGGGTCGAGGAACTATCGGGCGGTCAGCGCCAGCGCGTCGCCGTCGCCCGGGCTCTCGCCGTACGTCCCCGCGTGCTGCTCGCCGACGAACCGACCGCGCAGCAGGACTCAGCCACCAAGGTCAGGCTGCTGGATCTCTTCCGCGATGCCGCGACCGGGGGTGCCGCCGTGGTCATCGCCACTCACGACCCCGAGCTGGTCGCCCGCTGCGACCGCGAAGTAGCCCTGCACGACGGCCACCTCGTCCCGACGTCCCGATAGCCGGGCAGCTCATTCAAGATGCGCAACCAACTGGCATCGTTGAGCTCCACTGCCGGGGGCATCGAGCAAGATGTCGGGCAGATGCGAGCAGAAGGGCTGCTGGCTGTGACCCTCCCGAAAGAGCGCGACCCTCGTTTCGTGACGATCCGCCGCGGTGGAACGCAACTGAGGACCTGGCGCCGGTTATGCTCCGATGTTATGACCGTGGAGCTGCGGCACCTGCGCGCTCTGATCGCGATCGCCGACCGCGGCACGATCTCTCGGGCCGCGACCGCGCTGCACCTGTCACAACCCGCGGTGTCCCGTACCCTCGCCCAGCTCGAGGATCACATGGGGGTCCGCCTCGTCGACCGGTCCACGCACCACCTGGCACTCACCGACGACGGGATCGCGTTGCTGGCCAAGGCCCGGGTAGCCGTGGGCGTCGTCGACGACGCCCTCGACGCGCAGCGACTGCACCGGTGGCCGCTGCGCCTCGGTCACACCTGGGCCGCGCTCGGCGAGCGGACGACCCCTTTGCTGCGCCGGTGGGAGCGCCGTTTCCCGCGCACGCCGCTGGAGCTGCACCGGGTGGACGAGCGCACCGCGGGCCTGTCGACCGGGGCCGTCGACGTGGCGGTGCTGCGCGGCGACGTACCGCCCGCGGGCCTGGAGCACCGGCTGCTCACCACCGAACCGCGGGTCGCGGCAGTGCCGGCGGACCTCCCGCTCAGCCGTCGCCGGTCGTTGCGGCTACGTGACCTCAGCGAGAAGACTCTGGTGCTGAACACAGTTTCGGGTACGACCCGACTTGACCTCTGGCCCGAGGGGTCGCGCCCGTCTGCCACCGTGGAGGTGAGCAACACCGACGACTGGCTCGCCACGATCGCGGCCGGGCGGGGCATTGGCGTGACCCCGACGGCGACGCCACGGATGTACGCCAACGCCGGAGTTGCCTTCGTCCCTCTCACCGACGCGCCACCGGTCGAGGTGTGGCTGGCGTGGCGCAATCCACCCACTCATCCCCTCGTTCCGGACCTCGTCGCGACCGCTGTCGCCGTGGTGGGCTGAGCGGATCAGCCCGAGGGCTGCTGGCCGCCGTCGAGACCGGCGAGTGCCGACAGCGGGACTGGCTGGGCGGGGGTGCGCGCCGACGCCCGGGTGCGGGCCTCGATGTCGCGAAGCGAACCGCCACCGCGCGTCGGCCCGGCAGCACCACTCACCAGCTCCTCGACGGCACGACCGCAGGTCCGTCCCTGGCAAAGGCCCATTCCGGTGCGGGTCAGCAGCTTTGCGGCCCGGCCGTCGCTGGCGCCGAGGTCGTGGCAGGCCGCGCGCAGCTGCCCGGCAGTGACCTCCTCGCACCGGCACACGATCGTGTCGTCCGTGACTCGCGACGTCCACGAGTCGGTCACCTGGTGAACCCGGTGCATCGCGGCGGCGAAGTCCCGCTGCACCGCGATGCGGCGGCGCACCTCGTCGGGGACGTCGAGCCCGCCTGACGTACGGCCTGCGACGAGTCCTTCCAGCAGTGCCAGCGCCGCGCCGCCGACACCTGTCACCTCACCGGCGGCCAATAGGCCTGGCGTCGACGTACGCTGCGCGCGGTCGACCTCGACGACCAGCGAACCGTCGGTGTCGATGCGCGTACG
>JANWJC010000163.1 GCA_025449595.1 Acidobacteriota bacterium | reverse complement strand
CGTCCCGGCCGGACGGCGCGAGCGTCCTCGGGGTGATCCAGCTCAAGGACGTCGTGAAGAGCGGTATCCAGGAACGGTTCTCCGAGCTGCGGGCACTGGGCATCCGCACCGTCATGATCACCGGGGACAACCCGATGACAGCATCGGCGATCGCGGCCGAGGCCGGAGTCGACGACTTCCTGGCCGAGGCCACCCCCGAGGACAAGCTGGCCCTGATCCGCAAGGAGCAGGAGGGCGGTCGCCTCGTCGCGATGACCGGGGACGGCACCAACGACGCGCCCGCGCTCGCGCAGGCAGACGTCGGTGTCGCGATGAACACCGGGACGTCGGCAGCCAAGGAGGCCGGCAACATGGTGGACCTCGACTCCAACCCGACCAAGCTGATCGACATCGTCGAGATCGGCAAGCAGCTGCTCATCACCCGAGGAGCGCTCACGACGTTCTCCATCGCGAACGACGTGGCGAAGTTCTTCGCCATCATCCCGGCGATGTTCGTCGCGGTGTATCCAGGGCTGAACGCTCTCAACGTGATGCACCTGTCGACCCCGGCGTCCGCGATCCTGTCGGCCGTCATCTTCAACGCCCTCATCATCATCGGGCTCATACCGCTCGCGCTGCGCGGCGTGCGGTACAAGCCGACGAGCGCGGCGAAGCTGTTGTCCCGCAACCTGTGGATCTACGGCTTCGGCGGACTCGTCCTGCCGTTCATCGGTATCAAGCTGGTGGACCTGCTCGTCTCACACATCCCCGGGATCGGCTGATCATGACCCGCTATGTCCGGCAGGCCATCACTGCGGTCCTCGCGATCGTGGTCTTCACCGTCGTCACCGGAGTCGTGTACCCGTTCGTCGTCTGGGCCGTGGGTCATGTCGCGGCCTCCGGCCAGACGGCCGGCTCGTACGTCACCGATGCGCACGGCACTGTCGTCGGCAGCTCACTGATCGGCCAGAACTTCACCGGGCCGCAGTGGTTCCAGGGCCGGCCGTCGGCGGCCGGCACCGGATACGACGCCATGTATAGCGGGGCATCGAACCTCTCGGCGTCCAACCCGATGCTGCTGACGCAGGTGCAGCAGCGCAAGGCCACCATCGCGGTCCAGGACGGCGTGGCCCCCTCCGAGGTGCCGGCGGACGCGCTGACCGCCAGCGGCAGCGGCCTGGACCCGGACATCAGCCCGGCCTACGCCGCGATCCAGGTCGACCGGGTGGCCAGGGCCCGGGGCCTGTCGGTGGCACAGGTGCAGGCACTCGTCGCCGCGAACACGCAAGGCCGCGCCTTCGGTTTCATCGGCCAGGAGCGGGTGAACGTCCTGCTGTTGAACCTGGCGCTGGCCGACGCGGCGCGCTGATCACGACATCATGGGGCTCGTGACACGTGGCCGCCTGCGGATCTACCTCGGCGCTGCGCCCGGGGTGGGGAAGACGTTCGCGATGCTCGGGGAGGGTCACCGCAGCCTGGAGCGCGGTCGGGACGTGGTCGTGGCCGTCGTCGAGTCGCACGGGCGGGCCCAGACCGAGCAGCTGGTCGCCGGTCTCGAGGTGATCCCGCGACGCACGCTCATGCACCGGGAGGCGACCTTCCACGAGATGGACATCGACGCCGTGCTGGCACGGGCGCCGAGGATCGTCCTGGTTGACGAGCTGGCACACACCAACGTGCCGGGCTCACGCAACGAGAAGCGTTGGCAGGACGTCGAGGAGATGCTCAGCGCCGGTATCGACGTGATCACCACCGTCAACGTCCAGCACCTCGAGTCCCTCGGCGACGTCGTCGAGTCGATCACCGGAGTCAGGCAGCGCGAGACCGTCCCTGACGCCGTGGTCCGGGCCGCCGACCAGATCGAGCTCGTGGACATGAGCCCGCAGGCCCTGCGCCGGCGGATGGCACACGGCAACGTGTATCCGGCGGAGAAGGTCGACGCGGCTCTCGCGAAGTACTTCCGCGTCGGCAATCTCACCGCGCTGCGCGAGCTGGCGCTGCTCTGGGTCGCCGACCGCGTCGAGGAGGGTCTGGAGTCCTACCGCGCGGAGCACCAGATCGAGGACATCTGGCCGGCCCGGGAACGGATCGTCGTCGCCCTCACGGGTGGCCCGGAGGGGGAGACGCTGATCCGGCGCGGCTCCCGGATCGCCGAGGGCGCGCAGGGCCGCAACCTGATCGCGGTGCACGTGGTGCGCGGCGACGGCGTCGTGGGTGTGGCACCGGGGGCACTGGCCCGGCAGCGGGCGCTCGTGGAGAGCCTGGGCGGGACGTACCACACGGTGGTGGGCGACGAGATCGCCTCGACGGTGCTGGACTTCGCGCGCAGCGTCAACGCCACCCAGATCGTGGTCGGCGTCTCGCGCAGCAGCCGCCTGGTCTCGTTGCTGCGCCCCGGAACGAGCGACACCATCGTGCGCGAGTCCGGCGACATCGACATCCACGTCGTCACCCACGAGCGGGCTGGGGGGAGCCTGTGGACCCGTCGGCTGCAGCGCCGCCTGGGCCGGCGCCGGCGCACCATCGCCTGGGCCACCGCCGTCATCGTGCCGGTGCTGGTTTCCATGGCGCTGCTCCCGTTCCGAAGCGGTGCCAGCCTGGTCACGATCATCTTGGCGTACCTGCTCGGCGTGGTCCTGTCGGCACTGGTCGGCGGTCTAGCCCCGGCCGTCGTAACGGCTCTGATCGCCGGTGTGCTCGCGAACTGGTACTTCACGCCGCCCTACGGCACCCTGACGATCGGCCAGCCGCAGAACGCGTTCGCGCTCGTGGTGTTCGTCTTTGTCGCTGCCGCGGTCGCCACCATCGTGGACCGCAGCGCCGCGCGGGCCGGGCAGGCGGCTCGGCGAGGAGCGGAAGCCGCCGTGCTCGCGTCGTTGACCACAGGGGTGCTGCGCCGTGCGGACGGAGTACGGGCCCTGCTGGAGCAGGCGCGGGAGACGTTCGGGATGAACGCGGCCTCGTTGATGGAGCTGCAGGACGACAAGGACGGGCCCCGACGCTGGGTCGTGGTGGAGGCCAGCGGGTCACCGGAGCTGACCGACCCCGACGCCGCCGACGTGGTCGTGGACGCCGGCCCGTCGTTGCGGCTGGCCCTGTCCGGACCCCCGCCGTCCGCCTCGGACCGCAGGTTGCTCACCGCCTTCGCGACCCAGGTCGCCGGCGTTCTCGAGCGCACGCGACTCACGGCGCGAGCTGCCGACGCACAACGACTGCAGGACACCGACAAGGTGCGTACCGCGCTGCTCACT
This sequence comes from Acidobacteriota bacterium, assembly GCA_025449595.1. GTDB lineage: Bacteria > Actinomycetota > Actinomycetes > S36-B12 > CAIYMF01 > JAFIHG01. Next base: position 2,288 of record JANWJC010000163.1, on the reverse strand, counting down.
GCCGTCTCCCACGACCTGCGTACGCCGCTGGCCGCCATCAAGCTCGCCGTGTCGAGCCTGCGCGATCCCGAGCTCACCTGGTCCCCCGCCGACGAGGCCGAGCTGCTGGCCACCGTGGAGTCGTCCGCGGACCGGTTGGACGGGCTGCTGTCGAACCTGCTGGACCTGAGCCGGTTGCAGGCCGGGTCGATGGCGACGGTCATGCGCGCCACTTCCGTGCAGGAGGTGATCTCCGGCGCCCTGATCGGGGTCCCGGGCGAGCAGGTCGCCGACGAGCTGCCCGAGACCCTTCCGCTCGTGCTGACCGACCGCGGCCTGGCAGAACGGGTGCTGGCGAACATCGTGGAGAACGCGGTACGACACTCCCCGCCGGAAGTGCCCGTGCGCCTGATAGGCGACGCGGTGCCTGACTCCGGGGTCGTCGAGCTGCGGGTCGTCGACCGCGGGACCGGGGTCAGCGACGACGACAAGGAGCGGATGTTCGAGCCGTTCCAACGCCTTCGCGATGCTCCGGCCGGCAGCGGCGTCGGGCTCGGACTGGCGGTCGCTCGCGGGCTCGCGGAGGTCCTGGGCGCGCAGATCGCTGTCGAGGACACTCCCGGCGGTGGCCTGACCATGGTCGTCAGCCTGCCGATCGCGGACCGGCCCATCGACGCGGCGGGTGCCCGGTGACCACGGTGCTGGTGGTGGACGACGAACCGTCGCTGGGCAAGGCGCTCGTGATCAACCTGCGGGCCCGCGGCTACGACGTGGACCTCGTCATGGACGGCCGTAGCGCCCTGGACCGGGCCGCCCGAGGGCACCCCGACGTGGTCGTCCTGGACCTCGGGCTGCCCGACCTGGACGGCATCGAGGTCATCGCGGGGATCCGCGGCTGGTCCGCCGTACCGATCATCGTGCTGTCCGCGCGGTCGACCTCGGACGAGAAGGTCGACGCACTGGACGCGGGGGCGGACGACTACCTGACCAAGCCGTTCGCGATGAGCGAGCTGCTGGCCCGGGTCCGGGCAGCGGTCCGGCGGGCCGCGGTCCCGGCTGCCGCCGAGGCGAACCCCGTGGTGCAGACCGCGGCGTTCACGATCGACCTGGCCCGGCGCACGGTGACCCGCGACGGCGTGCAGGTCCGCCTCACCCCGACGGAGTGGAGCCTGCTCGAGACGCTGACCAGGAACGCCGGCCGGCTCGTGCCGCAGCGTCAGCTGCTGCACGAGGTCTGGGGACCGGGGTACGAGAAGGAGACCCACTACCTGCGGGTCTATCTGGCCCAGCTGCGCCGCAAGCTCGAGCCCGACCCGTCCCATCCGGTGCACCTGATCACCGAGCCCGGCATGGGGTACCGCCTGGAGCTGTGAGAGCGCCCGACCGTACACCAGGGTTCACCGGCGTTTGTTCGATGGGGCCGGGTTCACCGGCGTTTGTTCGAGTTTTCGGCAGGTGTCACGGCGTGTCGTCGATCGAACGCCGGTGAACTACTCGTTCCGACCGGTGAACGGACCGGTCGGGAAGCCGGGCCTTACGCTGGTGAGCACCCCCTCCCGCTCCCGGTGGGGGCGTTCCTGCTGCCCGATCATGGAGAGGCCACCGCGTGAGGTTGTCCGGCCTGCTGGACCTGGTCAGCCGCGACGACGATGTCGCGGAGATGCTGCGCCGGGCCGGCACTGCCGCAGAGCCGGCGGCAATTCGTACCGCTGCCCTGGAGGTGTCCGCGCCGGACGCCCTGGCGCCGGTCCTGCTCGCGGCGCTGGCCACCCAGCGTCCGGTGCTCGCGGTCGCGGCCACCGACCGCGAGGCCGAGGACCTCGCCGCCGCCCTGCGGGACCTCCTGCCCGAGGACGGCGTCGCGGAGTTCCCCGGTTGGGAGACGTTGCCGCACGAGCGGCTCAGCCCCTCCAGCGACACCGTGGGGCGGCGCTTGGCGGTGCTGCGCCGGCTGGCCCACCCGGGCGACGACCCCGAGCTCGGCCCGATCCAGGTGATCGTCGCCCCGATCCGGGCGGTGCTGCAGCCACTGGTCGTGGGTCTGGGTGACCTGGAGCCGGTCCGCGTGCAGGCCGGCGACGACGTCTCGATGGAGGACGTCGTACGCCGCCTGGCCGGCGCCGCGTACACCCGCACGGACCTGGTGGAAAAGCGCGGCCAGCTCGCAGTGCGCGGCGGCATCCTCGACGTCTTCCCACCCACCGAGGAACACCCGGTCCGCCTGGAGTTCTGGGGCGACACGGTGGAGGAGGTGCGCTGGTTCAAGGTGTCCGACCAGCGTTCGCTGGAGATGGCGCCGCACGGGCTGT
>JANWJC010000162.1 GCA_025449595.1 Acidobacteriota bacterium | reverse complement strand
CCCTACTACTCGCTTCGCTCGTAGCGGGGGCCCACGAGTCGCTCTGCTGTCTTCATGCGACTTTGGGACCCGACCAAAGAACGGTCGGGTCCCAAAGTCGCAAGTGGAGCTGAGGGGACTCGAACCCCTGACCCCCTGCATGCCATGCAGGTGCGCTACCAGCTGCGCCACAGCCCCGAACACGTTCGAGCCCGGTCAGCATACCGATCGGCGGGGTGCGACGGAAAACCGGTCTGGGACCCCTCGGCGACCGGCTCAGGCCTCGTCGCCGACGACCTCTTCGGGCAGCGATCGGGCGTTGTGCTCGACCAGGCGCCAGCGCCGGCCCCGCGACGGCTCGCAGCGCTCCAGGACCGACCAGGCGCAGTTCACGAGGCCACCGAGGGCCGCCGCGTGCTCGATCGGCAACCCGAGCAACCGCCCGATCCCCGCCCTCGTCGCGCCGCCGTGAGTGACCACCACGACGATACCTCCGGCGGGTACGGTGTCCGCGTGCCGTTCCACCGAGCCGGCAACGCGGTCGGCTACCTCTGAACGGGACTCCCCGCCCCCGGGCCGCACGTCCTCGCCGGCGATCCAGCGGGCGAAGAGCTCCGGGTGCGCGGCGATGATCTCCGAGCGGGTCATCCCCTGCCAGGTCCCGGCGTACGTCTCCTGTAGGTCCTTGTCCACGATCACCGGCAGCTCCACCAGCTCGGCGAGCGCGTCCGCGGTCGCGACCGCTCGACTGAGCTGGCTCGACACGATTGCGGCAGGTGACAGCAACGCCAACGACTGTGCGGCACGCCTGGCCTGGACCAGACCGACCTCGTCGAGGGGGATGTCGCTGGTGCCCTGGAACCGCGACTGCAGGTTCCAGTCGGTACGGCCGTGCCGCCATAGGACGACCCGGGTTGCCTGGTTCACGCGTCGTAGCGCGCGGGTTGTCCTGCGGTCACGACCTCGGGCAGCGGGATCGTGGGGCAGTCCTTCCAGAGCCGTTCCAGCCCATAGAAGCTGCGTTCCTCCTCGTGCTGCACGTGGACCACGATGTCGAGGTAGTCCAGCAGCACCCATCGTCCGTCCCGCTCGCCCTCGCGGCGGATCGGGTCGACGTCGAGCCGGTCCAGCGCTGCCTCGATGCCGTCGACGATGGCCTTGACCTGCCGGTCGTTGCCGGCCGAGCAGATCAAGAACACGTCGGTGATGACGAGCGTCTCGGACACGTCCAGCGCCACGATGTCGACGGCGAGCTTCTCCGAGGCGGCACTCGCCGCGGCGGCGGTGAGCTCGAGGGCACGGGCAGAGGCGGTCACGCAGGTTCCTTACGAGGGGGACGGATCACCCCCAGTCTCTCACGGCGCGGGCAACCGGCCATGGACGCCCGCGACCGGTCAGCCGGAGGTCTTCGGGGTGAAGTCCTTGCCCAGCACCACCACGACGTCGGCGAGGCTCTGCTCGTCTCCCGGTTTCGGGGTCTGGACGTCGGCTGCCGGAACCCCGAGAGCCTTGGCGACGCCGGTACCCCAGGCCAGGGACTGCGCGCTGGCGTCGGGGACGACGATCGCCGTGGGTCCGGTGTTCAGCTGCCCGGCGTTGCCGCCGGAGAGGTACGTGAACCCGGCGTCCACGAGCAGGGAACGCGCGGACTGACCGAGCCCGGGGATCAGCATGCCGTTCTGGACCAGCACGCGGACCTTGCTGTTGGGCCCTGGCACCAGGACAGCGTCCGGGAGCAGGGTCTTGATCATCGTGGCCGCTGCCGCCGAGTCGACCCTCACTATGTCCGAGGACCCGCCACCGGAGTCGATCAGCGTCGTTGGCAGGTTCTGAGCCTGTACGTCGCCGGAGACGATCTCATAGCGGAACCGGGCCAGGAACGCCGCCACCTGCGACGTCGGCACGGTGGTTCGCGCCAGCGAACCGAGGGAGGTCAAGATCGGCTCGATCTGGTTGGCATCAGCCGGCAGCTTCGCCACGACGAGCTCGAAGATCTCGTCGAAGCGCTGCATCCTGGCCTCCTCCGTCTCGCCAGGGGCCAGGTAGGTGGCGTACGCCGTGGCGTCGAGCCCGTTCAGCGCCCGCTCCCCGGCCGGCACGACGATGGTCTTGGTGCCATCGGCCTTCACCGTCACGACGTCGACGTTCACGTTGGCCGTCACCCCACCAACCGCGTCCACCAGACCGGCGAAGGCGAGCCTGTCCAGGACGAAGGTCGCGTCGACCCGTACGCCGAGCAGGTCGCGCAACGAATCGGCGGACGCGTTCGGGTCCGGCAGCCGCGCCACCTGGCCCAGCGGGAGCGGGCCGCCGGTCGGGACGTCGAGGATGAGCGACTGCGGCACCATCAGCGAGATCCCGTTGTCCTGCGGACCCCCCACCGCGAGGATCGTGTTGTTCACCGCGATGGAGTTCTCGTCGCGGATCTGGAACAGCAGCGTCGGCTGCCTCAGCGCCGGGTCCGAGGCCGACGGTGCGGCACCGGGCTGGTCGCCGGTGGACCGGTGGGTCAGCCAGAACGCCAGTGCCGCGACCACCGCCACCGCGAGGACGGCGCCGCCGATCACCAGGAACCTACGGGACCGTTGGCGGGACTGCTCCCGCGCGGCCTCCTCGACGGCGCGGCGGCGCTCGGCCCGGCTCCCGACGACGGGAGGCTGGGGAGGAAGGCTCATCGCACCGACTCAGACGAGTAGAGGGCGTGTTTGGTTGCGTACGCGACCACCGTGTCCGGCGCCAGGTAGCGCCAGGGCGCGCCCTGGGCGACCCGGGCCCGGCAGTCGCTGGACGAGATCGCCAGCGCCGGCACCTCCAGCAGCGTCGCCGCACCCGCAGGCAGGCCGCTGATCGACAGGTCGAAGCCGGGCCGCGTCACGGCGACGAGGTGGGCCAGCTCCAGGACCTGCTCGTGCTGGCGCCAGGTGAGGATGGCGGCGATCGCGTCCGCGCCGGAGATGAAGTACAGCTCGACCGCCTCCCCCGCGGCGTCGTACTCGGCGTGCAGGTCTCGCAGGGTGTCGACGGTGTACGTCGGCCCGTCACGGTCGATGTCGACGCGACTGACCCGGAACCGCGGGTCCCCGGCGGTGGCGATGACGGTCATGAGGTAGCGATGCTCAGGCGGCGTGATCTCCCGCTCGACCTTCTGCCACGGTCGTCCCGTCGGGACGAACACCACCTCGTCGAGCGAGAACCGGTGTGCCACTTCAGATGCGGCCACGAGGTGACCGTGGTGCACCGGGTCGAAAGTACCGCCCATGACACCGATGCGACGACCACGAGCCACGGACATGCGGGCTCGGTCAGCGGTCGATGTTGATGCGCGTGATGATGAACAGCAGCAGCGCCAGGCCCAGGAAGGCAGCGATCCCGAAGCCCCACGGCGGGATGTCGAACGTGGTCACGCTGACCTCTTGCGCCAACACGCTGGCCATGCCGAGATCCATCTGCTCGTCCTTGTCCGCTTCTGGGTCGCGCCCACGACTGCCCGCCGGCGTTCCGCCCTCGCCACACTGGGCCCTGACGCTAGCACCAGCACGAACGCAGAGTGGTCAGGCTCTCACCTGGCCGTCACCGGTGACGACGTACGTCGTGCTCGTCAGCTCGGTCAGGCCCATGGGACCGCGGGCGTGCAGCTTCTGCGTGGAGATCCCGATCTCGGCCCCGAAGCCGAACTCGCCACCGTCGGTGAACCGGGTCGAGGCGTTGACCATCACCGCTGCCGCGTCCACCCCGGCCACGAACCGGCGCGCCGCGGTCGTCGACTCGGTCACGATCGCCTCCGTGTGACCTGAGGACCACCGCCGGATGTGCTCCAGCGCGGCATCCAGGGAGTCGACCACCGCCACGGCCAGGTCCATCGAGAGGTACTCGGTCTCCCAGTCCTGGTCGGTCGCGGGCTCGAAGGAGACCCCCGAATCCTTGGCGTAACGCGCGACCCGCGCGTCGCCGTGCACGGTCACGTGCTCCGTGGCCAGCGCCGCCAGCGCGGCCGGCAGGAACTGTGCGGCCGCGTCCTGGTGCACCAGCAACGTCTCGGCGGCGTTGCAGACGCTGACCCGCTGGGTCTTGGAGTTCAGCAGGATGGGCAGCGCCTTTGCCAGGTCGGCGGAGGCGTCGACGTAGACGTGGCAGTTGCCGACACCGGTTTCGATGACCGGGACGGTCGAGCCGTCCACGACGGAGCGGATCAGGCCCGCGCCGCCACGCGGTATCAGCACGTCGACCAGGCCGCGCGCGGTCATCAGGTGGGTGACCGACTCCCGCGTCGTTCCCGGGACCAGCTGCACGGCATCGGCGGGCAGCCCGGCGTCGGTGAGCGCGTCGCGCATGACCTTCACGAGGGCGAGGTTGGAGCCGTACGCGGACGCTGAGCCCCGCAGCAGTGCCGCGTTGCCGCTCTTGAGCGCCAGGGCTGCTGCATCGACCGTGACGTTGGGCCGGCCTTCGTACACCATTCCCACGACTCCGAACGGCACCCGGACCTGGCGGACCTCCAGCCCGTTCGGGCGGGTGAAACCGCGGACTACCTGGCCGACGGGGTCGGGCAGGTCCGCGACGTCGCGTCCGCCCTGCGCCACGGCCGCCAGCCGCTGCCCGGTCAGCATCAACCGGTCCACCATGGCCTCGGTGGTCCCCTCGCGCCGGGCGCGGGCGACGTCGCCGGCGTTGGCGGCGAGCACGGTGTCTGCCCGCGCGTCCAGCGCATCGGCGATGGCGTGCAGGGCCCGGTCCTTGTCGGCCCGTCCGAGCTGGCGCAGCTCGACCGCTGCCTCCCGCGCCCGCCGGGCGGTGGCCAGCACCGCCTCGCGTACGTCCGGCGGATCCTGCGGCAGCACCTCGTCGACGGACAGGTCAGACATCACAGTGCGAGCCTAATCGCGCTCAGAACGCGGTGACCCCGATGACCGCGACGGGCGCGACCTGGCGGCCGTGCGGGCCGTTCACGACCCGGCGGTGGAAGGTCTCACGGTCCACGACCTCCACACCTACGACGTTCCAGTGCGGTAGGGCGGCGCTGACCTCGTGCTCGTCCCAGAGCCGCAACGCCAGTCGTACCACGGACTCCGCGTCCGGGGCCTCCTCCCAGTACCGCACCTCGGCGCGGTCCGCGGCGTAGCGGCCGGCAAGCAGGAAGGGGTGCTCGTGCTCGAGGCGTTCCAGGCCGGAGCGGATCTCGATGGTCGGGACAGCGGTGCCGGCGACGGTCACCGTCACGTGCCACATCGCCCCGGGCGCGGCAACGGCCGGTCCGCCCGGGCGGGCGCCGTCGAGGTCGGTCACGTGATCCTCCGGCTAGGGGCGCAGGATCACGAGGTCGTCGCGGTGGACGACCTCGCGCTCGTACGCAGGCCCCAGCTCCCGGGCGAGCTCATGCGTCGAGCGGCCGAGCAGACCGGGAAGCTCTGTCGCGTCGTAGTCCACCAGCCCGCGGGCCAACGCGTTGCCGCTTTGGTCGCACAGGTCCACCGGATCTCCAGCGACGAAGTCCCCCTCGACCCCGGTGATGCCCGCCGGCAACAGGGACAGCCGACGGCGTACGACCGCGTCGACGGCACCGGGATCCAGCAGCAGCCGCCCACGCGGGGTCGACAGGTGGCGCAGCCATAGCAGCCGGGTGCCCGAGCGCGCCCCGGTCGGCAGGAACAGCGTGCCGACCGCGTCTCCCGCCAGCGCGGCGGCGGCCTGCGGAGCGGACGTGAGGACAACCGTCACCCCTGCCGCGGTGGCGATCCGGGCAGCTTCCACCTTCGTGGTCATGCCGCCGCGGCCCAGGTCGCCACCGCGTCCGAGCTTCACGCCGACCAGGTCCTGCTCCCCGGTCACCGTCGCCACCATCACCGCGCCCGGACGGGTCGGTGGCCCGTCGTACAGCCCGTCGACGTCGGAGAGCATGACGAGCACCTCGGCGTGCACGAGGTGCGCGACGAGCGCGGCGAGCCGGTCGTTGTCCCCGAACCTGATCTCGTCGGTCGCGACGGTGTCGTTCTCGTTGACGACCGGCACGACCCCGAGGTCGAGCAGCCGGGTCAGGGTGCGCTGGGCGTTGTGGTGGTGGGAACGACGGGCCAGGTCGTCCGCGGTCAGCAGGACCTGGCCGGCAGTCAGCCCGTGTCGCGCGAACGCGGCCGTGTAGCGGGCCATGAGCACGCCCTGCCCCACGCTGGCCGCCGCCTGCTGGGTCGCCAGGTCACGCGGCCTGCGAGCCAGGTGCAGCGGTCCCATCCCGGTGGCGATCGCGCCGGAGGACACCAGCACCACCTCGTGCCCGGCGCAGCGGTGCACGGCCAGGACGTCGACGAGCGCGTCGACCTTGGCCTCGTCCACCCGGGTGCCGCTGGTCAGCGAGGACGAGCCGACCTTGACCACGAACCGTTTGGCCGCCCCGACTCGGGGTCGGCTCGCTGCCGTGCCGGTCGGTGCCGCGGCGCCGTCCGAGGCGTCGTGCGCGGCGGAGATCACCGACCCAGTCTCTCAGCCGCCGTCCATTGCACCGCGGCGGGCGGATCAGAGCTCGTGGATCCGGTCGTCGGTGCCGCGCGGGCCGGACAGGTACGAGCCCGCCGCCACCGTCGGCTCCCAGTCGAACACGACGCTGTTGTCGTCCGGGCCGATGAGCACTTCGGCGCCGGCCACAGCTCCGGCCTCGAGCAGCTTGGCCTCCACGCCGAGTCGGGCCAGCCGGTCGGCCAGGTAGCCCACGGCCTCGTCGTTGCTGAAGTCGGTCTGCTGCACCCAGCGAAGCGGGCGCTCGCCGCGCACCCGGTAGCGCAGCGCGCCGTCCTCGAGGAGCTCGACCTCGACGACGAACCCGGCGTCGTCGACCGCCCGCGGCGTGAGGACGATCCGCGGCGCCTCCTCGGCCGGCGCGGCGGCCCGCGCCGCCAGGACCATCTCGGCCATGGCGTACGCCAACGGCTTGAGGCCCTCGTGCGCGACGGCGGAGACCTCGACGACGCGGAGCCCGCGCTCTTGCAGGATGGGACGGACCAGGTCGGCCAGCTCCCGGGCCTCGGGGACGTCGATCTTGTTCAGTGCCACGAGCCGCGGGCGGTCGGCCAGGTCGCCGGAGGTGCCGCCGTACTGCGCGAGCTCGTGCTCGATCACGTCGAGGTCGCTGACAGGGTCCCGGCCAGGCTCCAGCGTCGCGCAGTCGAGCACGTGGACCAGCACCTGGCAGCGTTCGACGTGGCGCAGGAACTCCAGCCCGAGGCCTTTGCCCTGGCTGGCTCCCGGGATCAGTCCCGGGACGTCGGCGACGGTGAACTCGGTCTGTCCGGCCGCGACGACGCCGAGGTTCGGGACCAGGGTGGTGAACGGGTAGTCGGCGATCTTGGGTCGGGCCGCGGACATGGCGGCCACCAGGCTGGACTTGCCGGCGCTGGGGAACCCGACAAGGGCGACGTCGGCGATGCTCTTGAGCTCGAGGACCACGTCGCGGGACTGCCCCGGCTCACCGAGCAGCGCGAATCCGGGGGCCTTGCGGCGGGGGCTTGCCAGGGCCGCGTTCCCGAGCCCACCCCGGCCGCCACGGGCCACGACGTACTCCATGCCCACGGCTACCAGGTCGGCCAGGACCGTACCGTCACCGGCCTGCACGGAGGTGCCCGGCGGCACCTTCAGGACCAGTTCCTGGCCCTTGGCACCGTTGCGGTTGTCCCCGGCTCCGGGCTGTCCGTTGCCGGCGCGGCGGTGCGGTCCGTGGTGGTACTCCAGCAGCGACGCAACCCCGCCGTCCACGACGAGTCGTACGTCGCCGCCGTGGCCGCCGTTGCCCCCGTCAGGCCCGCCGAGCGGCTTGAACTTCTCGCGCAGCACCGAGGCAACGCCACGGCCGCCGTCGCCGGCGGCGACATGGAGCACTACCCGATCGACGAAGGTCGTCACGGCTCAGCTCCAGTCCCTCGGGTACCGGCTCCGGCAGTCGGCGACAGTGTCGTACGACAGCAGCGCGAGCGGGTCTCGCGTCAGGGGCGGGATCGGCTCAGGCGTCGGCGAGCACGATGTTGACGACCCGCCGACCACGGTGGGTGCCGAACTCCACGGCCCCCGGCGCGAGCGCGAACAGCGTGTCGTCGTCACCCCGGCCGACGTTGGCGCCGGGGTGGAAGTGGGTACCGCGCTGGCGCACGATGATCTCTCCGGCGTTGACCTGCTGGCCACCGAACCGCTTCACTCCGAGCCGCTGGCTGTTGGAGTCGCGGCCGTTCCTGGTGCTGGATGCACCCTTCTTGTGAGCCATGTTCAGTCCCTTGTGCAGATCGGTGACGCTGGTGTCTGAGGCAGCGCGGTCAGGCGCCGGTGATGCCGGTGATGCGGACCTGCGTGAGCTGGGCACGGTGGCCCTGGCGACGCTTGTAACCGGTCTTGTTGCGGTAGTGCAGGATCGCGATCTTCGGCCCCTTCGTGTGGGCCACGACCTCCGCAGTCACGGTGACGCCGGACAGCGACTTGACGTCGCTTGTCACGGTCTCGCCGTCGACGACGAGCAGAGCCGGCAGCGTGAAGCTCTCCCCCGGCTCGCCGGCGTGGCGGTCGAGCTCGAACACATCACCAACGGTGACCTTCTCCTGGCGGCCGCCAGCGCGGACAATCGCGTACACCGCGGGATCTCCTTGATTCGATCTTGGAACACGACCCCGGCCGCGAAGCCGCAGCTGACAGGCTCGTGCAGAGGGTGCAGGGGCACCGAGGGTCCAGGTTACGAAACCGGTGACCCTCGGGTCAAACCGCGGGCTCGGTGGCCTCCCGCGACGCGTCGAGGGCCGCCGGTCCGGCGGACCGGGTGACCCGTCGCCGGCTGCCGCGTACCCGGGGTGTCGGCGCCTCGGCCGGGGCTGCCCCGTTGACGCTCGCGGGACCAGCGGATCCGTCGACCACGAATGCCGCGGCCGGCTCGACGACGTCGGCGCTCGCGCCGTCGCTGTCGGCAGGCGCGTCGGCGTTCGCCTTCTTGCGGCCCTTGGCCTTGGCGGCCTTGCCCGACTTGCGCTTGGGCGCCGGCTCGTCCGTCGGCTCCTGCTCGTCGAGGCCCTGTGCCGCGGGCTCGTCGAGGGCCTGCGCCGCGGCCTTGCGCGCTGCCGCGTGCACCTTGGCGGCACCGGCGGACGCCGACGCCGACCGGATCGCCGGACGCGAGGAGTCCTCGCCGTCCCGAGCCTCGATCGGCTCGGTGTGCACCAGGACGCCGCGGCCGTGGCAGTGCTCGCACGGCTCGCTGAACACCTCGAGCAGCCCCTGCCCGATCCGCTTGCGCGTCATCTGCACCAGGCCCAGGGAGGTGACCTCGGCCACCTGGTGCTTCGTACGGTCCCGGCCCAGGCACTCCAGCAACCGGCGCAGCACGAGGTCGCGGTTGCTCTCGAGCACCATGTCGATGAAGTCGACGACGATGATCCCGCCGATGTCGCGCAGCCGCAGCTGGCGGACGATCTCCTCAGCGGCCTCGAGGTTGTTGCGGGTCACCGTCTCCTCGAGGTTGCCACCGGAGCCGGTGAACTTGCCCGTGTTGACGTCGACCACGGTCATGGCCTCGGTGCGGTCGATGACCAGGGACCCGCCCGAGGGCAACCAGACCTTGCGGTCCAACGCTTTCGCGAGCTGCTCGTCGACGCGGTAGGTGTGGAAGGCCTCACCGGGGCCCGCCCACTTCTCCAGCCGGTCGACGAGGTCGGGAGCCACTCCGGAGACGTACGACTCGATGGTCTCCCAGGCCTG
>JANWJC010000161.1 GCA_025449595.1 Acidobacteriota bacterium | reverse complement strand
TGGTAGCGGGGGTAGGATTTGAACCTACGACCTCTGGGTTATGAGCCCAGCGAGCTACCGAGCTGCTCCACCCCGCGGTGGTCGGGTCTCCCCGATCGGCTCGCCTACGGTACGTCGCCGGGGGCGTAGGGAGCAAATCCGGGTTGCCTGCCGCGTTCGAGGGGCTGCGACCAGCGGCAACTCTCCACCCACGGCCGCTCGGCTGGGGTCCGGCGCCGGGCAGCCCTGGGCAGAGTGGTCAGGCGCTGGCTAGGCCCCCGGCGGGGAGGCGGACGGCGAGGCGCTCGGGGACGCCGAGGGCGTCGCCGACTTGGGGGCGACCGCGGCCTCCAGCGCCTTCTCGGCCGCAGCGGCCTTGGCCAGGGCGGCGGACAGCTTGCCCTGCTGGACGCCGAACTCGGCGAATTTCCCCGCCTTGAGGGCGTTCTGCCCTGCGGTGTACGCGGCCTGCGCCGCGGTGATCGCCGCAGCGAGCTGTTCTCGCGCGGTGCCCGCGTTCGGATTCGACGGCGGTGTGGTCGGCTGCGTGACGGGCGTGGAGATGCCGAACACCTCAGCCAACGCCTCGTTCAACGTGTCCCGGAATGCGACCCGCTGGCCGAAACCGACGAACACCTTGCGCAGCAGCGGGTATCCGGCGGTACCTCCGGCTTGGATGTAGACCGGCTCCACGTACATCACCCCGCCGGCAACCGGCAGGGACAGCAGGTTGCCGTAGACGATGTCGGAGACACCGCTGCCGCGCAGCAAGGTGAGCTGCTGTTTGGCCACCGAGTCGGTCTCGAAGTTGTTCTGCTGCTGGGCCGGTCCAGGGATCGTGGTGGTGCTCGGCAATTGCAGGATCTGGATCTGGCCGTAGCCGGGCCCCGGTTGAGAGTTGACCGCCATGAACGCGGCCAGCGTCGGTCGCCGCTGCGGGGCGAACGTCGTGGTCAACGAGAAGGTCGGCGAGCTCGTCCCCGGCATCTGGACCTGCAGGTAGTACGGCGGCTGCGGCTGCGGCACGCTCTTCGCCGGGTCGTTCGGGATGCTCCAGAAGTCGGTGCCGGAGTAGAAGGTGTTCGGGTCGGTGACGTGGTACTCCGACAGGATCTCGCGCTGCACCTTGAACAGGTCGGCCGGGTAGCGCAGGTGCGCCATGAGATCTGCAGAGATGTCGGACCTGGGCTTCACGATGCCGGGGAACGCCTTGCTCCAGGTCTGCAGCACCGGGTCCGACTCGTCCCACGCGTAGAGGGTCACCGTGCCGTCATACGCATCGACGGTTGCCTTCACCGAGTTCCGGATGTAGTTGATGTCGTCGCGCGGCTGCACCGCCACGCTGCTGCCAGAGGCGGTGACCGAATCGCTGGTGGCATCCCCGAGCGTGGTCGCAAGGGAGTAGGGGTACGCGTCGGTCGTCGTGTAGCCATCGACGATCCACTCGACGCGGCCGTCGATCACGGCCGGGTACGGGTCCCCGTCGAGGGTCAGCCACGGCGCCACCTTCTGGACGCGGTCCCGCGGGTCGCGCACCTCCAGGATCCGCGAGTCGTTGTTGACCAGGTCCGACAACAAGATGTTGGGCTCCTGGTACTTCACCGTGAACAGCAACCGGTTCAAGAAGCTACCCACGGGAATGCCACCGGTGCCGGTGTACGTGTACTTCGCCAGGTCCTGGCTCTGGTTCTCGGTGGGGTAGTCCAGCTCCTGCGGGGACGATCCGACCGGAGCGCCCACGATCGAGTAGTTCGGGGAGTTCTCGCCGTAGTAGATGCGCGGCTGGTTGAGGGTGAGCTGGCCCGTCGGGGGCAGGCCGTTCTCGAAGAAGCTCGGCTTGCCGTCCGGGGTCGCGGTGTTGTCGTACGCCGCGACGACCCCGAAACCGTGCGTGTAGATGATGTGGTCCGTGGCCCAGTTGCGCTGGTCGTTCGGAATCCCCGCCAGGTTGATCTCGCGCGCCGCTATCACCGTTCCCTGCAGCTTCCCGGACAGGGTGTAGCGATCGATGTCGAGCGGGTTCGCGAACGAGTAGTACGTCCGGTTCTGCTCCAGCGCAGCGAACGTGGGGCTCACCACCGTCGGATCCATCAGCCGCACGTTCTGCGTGGTGCCCAGGCTGGCCTTCAGGTCCGCCGGGTTGGGCACGTCGACCGCCGGGTAGTTCGTGACGACGGCGTTGTCGACCCCGTACGCCGTCCTCGTCGCGTGGATGCTGCGCGCGATGTACGGGCTCTCCTTCACCACCTCGGTCGGCTTGACCTCCACCGACTGCACGAACGTGGGGTAGAGGCCCCCGATCAGCGCCGAGGACGCCAGCAGCAGCACGAACGAGGTCACCGCCAGCCGCCACCCGCCCCGGAACGCGCCGACGAAGAACAGCACCGCGCAGATGATCGAGACGATCGCGAGGATGTTCTTCGCCGGCAGGATGGCGTGGACGTCGGTGTACGTCAGCCCCGGCACCAGCCCGTCCTGGCTCACTGCCAGGTCGTACCGGTCCAGGACGTACGCGACCGCCTTCAGCAGTACGAAGATGCCGACCAGGATGCACAGGTGCGCCTGCGCCGCGGCGCTGGCTCGACCTTCCGGGGACTGCAGCCGTATGCCGCCGTACACGTAGTGCACGATCACAGCCGCCAGGAACGACAGGACCACGGTGGCGAACAGGAATCCCAGGATGAAACGCAACGCCGGCAACGTGAACGTGAAGAACGAGACGTCCATCCCGAACTGGGGATCGTTCACGCCGAACGGCGTCGAGTTTCGCCACAGCAGCCAGGTCTTCCACTCCGAGCTGGCGCTGGCGCCCGCCAGCACACCCAGCACGAGCGGAGCGGCGATCAGCAGCACCCGCCGCAGCGGCTCTAGCGCGGCGCGGTAACGCTCGAGGCTGGCCTGCTCGGCGTTCATCGCCTGGAACATCGGGCGCAGCCGGTACGGCAGCCACGCGTTGAAGCCCACGACGATCGCCATGAACGCGCCGAAGCCGAAGAACAGCAGGGCCCGCGTCAGCAGGGTCGTGGTGAACACGCTGGTGGCATCGACCGACTGGTACCACAGCAGATCGGTCCAGAAGTTCGTGAAAAGGATGAAGCCGATGACCAGCGCCGCGATGACGACCAAGGTCAACACCAGGACCCGGCCCCGCCGCCGCTCCGGCTCGGCGATCACGACCCGCCCACCCGGTCGCGCGGGGCCACGGCCAGGAGGTTCGAAGCTCACGCCAGCACCCTACGTGGCATCGGGGAACACACCTGACGGCAGACTGTGCCTTGTGACCGACGACGCCGCGCCCAGTGACTCCGACGCGCCGCCAGAACCAGACGAACCACCATCGGTTACCACGACCGGGTTCGGCTCACCGCTGCTGGAGTGCGTCCGCGAGATCGAGCGGTTCGCCGCGCGCGACGGGTGGGACCGACCGGCCCGGCTCTTCGCCCTGGCCCGGACCTCGGCCCTGCTCTCCCGTGAGCCCTCGCTGGCCGCCGCCCTGGGTATCGATCCGGACACGGCGTCCGAGCTGACCCCGATCGAGCAGGAAGAGCTCTCCGCCGACCAGCCGCTGGAACAAGTGCTGGCCACGATGGCGTGGCCGGCTGACGTCGCCGGCTGCGCATTGGTCGTGGAACGGGTCGTGCTGCCCCCGCAGGCCGAGACCGAGCTGCTGCAGGATGCCGAGACCCTCGTGGACCGGGCCGCGGCGCACGCCGAGCGCCAGGACGTACGCATGGTCGTCGCGGTGCTGCGCGACGGCAGCCGCGAGTGCGCGATCCGGTTGCGGGCGCACGACAACGAGCTCGAGGTCCTGACCGGGCCGGACCTCGTGCCCGCACTCACCGACGCTCTGCTCGCCACGTTCGCCTGACGCCCGGGCACGGGCCCGAGTTCCGGCACCTCAGGAGCAGGTCGGTGCCGGCTTGCCGGTGTTGAAGTCCTGCAGCGCCGCCAGCGCCTCGTCCAGCGTGGACACCGCCGCCACCGTCAGCCCGGCCGGAACGTGCCCGACGACATCGGAGCAGTTCGCCTTCGGCGCCAGGAAGTACGTCGCTCCGGCATCCCTGGCCCCCGCCATCTTCTGCTGGATCCCGCCGATCGCACCCACGTCACCGTCGGCGTCCATGGTCCCGGTGCCGGCCACGAAGTGCCCGCCGTTGAGGGCACCGGGCGTGAGCATGTCGATGATCCCCAGCGTGAACATCGTGCCTGCCGACGGCCCACCGACGTCCTGCAACGTGAACGTGATCGGGAACGGAGGGACGTACGTCAACGACGTGACGACGCCCAGGAACGGCCGGTTCGGGTCGCCCGGTGCGGCGCCGGCGACCACTGTGACCGTCAAAGCCTTGCCGTTGCGCTCGACCACGATGGGTATGGCGTCTCCAGGGTGCTTGCCCTGCAAGGCTTTCGCGACGTCAGCCGGGGAACTGACCTTCGTCGTGCCGACGGACACGATGCGGTCGTCGACCTTGAGCTTGCCGTCGGCGGGCGCGCCCGCGCTCACCGCAACGACCGAGACCTCTTCGGTCACCGGGATGTTCAGGTGGTGCAGCGCGGCCGCGACCGCTTCGGACTGGGAGTCGGTGAACGCGGCCTGGTTCTGGGCCGCGACCTGGTCCGGTGAGGTCTGGTCCGGGTAGTACGCCTCGCGCGGCAGGACCTGCGAGTGCGGATCCCGCCACGCCTGCAGCACCTGCCCGAGGTACAGGGTCCCGAACGGTCCCCCGGACTCCAGGACGGTGAGCATGTCCAGGTGACCGCTCGTCGGGTAGGTCGTGCGGTCGCTGATCTTGATGACGGCCTGCCCGTCGAAGCTGCCGATCGTGTTGAACGTCGGGCCCGGGGAGAGCCGGAGGTACGGGACCGGCAGCAGCGTCGCGACGCCGAGGAACACCAGCAGGACGACTCCCGAGACTCCCAGCCACCGCGCCCGTCTGAGCTCGAAGCTCACGCGGCTCCCCGCTGCGAGGTGTCGGCGCCGTGGTCATCGGCATGCCCGCCGATGACGGCCGGTCCCGACCCGAGGGTGGGCAGCGGTTTGGCCATCGCCTCCCGGAACTTCTCCATCTCGGCCATGCCCTCGTGCGCGTCGGAGGGGCGCTTGGGCCGCGCCCGCCAGCCGACGACGAACAACGCCACGAGAGTGACCCCCAGCGGCACCAGCAGCCACGCGAGGATGTCCAGGCGAACGTTCACGCGCTCAGGGTACTTCGCGCGGCACCCTGGGCCGAAACTTCCGCCGGCACCGGTTCGTCCCCGCAGGCCACCCATTCGCTGCTGCCGTCCGTGAACTCCTGCAGCTTCCAGATGGGGACCTCGTGCTTGACCCGGTCGATGAGCAGACGGGTCAGCTCGAACGCCTCCCCGCGATGTGCGCACGACACAGCCACGACGACAGCGACGTCGCCGATCGCCAGCTCCCCCGTGCGGTGCTCGGCGGCGACCGCGATGACGTCCGGCAACGCTGCCACCTCGGCGGCGACGGCGGCGATGACCCGGTCCGCCGACGGGTGGGCCTGGTAGCTGAGCCTGGCGACCTCGCGGCCGCCGTCATGGTCGCGGACCGCCCCGACGAAGACCGCTGACGCCCCGGCCCTGACGTCGGCGACGGCGGCCAGCACGCCCTCCACCGACAGCGCGGCGTCGGTCACCCGGGCCAGGCGGACCTCCCCCGGCACCGGCGCCGCCGCGCCCGCGGTCTCAGTGTCCACGTGCACGGCGGGCCCTCAGGACGAGTGCTGCAGCACCGAGTACGGCGGCGGTGGCGCCGGCCGCAGAGGCACCTGCCACGGCGGCGTCGCGTCGGCCCAGCCGGCGCCCGGCGATGGCGTGCTCACCACTGACCTGCTCCAGAACCGCTTGCAGCGCCGAGGTGTTGTCGTACGCGGGCCGCCAGCCGGACTCGCGCAACGTATGCGAGTCCACCACCCAAGGGTGCACAACGAGCGTGAGCTCGCTGGCCGGTGCCGGGGTGACGCCGAGGCGGTGCAGACGCTCGGCCGTCGCGAATGCCAGCGCCGCGGGCACCTCGATGCGGCGTCGGCCGCAGATCTGCTCGACCTCGCCCTGCTCCAGCCATCCCTCGCACGCCACCGTCACGACGTCCGGGTGCGCACCGGCGGTATCGGCGCGGCCCAGCGCCACGTGCTGCAACGCCGACGCCAGATCGTCGACGTGGCAGAACTGCCAGTGCGGATGGGTGTCACGTATGCACAGCAGTCTCGGTGCGGCGAAGTGTCGGGTGACCAGAGTGTCGACGCCCTCCCCGACCAGGGCGCCGGGGCGCACCACGGTCACGGACAGGCCGCGGTGCACGCGACGCGCGTCCTGCGCGAGCCGCTCGATCTCCAGCAGGTCGGCGACGATGCCGTCCGGCTGCGCCTGCAGCGCCGCGTCCTCCAGCAGCGGCACCGGGTTGTCGGGCCGGGCGCCGTACACGCTCGCGCTCGTCACCAGCACCACGTGGGACACGCCGGCGGCGGCCGCGGCCGTCACGACGGTCTGGGTGCCTCGTACGTTGACCTCCGACCGCGCCAGCGGGTCGTGCTCCAGCGACCAGTCGACGGCCAGGTGCACCACGACGTCCACGCCCGCCAGCCGTTTGCTCAACAGCGGGTCCCGGACATCGCCGATGCGCCACGTGACCCCCTCGACAGCTCCTCGCCGCAGGTCGATCGCGATGACCTTGGCCACCTCGTCGCACCCCGCCAGGGCGGTGACGAGCTTGCCGCCGACAACCCCTGCCGCGCCGGTGACGGCGACGGTACGGGTCACCAGGGCCGGGCCAGATGATGTCTCGGGACGTACCCGCTTCGGACGCGCCCGGGAGCGGCCTGGCGCCACTGTGTTCGCGGGCGGCGAAGGGAGCCGGTCAGCAGTCGTCACGGGAGCGAAAGCCTCGTTACCGTGGGATCCATGACCCCCATCCTGCCGCACGCGCTGCGCCCCCACCTGGGCCGACCATGAGTTCCGGCCCGCCGTTCGGCTTCACCCCGGGCGAAGGTGATGAGGGCGGTTCCGGTTTCGACCCTTCGAAGATGGACATGTCCCAGCTCGGGGAGATGCTGCAGCAGCTCGGGCAGATGATCAGCGCGGGCACCGGACCCGGGCAGGACGGGCCGGTCAACTGGACCCTGGCTCACGACAGCGCCCGGGCCGCGCTCGCCGCGGAAGGGGACCCTTCCGTCGGTGAGAGCGAGCGGCGCTCTGTGGAGGCAGCGGTCTCACTGGCCCAGGTGTGG
>JANWJC010000160.1 GCA_025449595.1 Acidobacteriota bacterium | reverse complement strand
GTCCGAGGGACGAGGCGCAGGCCACCGCACAGCGCGCCGCCCGGGACGATGTGGTCCTGCGCCACTTCCCCGACCGGCGGGTCGACCTGCGCAGCCCACAACAGGTCCGGCCGCTGCTGGCCACGGTGGGACTGGACCTGCCCGACACGCGCTCCTGGCGGTTGGCCCCGTACGCCGACTCCGTCCCGGCCGTGGCCGCGCTGCTGGACTGGCGCAAGGCCGAGCGCCTTGCCACGACGTACGGCTGGGCCTGGCTCGACGAGCACGTCGGTGCGGACGGCCGGCTGCGGGGGCGCTGGGGCGCCGCGGACGCGGCGGCCGGGCGGATGACGGCGCAGGCCGGGCTGCACAACCTGCCGGCCGAGCTGCGTCCGGCGGTCCTGGCCGAGCCGGGCCACGTCTTCGTACGCGCCGACCTCGGTCAGGTCGAGCCGCGAGTGCTGGCCGCCGTTTCGCACGACGACGGGTTCGCGGCTGCCGCGCGGGCCGACGACATCTACGCGCCGGTCGCGAGCAAGCTCGGCTGCGACCGGCCCACGGCGAAGGTGGCGGTGCTGGCAGCGATGTACGGCCAGACCTCCGGCGCGGCCGGTGCGGCACTGGCCGACATGGACCGTGCCTTCCCGCGGGCGATGGCCTACCTGCGCGCCGCCGAGCAAGCCGAGCGCGACGGCACGGACGTCCGGACGTACGGGGGCCGGCTACTGCGACCCTGGTCGGGCGGGCCGGACGCGGCCCCGGGCAGCGGCCGGTTCTTCCGCAACGCCGTCATCCAGGGCGCCGCCGCCGAGCTGTTCAAGGCGTGGGCGGCCACGGTCCGCGACGCCCTGGCCCCGCTGGGCGCGGGCATCGTCCTGTGCCTTCACGACGAGCTACTGGTGCACGTGCCCGACCAGTCCGCGGCCGCCGTACGAGACTTACTGCACCAGGGTCTCGACTCGACGGTCAGCTGGTGGGCCGCCGGGTCGGGGGTGCGCTTCGTCGCCGACGTTGCGATCGGCCGCAGCTGGGCCGACGCCCGCTGACTCAGCGAGCGCGAACTACAACCGCTCTGCCAGGTAGTACGCGGCGTAGGCGGCGCAGTCGACCACCGGGATGCGCTTGCGGTGGCCCGGCACGTTGCAAGCGCGTGGCACCAGTGAGCTGTGGGGCATCTCGACGGTGAACGCGACGCCATGCACCCGCGAGGTCGCGGTGTACCAGTCGGTCATGTTGCCGTGGCACGGACCGCCGCAGGGCACCGGATGCGCCGGCCCGATGTTCGCGAGCTGGGAGAACGCCCGGGCTCGTGCCGCTCGAAGGCCACCACCGGTCGTGTCCACCATCTGGCTGAACCCGTGCAGCGAGATGATCAGCGTGGGCTGGATCCACGTGAGGAAGCGCGCCATCGCAGCGCTCTCCGGCTCAGACAGCGGCCGCGTCCCGGCGTACCGCGGCCCGCGCGGCTGATGGATCCAGTTGTTCGGGAAGTTGCCGTTGAGGTCGACGCCGCGGGCGTTGAAGCGGTGTCCGCGCGCGCCACCATCGGGATTCATCGTGCGTACGGTCCAGATCTGCGCGGTGGACGCCGGCGAGATGGTCAGGCGCCGGATCCGGTCCACGACAAGGGGTCCGGGCCATTCCTCTCCGTGCATCTGGCCGGACACGACGAGCACCCGAGGGGCCGACGCCTTGCCCTGGCGCGCGGCGATGATCGGGCGTCCCTGCAACGAGACGCCGATCTTGCAGGCCAGCGTGACCGGGGACTTCGCGACCCCCCAGCACGAGATCCCTGCCGGCGGCACCGCGGCGTACCGGGGCGGAGGCGTCGCCAGCACCTTGACCGCTGCGGCGGCAGCGGACGCGCGAGCGGCAGGAACCGAGGCGTCGGCCGGCGCAGCGGCAACCGACGTCAGTGCCAGGGACGAAGCGACGGTCAGGACGGTGATGGCGCTCGAGAGACGTCGACGCATCCGCACATCATGCCTCGGCTTGTCGGCGACCGGCCCGCGTACGACACCACCGGGCGTGGGGCGGTCGGTCGCTTCGTGATCGACTGGCCGGGTGGCTGCCATCCTCGCTCTCGTCTCGAGCGCGATGTGGGGTGTCTCGGACTTCCTCGGCGGAGCGGCGAGCCGCCGGACCCACCCGCTGCGGGTCGCCATGCTCTCGGTGCCGATCGGGATCATCCCGCTAGTCGTGCTGTCGCTCGTCATCCCGGCCCGGGTGTCCCCACCGCTCAGCTGGGTCGGCCTCAGCGCCGGCCTGGCCGGCGTGGCCGCGATCTTGCTGCTCTACGTCGTCCTCGCCGCCGGGCCGATGGGGGTGATGTCGCCGCTGACAGCGGTGGTCGCCGCCGTCGTGCCGGTCGGTGTGGGGCTCGTGCTCGGGGAGCGACCGCGGCCGCTTGCGTACCTCGGCATGGCACTGGCCGTCGTGGCCATCATCTTGGTGTCGGTCGAGCCACGCCGTGACGACGACTCCGAGCACCAGCGGGTCAGGCCGAAGATCCTTGCATACGCGGTCGGGTGCGGCCTGCTCATCGGCGCCTACATGTCGATCATCGGGACCGCCCCTGCCGACTCGGGCATCTACCCGGTGCTGTTCTCGCGCAGCGTGTCCGCCGCCGTCGTGGTCGTCCTGGCCTTCGCCCGGTTCCGGGGTGGGGCCTTCGACCGCAGCATCCTGGTGACGTCGATCTGGATCGGCGTCCTGGACGCGAGTGCGAACGCGCTGTTCCGGCTGTCGACGCAGTCAGGGCTGCTCGCCGTCGTCGCGGTGCTCGCGTCCCTGTATCCCGCCGGGACGGTCATCCTTGCGCGGTTCTACCTGCACGAGAGGCTGCGCCTCGCCCAACAGGTGGGCATGGTGACAGCACTGGCCGCCGCCGCCCTGCTGGCGCTTGCCTGAGCCCGGCGCGAGCCGCGCGTGGCAGGCTTCGGCGCATGCCCGAGCTGCCCGAGGTTGAGTCGCTTGCCGGCTACCTGCGCCGGACGGCGACCGGACTGCGGGTGGCCCGCGTCGAGCTCGCCGCGATCAACGCGCTGAAGACCTTCGACCCGCCGGTCCGCGAGCTGGAAGGGCGACAGCTGGCTGATGTAACGCGGCACGGCAAGTTCCTCGACCTGGTGCTCGTCGACCAGGACGGGCAGGTCCTGCACCTCATCACCCATCTCGCGCGCGCCGGCTGGCTGCACTGGCGAGCCTTGGTCCCTACCGCACCGCCGAAACCGGGACGCGGGCCGTTGGCCTTCCGGGTGGCGTTCGTCGACGAGGATGGTCAGAGCGCCGGAGGCTTCGACCTCACCGAGGCAGGGACCCAGAAGCGGCTGGCGGTCTATGTCGTCCGGGACCCGCAGGACGTCCCCGGCATCGCACGGTTGGGGCCGGACCCACTCAGCGACGGCTTCGATATCGCTGCACTGCAGTCGATCCTGACCGAAGCTGGTTCGCGTCAGCTCAAAGGCGTGCTGCGCGACCAGTCGGTGATCGCGGGGATCGGCAACGCGTACAGCGACGACATCCTGCACGCCGCCAGGCTGTCCCCGTACCGAGCCGCGAGCAAGTTGACGCCCGAGGAGACCGCGGCGCTGCTGCGCGCGATCCATGACCTGCTCACCGACGCCATCACCCGGTCAGCGGGCAGCGGGGCCGGTGACCTGAAGGCCGAGAAGAAGCTCGGCATGCGGGTGCACGGCCGGGCCGGTCAGCCCTGCCCGGTGTGTGGCGACACGATCCGTGAGGTCAGCTTCGCCGACTCCTCGCTGCAGTACTGCGCGACCTGCCAGACCGGCGGCAAGGCGCTCGCCGACCGGCGCTTCTCGAAATTCCTGAAGTAGCGGCCCGGCTACCCGGCCCCGGCGCGCCCGCAGGACTGCCGGAGGGCCGGGGGTGCCACGATTGGGTCGTGCATGCGCGTACCCCCGCTCCCCGCCCGGTCGAGGTGGTGGCACACCGGGGCGCGAGCGAGGAGGTCCCGGAGCACACGCTGGCCGCATACGAGCGGGCCATCGCCGAAGGCGCTGACGCCCTCGAGTGCGACGTCCGCCTGACCGCGGACGGACATCTGGTGTGCGTCCACGACCGCCGGATCAACCGCACGAGCGACGGTCACGGCATCGTGTCGACCAAGACCCTTGCCGAGCTCGACGCGCGGGACTTCGGCAGCTGGAAGCCCCCCGCCGGGGCGACGCTCGACGGGGACCGGTTCGTCGTGGACGAGCGACGATCGCGCGTCCTGACCTTGGAACGGCTCCTGGGACTGGTGATCGACAGCGGGCGGGAGGTGTCCCTTGCGATCGAGACCAAGCACCCCACGCGGTACGCGGGACTGGTCGAGGAGAGGGTCGTCGAGGTCTTGCGGCGGTTCGGGCTGGTGCCGCCCGCGGACCCGAGCTGGTCGCGGGTGCGGGTCATGTCGTTCTCGCAGCTGTCGATCCGCCGGATGCGCGTTCTCGCGCCCCGGGTTCCGACGGTCTTCCTGATGGAGCGGGTCCCGCTCCGCTTCCGCGACGGCGACCTGCCGTTCCATGCCACCATCGCCGGTCCGTCGATGGACATCGTCCGAGCGCATCCCGGCTACGTCGCCCGGGTTCACGACGCCGGGCACCAGGTCCATGTCTGGACGGTCGACCGGTCCACGGACGTGCACCTGTGCCTTGATCTCGGGGTCGATGCCATCATCACGAACCGGCCGGGCAAGGTGCTCGCGCAGATCGGCCGCGGCTGGCCCGGCACTTCGCCAGGCTAGGCTCGCCGGTCATGGTCAAGAACCGCACCCCGGCCCGAGCCGCTGCGACGACCGAGGTCCCCGTCGTGGGGATGCGCGAGGCGTGCCCGTGCGGCAGCGGCCGACGCTACAAGGCGTGCCACGGCAAGGAAAGCGCGCACGCCGGAGAAGCGTTGGTACGACGCCCCTTCGAGCACCTCCCGGGGGAGTGCGACTGGATCGCCATGCGGGAGATCGTGCCTGCGGCGACGGCCGCGCTGCAGCTGGTGCCGGCGTACGCGGCCGGCAAGGACGTCACCGTCGCGACGGTCCTACCGATGGCCTATCCGGCCCTGGTACGTACCGATGGCACCCTGTTCGTCGGTCTGCAGACCCGGACCGGTTCCGGCGATGTCAGTCGTGACATCGCGGCGGCGCTCCTGGCGGCCCTGCAGGCACCCGACGGCACCCCCGTGGCGTACGAGCGACCCGGCGACGGGCCGCGCCTGCAGGACGTGCTCGACCTCGCGGCGCCGTTCGAGGTGCAGGTGCGCGACGGCTTCGACTTCTGGCTCGACGGTGTCGAGCTCACCACCGAGGTGCAGGAGTCGATGGAGCGCGCCAACGGCGCGGTCGTCCCCACCGAGCGGCTGCAGGGTGTCGACGCCGCGTACTGGTGCCGGATCGGGAGCAAGGAGCACCTGCGCTGGGTGCTCCCCCACGACGAGGAGCCGCTGCTGGACGCGATGGCTCGGCTGCGCGCGAGCGGACAGGACGGTCTGGGCCCGGACACCCGGCTCATCGGGTCGTTCCGGGCGCACGGGCTGCTCGTGCCGGTGTGGGACCTGGCCCCTGGCTCGACAGCGGAGCAGGTGGAGGAGCCGGCACAGCGCTGGGCCGAGCGGCTAGCCGACGCGATGACCCGATCCACCCCGCTGACGACGGACGAGCGGCGTGCCCGAGCGGGTCTGGCCAACCGTCAGGTGACCATCCGCTGACCGGGCGAACGGCCCTGCTGGGCCCCGTTCGGCCGCAATAAGTCGTCCGGACACCAATGAATGGCAAAGAATTCGTAAGAACATCGGCAGATGGCGCGGATGGGCTTGTCGATGTCGCCGTGATCTGTCTACCTTGTTAACGGATCGGACGCCGCTGCATCCCCCGTCGGTGGCGTCCGATCCATTCAATTGTCGGACCGTCTCGCTCCGGGTGATCAGTTCCCCGGCGCTGGAGCGTCCGGACCAGGGCCCGCCGGGTCGGGGTACTTGTCCTTCGAGGCACCGGGATCGCCCGGCGTGCGGTTCGGGGGGCGCCTGGGGTAGATGGTGTCCTGCGCCGGGTGGCGTGGACCACTCCAGGCAGCGGGCACGGCGTCGATCAGGCTCGCGAGCGCGTAGGCACTGCGTTCGTAGTTGACCCGCCACCCGCGAAAGTCCGGGTACGCCTCCTGAGGGGTGCGGGCCATCGGGTAGCCGACCGAGGCGAGCATCGCGCAGACCCGGGCGAACTCCTCGGGGGTCACGTCGATCGGCTGGGTCGGGTCCGGGTCGTCGGGTGCGGCCAGACCCTCGGCGCGTGCGATGTCGCGGATGGCCACGAATCCCTCGCGCAGGGCATACCGCGCCGGACCCTGGGACAGCTGCGGGTTCAGGGCCAGATCCATGGCGGCGGAGTCCATCACCGCGAGCAGCGAGATGAGCCAGTTGCGCATGGGCTGGGCGGACCGTACGTACGTCAGGACCGGATAGTTGACGTGGCTCTCGGACACGTCGGCGGCCCAGCGTTCCCACGCGATCCACAGACCCGGCAGCTCCTCGACCGTGGCCACCACCGAGAACCGCGCCAGCAGCTCAGGACCCCAGTTCGGCTCACCGGCCCGGGAGTGCAGCATCGCGACCTCGACCTCGCGCCGGTTGTAGGACCCGTAGATGCTCGGCAGATATCCGACGAGCAGGCCGACGACGAGCGGCCCGGTCAGCGCTGCGAGGAAGTCCAGGGCGGTGAGCTGCCCGCGGTCGGTGCTCGCGAACCCGAGCGTGAACAGGCTCGAGCCTGCTTCGCGCAGTGCCGAGGCCCAGCTCAGCGTGGAGAACGCAAACAGCATCAAGGCATATCCGATGAACAGCAAGGCCAGCCAGGTCAGCAGGGTGAGGATCAGGGACAGTGGCGCCGCGTACGCCAGGACTCGGTCACGCCCCACGTAGCTGCCGGCGCGCCGGGCCGCGGTCCGGAACACGGCCATGGTGGTGCGCAGCACGCCGCGCGAGAGCCGGCTCGGGACCCCGCGCGGCACGACGAGTGTCCGAAGGATCGAGGAGAACACACCGAGCACGATCGCCAACCCGAGAACGAGGCACGCGATCGCGGCGGGAAGGCTTGTCGCGGACACGAGATCATCCAACACGAACCACCGGACCAGTGGCGCCGAGCCGTGGTGGTGGCGCGGATCATCCAGCGAAGCCGACTACCCTGACGCCGTGTCCCTCGACCCCACAGCGCGCGACGTCCTGGTGATCGTCGGCGTGGCACTGGGAGCCGTTGCCCTGCTGCTGGCACTGGTCGGCCTGGTGAAGATCCGCCGGATGAAGCGTGACTACGTGCTCCTGCAGGCCGGCGACGACGAGCAGTCGTTCGTCGCGGCGGCGGCCCGGACCACCGAACAGGTCCAGGGACTGCGCGAGCAGGTCGCCGGGTTCGCGACCGCACTCGAGCAGACGCGCAGCGAGCTGTCCGATGCGCTGCGCCACGTCAGCGTCGTCAGGTACGACGCGTTCGGCGACCTCGGCGGGCGACTGTCGTTCTCGGCCGCGCTGCTGGACGACTCCGGCGACGGGTTGGTGCTCACCAGCATCCACGGACGCACCGAGACCCGTTCGTACATCAAGGGAGTCAAGTCGGGCACCGGCGACGCGGCGCTGTCCCCGGAGGAGCTGCAGGCGGTCTCCTACGCCTTGCGCGGGGTCGCGGCGTGACACCGGTCTACGCATTCCTCGGGCCACGAGGAACGTTCGCCGAGGCAGCGCTGCTCGCGCTCCCGGAGAGCCAGGGGGCCGAGCTGCTGCCGGCGGCCCATGTCGGTGCAGCGCTGGACCAGGTACGGTCCGGCGTCGCGACCGCTGCCCTCGTACCGCTGGAGAACAGCATCGAGGGCGTCGTGCCCACGACCGTCGACGACCTCGCGTTCGGCGAACCGCTTGTCATCATCGGGGAGATCGCCATCCCCGTGCGCTTCGCGCTGCTGGCCCGCCCGGGGACGGCGATCGAGGCAGTACGCACGATCGGTACCCATCCCCACGCCCAGGCGCAGTGCCGCGACTGGGTGGCGGCGAACCTCCCTGGCGCCGAGATCGTGCTCACCGGATCGACGGCCGGAGCGGCGGAGGCGTTGTGGGACGAGGGGTCTGGCCTGGACGCCGCGATCGCGTCCGCTGCCGCCGGTCAGGCGTTCGGCCTCGACGTGCTCGCCGACGGCATCGGGGACAACGAGGAGGCGTGGACCCGGTTCGTCCTGGTGGGCCGTCCCGGACCGCCGCCACCGCAGTCCGGAGCGGACAAGAGCACGCTGTGCCTGTTCATGCGCGAGGACCACCCCGGTGCGCTGCTGGAGATCCTCACCGAGTTCGCGGTCCGCGGGGTCAACCTCACCCGGATCGAGTCCCGGCCCACGAAGAAGGCGTTGGGGGACTACTACTTCAGCGTGGACTTCGAGGGCCACGTCCTGGACTCCCGGGTCGGGGAGGCGCTGGCCGGCCTGCACCGGATCTGCGCCGACGTACGCTTCCTGGGCTCCTACCCCCGGCACGACGGCCGGGCACCGCTGCTGCGAGGCGGGGTGACCGACGCCGACTTCGCCGACGCAGCATCGTGGCTGGCGGCGGTGCGCCGCACCTGAGCGTGGACGGGTCAGGCCATCGACGAGCAGTCGCGGGAAACCAGCGGGAGGAGCAGCCGGTGGACGAGGGTCAGCCGGACGAGCCCGCTGGTGCTGATCCGCGCAAGCGCCGCCTCGTGCACCGCGTCACGGGTGCTCTGATCGTGGTGCTCGTCCTGGGCACCGGCGCCGCTGCGGTCATCCGCAACGCGAGCGGGGCGTCGACGAGAGATCCGAGCACGTTCGGGGTCCCCCGGGCCCAGGCCGGATGCCAGCCGGTGATCACCGATCCGATCTTCGACGCCGGTGTACGGGTCGGGCCGGGGACCTCGTCACCGGACGTCACCCACGTGGACTACGCCACCACCCCGCCGAGCTCGGGGAAGACCTTCGCCATGCCGGTGTTCCCGAACCTGCCGTTCTACGCCAACAGCGACGTGCCGCAGGTCGAGCAGCTGGTCCTGAACCTGCAGCACGGCTACACGATCCTGTGGTACGACCCGACCCTCTCGAGCGACGAGCAGGCTCAGCTCGACGCCCTGGCGAACCGGATCCGGGTGGACGACCCGAAGTTCATCGCCGCCCCCTGGGACGTCACGAGGGGCCGCTTCGCCGGCGGCGCCATGATCGCGATGTCGCACTGGGGCACGGACGCCGGCTACCGGCAGTTTTGCGCCAAGGTGAGCGGGCAGGCGATCGAGGCGTTCGTCACCGCCCACCCCGCCAGCCAGTCCCCGGACCCCGGCGGCGCCTGAGCCCGTCGGACCGCACGACGAAGCCCCCCGCCGGTGAGGGCGAGGGGCTTGGTCGTAGGAGCGTCGTACCGATCAGAACAGGCGACCGGCTCCGCTGTAGTGGGCGCCGTACCAGCCCCGGAACACGTAGTCGACCCGGATGCCGGCCCGCGGGTTGGCAGCACCGACCATGCGGCCGCCACCGATGTAGATGGCCACGTGGTGGGCACCGTGGCGGAAGAAGAACACCAGGTCGCCGGGGCGCAGGTTCGCGCGCGCGACGTGGCGGGTCACCTGGGCCTGCGCCTTGGAGTAGTGCGGCAGCCTCTTGCCGGCGCCGAGGCGCCAGGCCCACAGGGCCAGGCCGGAGCAGTCGAAGCGCGTCGGGCCGGCGGCACCGGCGACGTAGCGCGAGTGTCCGACCCTCGACAGCGCGAGGCGGACGACCTTGCTGCGGACCGCGGCCTGGCGTGCTGCAACAGCGCGGACGGCTGCCGCACGGGCAGCAGCAGCCTTGACTGCAGCCGCCCTGACAGCAGCGGCACGGGCAGCGGCCGCCTTGGCGGCGGCGGCCTTGGCCACGGCTGCGGTGCGTGCCACGTCCGCGGCGGCAGCGGTGCGGATCACGGCGACCGGCGCTGTTGCGACGGCTGTCGTGGTGGCGTCGGCGGCGGTCGCCGCGCTGGCCGGACCGGCGACGAGCAGCCCGATTGCCAGCGAACCGGTCAGCAGGGCCGTGGTCGGGATGAGGGCCACGGGGCTTACCCGGTGGCGGGCATGACGGAACAAGAGCTATTTCTCCTCTCGAGGCCTACCGGGTTAGCTGACGGGCTCGGGCGCGAGAGGTGCCCTACTACGTGCTGCGCCAACGGTCAGCGCAGGACGTTGATTCGCCCCAGGAAGTGGGTCCCCGGCCCGGCGGGACGACCCCGCCGGTTAAGCAGTGCCGTGCGAGCACGCCGCACGACCTGAGGACGATGGCAGACGACGGCCCGAATTTCCACAACAACGTCCGAGTTTCGGCCGAATGGGGACGAATATGACATCAGTCATAGGGGGAACCAAGAGGTCCACAGGTTATTCACAGGTGCTGGTGTGACTGGTGTGCCGAAGTCACTGGAGGGGCTGGGGGGCCTCGTTGAGTGCGCCGATGGGTTCGCCGGGGTGCGGTCCGGCTACCACCGCCAGCTCCAGCAACGCCTCGAGCAACCGCGCCACTCCGTCGTCCTCCGGCGGCAGGACCCGGCCGCTGGTGGCCGCCAGCGCCGCGGGATGCGCGCCCCGGACCGCGTACGAGGTGCCGGCCCAGCTGAGCATGGGCACGTCGTTGGGCATGTCCCCGACCGTGGCGACCTGCTCGGCGGCGAGCCCGAGCCGCGCGGCGTGCCAGGCCAGGGTCGTGCCCTTGCTCACCCCGGGTGCACTGATCTCCAGCAGGGGGTCGTCCGGGCTGGAGTGGGTGATCTCGGCGCGGTGGCCGACCAGAGCGGTCGCCAGGGCCAGCAGCTCGTCGGCGCTGCCTCCGGCCGGACCGCGAACCAGGAGCTTGACGACCGGGTCGGCCTCGACCAGCTCGGCCAGCGAGCCGACGAGCGGGTCGTGCCGCGGCGGCAGCCGCGGCCGGTAGCCCGGGGAGTAGCCGACCGTCGGCCGGCCCGAGCCCTGCGTGATGCTGCGGACGTCGCCGGAGGGCACGTACTCCACCGCGAAGGTCGCACCGGGCACCGTGACCGTCAGCGCCCGCGCGACGTCGAGCGCCACGTCGGCGGCGAGCGGGTGCGCTGCCAGCACCGTCCCGGCGTCCTGGTCGATGAGAAGGGCGCCGTTGGCGCACACCGCGACGCCGCCGTGGCCGGTGGCAGCCACGACGTCCGGCATCCAGCGCGGCGGTCGGCCCGTCACGAAGACCACCGGGAACCCGATCTCGCGGGCGGCGGCAAGGGCGGCGACCGTACGAGCCGACACGGTGTTGTCCGGGCGCAGCAGCGTGCCGTCCAGGTCGGTGGCCAGCATCCGTACCGTCGTCATCGCTGCCCATTCTGGCCGGTGGCACCGACGACCGGCCCGGCGCGGTCTGCGCCGGTGGACGAACCCGTGCAACCGGGTGCTTTCGCGCGACGCGCTCGGTAGCGTCGGGACACCGGCCGTGGTGGCCGGGCAGCGAGAGATGGAGCAGATGGCGATGGACCAGACAGTGCGCCGGCACAAGTACGAACTGTCGGAGGACCAGAT
>JANWJC010000159.1 GCA_025449595.1 Acidobacteriota bacterium | reverse complement strand
GCCGGGATGACCGGC
This sequence comes from Acidobacteriota bacterium, assembly GCA_025449595.1. GTDB lineage: Bacteria > Actinomycetota > Actinomycetes > S36-B12 > CAIYMF01 > JAFIHG01. The sequence goes on along the minus strand of JANWJC010000159.1, from coordinate 7,571 downwards.
GTCATCGGGCTCGCGCTGCTCTGCGGCGCGATCGGGCTAGCCGCAGTGACCGAAGGCAGGGCGCGCGTCGTTGCCGCCATCGCGGGGATCGCCGTCGCCGTCGTCGCCGGCCTGGTGGGCCAAGCCTTCGGCGAGATCTTCTCCGGCCGCGCGACCGATCCCGGCAGCGCACCGTTGCTCATCCTGTTCGCGCTGTGCCTGCTCGGCGTCCCTCGCCTCACGTCGCCGGAACCAACGGATGCGAACACGCGACCGATCGCCGCCGCGGTCACGGCCACCACCACGGAACCGACTCCCGTGCTGACCCGAGCCTCCTGACCCTCGTCCCCTCACCGTCGGCACTTCGCGCACGCCCACGCTCGCGTGACGATGCTGCAGCGTGACACGCCCTGCGACCTGATCGCGACGGCAATCGCCTAGTCCCCGCAACAACTTTGCGGACACTGCGAGCCGATCTCGGTACGCGACCAAACCGACAGCCCACCGGCTCCGAACCTCTGCTGTGCGGCCGGACCGTCATCGGCCTCGCAACCCGAAGCGGCATCCCCGCTCCGGAACTCCACCCCAACAGAACGGAGAGGGCCATGTCCTCTGCACGATCCATCAGGGCCAAGCGTTGGGTTCGGTGGGCGCTGCCCATCACCACAGCGGTCGTGGTCGCCGGCGGGCTCGGGGCCGCTCAGGCCGCAACCCGCACGACCGCATCGGCCGACACCCAGTCAGCCGCCACCGCGTCCATGAGCTCGAGTGCGATGGCCGCGATGCCGAACAGGGGGCAGAACGGCTTTGGCATCACCGACGGCAGCTTCCACAACAGCCGGTCGCAGTTCACGTACACCCACGGATACTGGTGCGACCCAAGCGTTCCGGCAGCATCGACCACCAAGTGCGAGGTCGGTCAGATATGGCACTACGCACCTGCAGCGCAGCACGACCCGCTCGTCATCACCGTGCCACTGGGCTTCAACGTGCCGGCCATGAAGATGGACTGCCCGTCCAAGCTCGTCTGCATCGACCACCCCGCGACGCTCGACCTAACACGGCTCGCCGGCGCCCTTGCGCCGATCTTCAAGACCACCGCCGCGGCCCTGCTGCCGGCACTGCAGAACTTCCAGACCCCCGGTCACGACCACTTCATCACGGACAAGAACCACCACAAGGCCGAGTGGTGGGACGTGTACGTCGTCGGCGTCACCAACCCCGCGACGTACAACCGAATCCACCAGGTCGGCAGCTACAACTACATCGAGTGGCTGCAGCGTCACCACGACAAGAACGTGACGGCGACGATCCCGACGAACCTGTTCCTGTACTTCGCCGCGAAGTAACCCCCCCACCAGCGGAGGGACAGACCGAGCTGGTCTGTCCCTTCGCTGCGTGTTGGGCAACACTGCGGGGATGGAGCACCTCGATGTCGCAGACTGGCGGCGCCGGGTCGGCGCCCTCTATGCCGCGGTCCGTGCCGAGCCGGACCCACCCACCGCCCACCAGCTGTGGCGCCGAGGGCGCGACAACCTGTTGCGCGGCCACCCCGCATCGCCCATCCCGGCGAGCGACCGCGCCGGCTACGGCGGAGCTGACGTCGCCGGGTACGACCCCGCCTACCGCTTCGTCGTGCCGGTGGAGCCCGTCGATCCCCTGACTCGGACCGTCGACGCCGGGGACGAGCCGGCCGTCGACCTGCTGCGGATCGGACGGGTCAGCCTGCCGGGGCTCGGCACCCTGGACGTCTGGTGGCTGCAGGCGTACGGCGGCGGGATCTTCCTACCGGTACGCGACCGCGCTGCGACGTCCTACCAGGGCGGCCGCTACGTCTGGGACAGCATCAAGGGCGCCGATCTCGGCGGTATGTCCGACGCCCTGGTGGTGGACCTCAACTTCAGCTTCCAGCCGTCGTGCGCCTACTCCCCCATGTGGACGTGCCCGCTCCCCGGCCCCGGCAACACCCTCGCCGTCGAGGTCCCCGTCGGAGAGCGCTACCACCCGGGCTGACGACCGGGCCGGCGTCCTCAGATCGGCGTGGTCGGATCCGGTCGGAATGCGGCTCCGTGGCCGGGCACGATCAGCGAGGGCGCCAGCTCGAGCACCAGCTCGCGAGAGGCTCGCAGCTGTGCTCGATCGTGGCTGAAGGGATCGTCGGCCGGCCCCTCGGCCGTCCACCACAGGTGGGTGAGCACGACGATCCCGCTCTCGGTACGCACGATCGTGCTCTGGTCCTGATCCGTGTGACCGGGCGTCGGGAGCAGGCGCACCGAATCACCGAGATCGAAGGCCCCGGGCTCGCGATCCGTCCAGATGTCGGCCTCGTACGTGGTCGCGAAGTCGTGCACCTTCGCGTTCGGGAACAACGCAATATTGATCGTGTGATCGGGGTGGTGGTGACTGAGGACGACATCGGTGACCGCTTCGGGCGTGACCCCGAGCGCCCCGAGCGGGTCGAGGATGACCGATCGGTGCGCCACCATGCCCGGGTCGACGACGATCACCAGCGCGCCGTCGCGTATCAGCGTGACGGTGCCGGCGACCCGTTCCTCGGCGTACCCCACGGTCAGCACGTCGACCGTCGCAGAGCCGACGCTCCCGGTAGCAGTCACGACTGTTCCTCTCCTCGTTCGAGTGGCTCCACCCGGATGAGGAAGGAGCGCAGGGCAAGGTACTCGCTCAGCGTTGTCCGGTGCTCGTTGCAGGCGGTCCAGACCTTCTCCCGGTCCGGCGTGTGCAGCCGCGGATTGTTCCACACGAGCGCCCACGTCGACGTCGCCCGGCAGCCGCGGGACGAGCAGACGACACGCCCTTCTGGCTCGGTCACGCCACGGCTCCGCTCGACACCGACTGATCATCCCACCGGACAGGCGGGTCGTTCCGGCCGCGGTGCACGACCTGCCGGGCCGCGTTGCCACCGAAGGGAGCTCGGGCATCGGCGCCCTGGCTGCAGCCTGGTGAATGTTGCGGCAAGGTGGTGCCCATGATCGGACGCCTGTACTCCACAGTGATCGACTGCCCCGAGCCGCGCCTGCTCGCCGAGTTCTACTCGGCGATCACGGGCTGGCCGGTGACCGATGAGGAACCCGACTGGGTCGACCTCACCTCCCCCGACGGTGCTCGGCTCTCCTTCCAGCTCGCGCCAGACCTGCTGCCCCCCCGGTGGCCGGATCCGCAGTATCCGCAACAGGTTCACCTGGATATCGACGTGGACGACATCGATGTCGCGCAGGAGCAGGTGCTGGCGCTCGGGGCCCGGCCACTACCCGGCGGCGGGGACAAGTTCCGCGTCTACGCCGATCCCGCCGGGCACCCGTTCTGCCTCGTCTGGCACTACTGAGGTCAGCAGGCCGGCGACCGACGGCGGCCGGTGCTACTTGACGTAGACGGTCGGCAGCACCGGCGGCGGCTTGTCCATCGGCTCGGAAAGGTAGTCCGCGCGGATCCCCGCGATGTACTGACGGCACCTCTCGGTCAGCCCGTCAGCTGTCTGCATCCGCCCCTTGGTCACCAGGATGCCGAGGTCGGCGCCCTTGAAGCGGTAGTCGTCGGCGGCGTACACCCGAAGGAAGAATGCCTCGTCCTCCTGGGTTATCTCGTGCCAGTCGTTCGTGACCCGGGTGAAGCTGAGCGTGCCGTCAGCGGCCAGTCGATAGGTTCCGGTCCGTGGCGCGGTGATGATCCGCTCGACAGAGTCGACGGTCTCCTTCATGATCAGCTGCGCCCAGACGTCCACCGCGGCAAGCTCGCGCCATCGCTCGTTGATCTCCTCGACGTCGACCGTGTAGTCCACGTCCATGAACTCCAACAGGTGGAACAGGAACAGCGGCACGTCGGCGTACGCACCGGCGGTCACGTTCGTCATCGACGAGGCACCGGAGATCCGCGGGTTGAGCTCGCCGAGGTAGACCTCGTCCGTGTCGAGATCGATGAGCACGTCGATCTCCAGGAACCCCTTGTAGCCCTCCTGTGCCAACCGGTCCCCCAGCTTGCGCACGTGCGCGATGGCGGTCGCCCGGTGCTCCTCGGACAGCGCCTCGGGGAACAGGTCGTTCCCGCACCAGCCGCCCTTGTAGGGAGTCAGCTCGGGGTAGCCGGTGAGGTCGGTCATGAAGGGCCCGACGATCGTGCCGTGCCGGGTGATGCACGCCTCGACGGCAGCGGCCTTGTTGTTGATGCGCTTCATGACTTTGAGCTCTTGACCGATGATGTCGTCCGCGAACTTGTCCCAGTCGGCCTCCGACGCGATGAAGAACGTCGTCTTGCCGGAGTCCCCGTACGGCGTCTGCACGACCAGGTCGCTGCCGAGCCCGTTGGAGATGGACAGCACGTCGAGCTCGCCGTACGAGTCAGCGTGCCCCAGGACGTTGGGCACCGAGGGCGCCCCGGCCTCGTTTCCCAGCTGCGTGGTCACGATCTTGGAGTCCAGCCGCCGGCGCAGCGAGTCCGGCGGCAGGATCAGGTCATACCCCAGCTCGCGGCAGATCTCCTCGGTCTCCTCGTCGAAGAAGACCATCGCGACCATCGGGACCCCGCCGCGACGGGCGAAGTACCCCTGCACCTCGGGGTCGCGCAGCAGGTAGTTGTTGATCTGCTCACTCGACTCGAACTTGACGAACGGCTTGTTCTTCGGGGTGAACACCCGGGGGTGGGCACCGTCCCAGGAGTCGTAGTACGCGACGTACTCGAAGTTGCGCACCCACCGGTCGATCCCCAGCAGGTTGAACGCAGTCGGCCCGACGAAGTAGATGGGCTGCCGGTTCGTACGAAAGTAGGTCCGGATCTCCGAGATGCCGTTCAGGTGGCGCCGCTTCGGTACGACCGGCTCTGCTGTCGCTGTCACGTGCGCCTCCGGGGTCCAGTGCGTTGGCTGCCTCAGGCTAGGCCATCATGGCGAGCGGGGAAGGTGATACGGCAGCGCCGTCGGGGCGTCCGCTATCACTGTCCGTGATCCCGAGTGGGCTCGTCACCACCGGCTCGGCTGAGCCCGGCCACGATGCCCGGCAGACCCCGCCACCCCTGGGACCGCTCCCGTCCGGCCAGGGCGCCACCGACGGCGTCGAAGGCGGCGCAGGTGTCGTACAAGAAGAACGGGTCCTGCGGTTTCGGCCAGGTCGACAGCTTCACGCAGACTGTCCTGGTCCTCCGACAGACGTGGACCATCTGACCGAAGATCCCCAAGCACAGCAACACATCTCCGTACTCCCCCGGCCGGAACCAGAACTGGTTGCGGTACCAGCCGCCCGGAAACGTGAGCTCGGTCGGGGTGGCGGCGAACGCGGTGCGCAGGTCGGAGTCCACCCCCCACGCCTGCCGCAGCCACCGCGACGGTACGACGCCGCGCGGCTCGCCGTCCGCCCTCGGGACCGAGCCGTTGTCCAGCAGCAGCTGGCCGAAGCGCGCCAGGTCCCGCGCCGTCGCTGCCAGGCCGCCGTCGTGCACAGCGGTGCCGACCCCGTCACAGAGCAGATCCGCATCGGTCTCCGCTCCCATGGGGGCCCAGACGAGCGCTGACATCAAGTTCGCCATGCGCTCGGAGCCGGCCCGCTCGCACACCCAGCCCAGGACGTCGGAGTCGGTCGACCGATATCGGAAGTTGCCGCCGGAGCTGCCGTCGGCGCCCAGCGTCGCGAGGTAGCGGTACAGCCCGCGAGGCGCTTCCTCGGTGTCCGCCGGGCGCCACCCGATCCACTCGTCGAGGGCGACGAACTCCGCGTCCGGATCGGTGTAGTCCTCGCGGAACCTGACCCCGGTCCGCATGTCCAGGACGTCGCGGACCGATGCACCGGCGTAACCGCTGCCGAGCAGCTCCGGCACATAGTCGGTGACCGGTCGTTGCGTCTCGAGCAGCTCCTGCTCGACGAGGTTCCCGGCAACACAGCCGACGACGGACTTGGTGACGGACATGAGCGCGTGCGGCCGGTCCGGCCCGCCCTGCGGCGCGTACCACTCCCCGACGAGCTCCCCGTCCTGCAGCACGACGTAGGCGTCGGTGTACGTGTCGGCCATCACATCCCCGACGGTGGCCTCGGTCCCGTCGGCCCGGCGCACCGCGACGGCCATCGGATCCGCGCCTGAGGTGCCGACCGGAAGGTCGCGGACCGGGCCGTCTCCACGGCCGACGCGGTGGGTCGGCAACAGCTCCCGGGTCTGCCAGAACGCACTGCGGTTGAAGGGCGGGTCCTGCCAGTTGCCCAAGGTGATGGCCGTCGGCAGGCTCACCCCCTGCTCGCCTGGCGCCATGGCCCAAGACTCTAGTGGCGCCCGTGTGACCGACACCTCGGCCGGCTCACGCGCTCACGCTGCGTCGGCCGGGCCCGCCCCCTCGGTACAGTCGGTGCCATGACGCTCGACCAGACCACAGCCGAACCAGCGACGACTGCGGCTGAGGGTGATCCGTCGACAGACCCACAGAATGCGGCGACGGAGCAGGATGTCGAGCTGTCCGCCGGCAGGCGCATGGTTGGCTACCCGCCGGAACCCGACACCCTTGTCTCGCTCGCCAACTGGCAGGACGCACCGAACCAGCGCTGGGCGTTCCGGCACATGCGCGAGCTGCTTCCCAGCCAGGTGATCCGGGCCCGTTCCGGCTCACCGCGGGAGCTGCCTGATGCCCACCGCGAACTCGGCGGCTTGGGACTGACCCGGTTGGACGGGACCGCGGGCACCGTCGCGGACGTCATGGCCAGCACCTGGACGGACGCGCTGGTGGTGCTGCACGACGGCGCCATCGTCGCCGAGCAGTACTGGGAGGGCATGCTCCCGAGCACCCGGCATCTGCTCATGTCGGTGACCAAGTCGGTGGTCGGCACGGTGGCCGCGCTGCTCGTGACGGACGGCACCCTGGATCCGGCTGCCCTCGTGACCGCCTACGTTCCCGAGGTCGCCGGATCCGGCTATGCCGGGGCCACCTTGCGCGACGTGCTCGACATGCGCACCGGCGTCGCCTTCCGCGAGACGTACACGTCGCCTGACGCCGAGGTCCGCGTCATGGAGCGGTCCATGGGCTGGCGCCCGATCAAGTCCGGGGACCCGGTGGGCGCGTACAACTATCTGGCGAGCCTGGGGACGTCCGGCCCGCACGGAGAAGCCTTCGTCTACCGCTCCGCTGACACCGACATGCTGGGCTGGGTGTGCGAGCGGGCCAGCGGGATCCGGATGGCCGAGCTCATCTCCACCTTGGTCTGGCAACCGGTCGGCGCCGAGGCGGACGCTGAGATCACCTGCGACGCAGTGGGTTCAGCGATCCACGACGGCGGGATGTCCACGACCGCACGAGACCTGGCGCGGTTCGGTCAGATGCTCCTCGACGACGGGGAGGTCGAGGGCAGGCAGGTCCTCCCACGCGCCTGGCTCGACGAGAGCCGGCACCCCACCGCCGACGTCCGGGCGGCGTTCGCGGAGTCGGACAACGAGGTCTACCTGCCTGGAGGCTGGTACCACAACCAGTTCTGGTTCATCCCGTACGGCGACGGCGAGATCCAGCTGTGCCTGGGCATCCACGGCCAGATGGTCTACGTGAACCGCTCTGCCGGCGTCGTCGCCGTCAAGCAGTCCTCCTGGCCGGACGCCCAGAACGCCGCCTTCCT
>JANWJC010000158.1 GCA_025449595.1 Acidobacteriota bacterium | reverse complement strand
CGGACTGGGCGACCGAGTCGAGGCGGGTGTGGGCGCTTCGCAACCCGTCCCGTACGACGCGGGCCCGCGCGGCGTGGTCTTGGTCAGGCGCCGAGGATTCCAGCGCGGTGAGCTTGTCCTCGGCCGCGACGACGCGTGGCAGCGCGACCGCCCAACCCCCTGCCACCTGCGTGCTCGGCGACTGCTGCTGAAGCTGCGGGATCACCGTGCGACACAGCCACGTCACCTCCGCAGCTGCGGCGTCGAACTCCGCAGTCCACCGCTGCTCTCGCCCCCTGGCCCGAAGCCACAACGGGATGCCGATGAGTGCTGCCAGCAGCAGGAGCGCCAGCAACCACCAGACCCAGGACGGCGTCGCTGACACGCTCGAAGCGGGCACCGCGGAGATCGCGCTCTCTGACGGAGTGGCAGTCGGGGTCGGGGTGGCAGTCTGCGTCGGGGTCGGGGTCTGCGTCGGGGTTGGCGTCGGCGTCGGCGTCGAAGTTGCTGTCCGGGTGGGAGTCGGTGTCGGAGTCTGAGTCGGCGTCTCCGTCGGAGTTTGAGTCACGCTCTGAGTCGGCGTCTCCGTCGGAGTCTGAGTCGGAGTTTCCGTCTGCGTCGGAGGCCGCGAGAGCGAGGGAATGCCCGATGCCGTGCGTGTCGGCTCGATCGGAAGCCCGGACCCGGCATTGCACCCCACGAGGAGGGTCAGTGTGCCGACAACCAGAACCAGCTGACACGCTGTTACTCGTCTGTTATGAATGGTTTACTCCAACCCCTGTGCGAGAAACTCGGAGCCTGTCAGTGGCTCCGCCGGAGCCCCATCACCCGTCTACGGAGAATCATAGGCAGTACCTGGGAATCGTAAGCCACCTCGCTCCGTCACTGGCCAGAATGCGAGGATGCTCGACCACCCTTCCGCGCGCATCACCCGCCGGGAATGACGTCCACCCGGCGTGGTTCTTGCCGGCACTGCCGGCAACAGCGCCTACGTCGCGCTTGCACGGCTCGGCAGGGTCGCGGCCACCAGTGACCGGCCGGCGCCGCCCTCTGCTGGCTGCGGCTGCTCTCGGGAAGCCTACTCGCCCCCATGCCGCGCCTCGCCACCAACACAATTGCGCTGCTGGAGGCCTGGATCGCTGTACGCTTTCCCTCGGTCGAATCGCGGGCGTGTGGTGTCGGCGCACCGACTCAACGCGTCCCAATCGACGGTGTTGAGGCTGAAGGGCGAATAGTCTTCAGTCACCTACTAAAATCGGAGGACGACGGTGGGAGAAAGTCGAAGGGTTGTCGCTGGCGGATTCACAATCTTCGCCGCGATCATGATGATCGTCCTCGGGGCGTTCGAGGCGTTCCAGGGTCTCGCGGCGGTTCTCAAGCAGGACTATTACGTGGTCACCGCCGATTACGTCTACAAGTTCAACGTGGCGACCTGGGGGTGGATCCACCTCATCTTGGGCATTGTCGTGATCCTGGCCGGGATGGCCTTGGTCGGAGGTGCTCTCTGGGCGCGGATGGTCGGTGTGGTGTTGGCTGCGCTCGTCGCGCTAGCGAACTTCCTCTGGCTGCCCTACTACCCGATCTGGTCAGTGATCATCATCGCGACCTGCGTCGTTGTCATCTGGGCGCTCATCGCACACGGACGCGAGCTCGCCGAGTAGGTAGCTGAGCCGGTGTCACGTCGTGGTGACAACTGACCAATGCATGCATGCCGGACCTGTTCAACCTTGTTGACGAGGATGCCCGCGACCTCGCGCGCCTCACAACACCCAGGCTCAGGAGAGACTTCTCCTGAGCCTGGGTGTTGTTCCGAGGACAACTGGATCGTCTTAGGCAGGTGTCCGGACCGGCACCGTGGGCCCTGGAACAACTTGTCCTGGAACTCTGTCCGCGATCCTCACCGTGCCGATGGCGCTCGGGCTCGCACACCTGCTCCGTCGCGCGGCGCAACCCGGCACCTGTCCCGTCCCCACAGTCTGGGCCGTCGTCACCATGGCCTTCGGTTACCCGGCATCCTCACCATGACGCCCGAAACCTGGGCAAGCTTCTACTCCATACCCGCCACCACCCGACACGAGTACACACCCATCGCGGCCTGATGAAACGCCAGACCCGGCCCGACGTGAACCGGGCTCAGCGCGCCTGAACCTGGCCGAGCGAGCGGTCGCGACTGGCTCGATCCGAGGAACGTGCAGACCCGGGCGATGACGAGACTCATCCGCAGCCACTGCGAGCTTGGTGCCGGATCGTCTGGGTGAGGTGCTAACCGCGATCGGCAGACGGGCTTGCCCGTGCACTGGCAGAATCTGATGCACGCAAAATGCGCGCTCACTCTGTTGTGGTCGTGCTTCCGACAGCAGGTCAGGGAGGTCAGATCATGCCTCTGACCTGCACGACACTGGTGCGGAAGAAGGGACTTGAACCCTCACGTCTGTTAAGACACCAGATCCTAAGTCTGGCGCGTCTGCCTGTTCCGCCACTCCCGCGTGCGAATGCCTCAGCGTATGTCCCAGGGGCAGCGACTTCACCAACGTTCGATCTCGGCGGGGCCAGATTCACTCGCGTTTAATCGCCCAGGCCCAGGTTCACATGCGTTTGATCGAGAAAACCGGCTCTCGTACGGCGTGTCGTCGCTCAAACGCCGGTGAACCCAGGGTCGATCGCTCAAACGCCGGTGAACCCCGGTCGAGCGCCGTCGCTAGGGGTCCGGGCTGACCGGACTGCTAGAGCCCCAGGTCGCGGCGTAGCTTGGCGACGTGGCCGGTGGCCTTCACGTTGTAAAGGGACCGTTCGATGACGCCTTTGCCCTTGGCGTCGACGTCGATCACGAACGTCGAGCGGATCACTCCGGTCACGGTCTTGCCGTACAGCTGCTTCTCGCCGTACGCCCCGTACGCCGTCAGCACGGCCTTGTCCGCGTCGGACACGAGCGGGAAGGTCAGGCCGTCGCGCTCTCGGAACTTCGCCAGCTTCTCCGGCTTGTCGGGCGAGATCCCCACGACGCTCAACCCTGCGGCGTTCAACGAGTCCAGGGAGTCCCGGAAGTCGCAGGCCTGGGTCGTGCAACCCGGCGTCATCGCCGCAGGGTACGCATACAGCACCACCCGGCGACCGGCGAAGTCCGCGAGCTTCACGGTTGCTCCGGTGTCGTCGAGCAGCGCGAACGCCGGCGCTTTGTCACCGGCGGACAGACGAGATGGGCTCATAGCGACTCCTTGCGGTCGGTGGCGGACTCGCCCCATCCTGGCAACCGCCGGGACCGCGCGCCGCGTCGGCCCGCCCGGCTCGGACCTGGCCGTACCCCGCTCGCGGGGCCCGGGGGAGGCCGTAGGGTGCTCGGGTGACCGAGACGCAGCCCGACACGCGCACGCCCGAGCAGATCGAGGCCGACATGGTGGCCACTCGAGCCCGGCTGACCGGCCGGATCGAGCAGCTCGAGGCGTACGTCAAGCCCAAGGCTGTCGCCGCTCGCCAGCTCGCCAAGGCCAAGGCGTTCTACGTCGACCAGTACGGCGGGGTCCGCCCCGAGCGGGTGCTCGCCACGGCAGGTGCCGTCGTCGTCGTCGTGGGGCTCTGCATGCTGCGCAGCCGCCGCCGCCGCTGACCACAGGTCACCAACGACCACGCCGCCACCTCGCCACCGCCGCGAGCTGCAGGGGCGGCCAGGAATGGCGAGGGGCCGAGGCGCCAGCACCCGTGCGGGGCGCCGGCGAGGCATCGTCGTATCTTCTGGGCTGTGACAGTGCCCGACACGACCCCGCGCCCGGACGGGTCCGTCCCGGTCAAGCTCTTGCACGACCGGCTGCTGGTCAAGCCCGACAGCGGTGACGGTGACCGCCGTTCCACCGGTGGGATCTTGATCCCGGCGACGGCGCAGGTCGGAAAGCGGTTGTCCTGGGCCAAGGTCGTCGCAGTCGGCCCGAACGTACGCACCATCGAGACCGGCGACCAGGTGCTCTTCGAGCTGGAGGACCGCGCCGAGGTCGAGCTGCACGGGGTGGACTACCTGCTGCTGCGCGAGCGAGATGTCCATGCGGTGGCCGCGGCGCGGGTCAGCGACCCGGCGGCCGGCGGGCTCTACCTCTGACACTTAGTTGAAAGTTTAACTGCATCCGGGTACGATGTCCCCACGAACTGCTACCCGGAGGCCGTCATGCCCGTGACCCGTCTGAACCACGCTGTCCTGTACGTCCGTGACGTGGAGCGCAGCGTCGACTTCTACTCCCGCACCCTGGGGTTTCGACAGGTCGTAGGCATGCCGGGGGCCGCGTTCCTGCAGGCGTCAGGCAGCACCAACGACCATGACCTCGGGCTGTTCCAGATCGGGTCGCAGGCCGCCGAGTCGGGCGCCGGGCGCACCAGCGTGGGCCTCTATCACCTGGCCTGGGAGGTGGACACGCTCGCCGAGCTGGAGCGGATCGCCGGCGTGCTCGCGGAGGCGGGCGCCCTGGTAGGTGCCACCGACCACGGAACCACGAAGGCGTTGTACGGCAAGGACCCCGACGCCATCGAGTTCGAGGTCAGCTGGCTCGTCCCCGCCGACCTGATCGACGACGAGGTCATCGCCGGCCGGACGAAGCTGCGCCCGTTGGACATCGCCGCGGCGATCACGCGGTACGGGGCCTCGACACCCGGTGGCATCGGGGTGTCCTGGCCGGCCACCATCTGAGAGCGGCCGGCCAGCACTGCCGGGAGTCGCCTCAGGCAGTGCCGCTGGTCGCCGGCGACGGTGACGTGCTCGGCTTGCCGTTCGGACCCTGCCCGCCGAACCACTGACGCATCTTGTGATCGAAGTTCTTCATCGCCGTGGTGAGGTCGATGATGCGAACGGCCGTCGAGGTGCCGCCGCTCACGGTCGCCTCGACCCCGACCTGGTCGCCGGTCTTGATGTCGGTGATCTTCCCGTTCTTGCCGTTGATCTTGGTCGTCGAGTTCACGATGTACGTGGCGACATAGCCGTCCAGCGACTTGACGCTGATCGACGTCGCGCTGACGGCGGTGACGGTGCCACGCTGGACCGCGATCGTCTGGAAGGATCCGTCGGCCTTCTTGACCACTCCGGTGCCATGCAGGACTCCACCCAAGCCTGCGCCGAGTCCGCCGCCGAAACCTCGGCCGAAGCCTGGCCGGCCTGGCCCTTGAGTACCGGATCCGTGGCCCTGCTGGCCGGGCTTCGGGGTCGCCGTGGAGCCGCTCTTCGAGGGCCACGGCGTCGCCGTCGATCCGCTCTTCGAGGGCGACGGGGACGCCGAACCTGCCGACGCAGAGCTGGCCAGCGCCAGCGCGCCGGCACCGATGAGCACGACGGTGAGCCCGCCGCCGACTGCGGCGAGCGACATCCGCATCCGCTGGCTCTGGATCAGCTTGCCCATCAGGACTCCCGGTGTCTCGGGTCGGAGTTCGACGTGGTTTGCCAAAGACTAGGGACGAGATGGGCCCTCGAACATTATGGAGATCATGTGTATGGATCTGGCGGTAGCCCGAATGGCGCAGTCGACCGCGCTTTTCGGCAACCGGGATCACATACGGCACCATCGACCCGTGTCCTCACACCTTCGAGCGGTCCCAGCGACATCGGACGAAGCGTCACGGCCGCTGCGGATCTGGATGATCGGGAGTATGGGGGCTGGCAAGACCGCGGTCGGCACGCTCGTGGCGTCGAGGCTGCAGATCCCTTGGTACGACAATGATATCGAGCTCACAGCGCAGAGCGGTCGTACGGCCGCCGAGCTGGCAGCGGAAGGCACCCAGCTGCATGAGCGCGAATCCAGCCAGCTGCACCGCAAGGCACTTGATCCGCCGCCGTTCGTCGCTGGTGTCGCTGCCGGCGTCGCAGACCGACCCGACGACCTCGCGCTGGTGCGCCGGGCCGGGTGGGTGATCTACCTGCGGGCTCGTCTCGAGACAATCCTGGTGCGGGTGTCCCAGGATCCGCGACGGCCCTGGCTCGATGGCGATCCGGAGGCGTGGCTGGCGGCGCACCTGAGCAGCCGTGAGCCGGCGTACGTCGGCGCGGCCGATGTGGTGCTCGACGTGGACGATCGGTCACCGATCGAGCTGTCTGCACTGGTCTGCGCCGCGCTAGCCGACCGGGGCGCAATCGATTCGCGGTTCGAGCCCTGACCGACACGGCCGCGACCCACGGCGGGCAGGAATCGGGCGCT
>JANWJC010000157.1 GCA_025449595.1 Acidobacteriota bacterium | reverse complement strand
GCAACGCTGGACCGGCTCGAGGGCGACGGGCAGGTCGTCGCGCGCTACCTCGAGCTCAACCCGAACGGCAGCCGGCGCGACATCGCCGGCATCAGCAACGAGCGGGGCAACGTCGTCGGGCTGATGCCGCACCCCGAGCACGCCATCGACGCTCTCACCGGACCGAGCACCGACGGGCTGCGGTTCTTCACATCGGTCCTGCAGCAGCTCGTGAGCGCGTGACGACGTGACCACAGCCCGCCACGCCATCGACACAGTCGCGGTAGCAGCGACCACACCCGAGGTCCCCCAGCCGTACGCTGAGCTCGGGCTCAAAGCCGATGAGTACCAACAGATCCGGGAGATCCTAGGTCGGCGCCCCACCAGCGCCGAGCTTGCCATGTACAGCGTGATGTGGAGCGAGCACTGCTCGTACAAGTCGAGCAAGGTGCACCTGAAGGCGTTCGGCGACAAGGCGCCGCAGACGGACAAGCTGCTCGTCGGGATCGGGGAGAACGCCGGCGTCGTCGACATCGGCGACGGCTGGGCCGTCACGTTCAAGGTCGAGTCGCACAACCACCCGTCGTACGTGGAGCCGTACCAAGGCGCGGCGACCGGGATCGGCGGCATCGTGCGCGACATCATCTCGATGGGGGCCCGGCCGGTCGCGGTCATGGACCCGTTGCGCTTCGGCGCGGCCGACCACCCGGACACCCGGCGGGTGCTGCCCGGGGTGGTCGCGGGCATCGGCGGGTACGGAAACTGCCTGGGACTGCCCAACATCGGCGGTGAGGTCGTCTTCGACGCCTCGTACCAGGGAAACCCGCTCGTCAACGCGCTCGCGGTCGGCGTCCTGCGACACCAGGACATCCACCTCGCGAGCGCCCGCGGCGTCGGGAACCTCGTGGTGCTGTACGGCGCCAAGACCGGTGGCGACGGCATCGGCGGGGCCTCGATCCTTGCGTCGGACACGTTCGCCGACGGTGGGCCGACCAAGCGTCCCGCCGTCCAGGTCGGCGACCCGTTCATGGAGAAGCTGCTCATCGAGTGCACCCTCGAGGCGCTGCACGCGGGGCTGGTCGAGGGCATCCAGGATCTCGGGGCCGCCGGATTGTCCTGTGCTACCAGCGAACTCGCGAGCAACGGCGAAGGTGGCATGCACGTGCGCCTGGAGACCGTGCCGCTGCGCGACGCGACGCTGAGCCCTGAGGAGATCCTCATGAGCGAGTCGCAGGAACGCATGTGCGCCGTGGTGACCCCGGAACGGATCGAGGAGTTCCTCGCGGTCTGCGACAAGTGGGAGGTCAGCGCCACGGTCATCGGTGAGGTCACCGGCACGGGTCGGCTGGTCATCGAGTGGGCCGGCGAGACGATCGTCGACGTGCCGCCGCGCACCGTCGCCCACGACGGACCGGTGTACGAACGTCCGTACGCGCGCCCGCCGTGGCAGGACGCGTTGCAGTCGTCCGGACCCGCCCACCTCGAGCGCCCGGACACGGCTGCGGCGTTGCGCGAGACGGTCCTGACGATGGTGGCGTCGCCGAACCTGGCTGCGAAGACCTGGGTGACCTCGCAGTTCGATCGGTACGTCCTGGGAAATACCGTTCTGGCGCAACCGGAAGACGCCGGCATGATCCGGGTCGACGAGGCTTCCGGGCGGGGGGTGGCGATCGCGACCGACGGCAACGGCAGGTATGCGCTGCTCGACCCGTACGCCGGAGCCCAGCTCGCGTTCGCGGAGGCGTACCGCAACGTCGCGGCGACCGGCGCGGAGCCGTTGGCGGTCACGAACTGCCTGAACTTCGGCTCGCCGGAGGACCCCGACGTCATGTGGCAGTTCAGCCAGGCGGTGCAGGGTCTGGCCGACGCCTGCCTGGAGATGGGCACCCCTGTCACCGGCGGCAACGTCAGCTTCTACAACCAGACCGGCGATGTCGCGATCCATCCGACCCCGGTGATCGGGGTGCTCGGAGTGATCGATGACGTGAGCCGTCGTACCCCGATGGCGTTCGGGCGCAACGGGGATCAGGTGTTCCTGCTCGGGCAAACACGCGATGAGCTGGCCGGCTCGGAGTGGGCCCACGTCGTGCACGCCCACCTCGGCGGGCTCCCGCCGGCGGTGTCTCTGGCCGCGGAGCGCGCGCTGGCCGAGGTCCTGGTGCGCGGCTGCCGGGACGGCGTGCTTTCGGCGGCCCACGACGTGTCCGGTGGCGGGGTTGCGCAGACATTGGTGGAGATGGCGCTGCGCGGGGATGCCGGGGCCGTGATCATGGTGCCGCAGGATCTCGACCCGTTCGTGTTCCTGTACTCCGAGTCGACCGCACGCGCGGTCGTGGCGGTCGCACCGGAGCGGGTCGACGAGCTGCTCGCGCTGTGTCGTGCCGGTCAGGTCCCTGTGACGGGGATCGGCACGGTCGCCCCGGACAGCGCGAGCCTGACCCTCGAGGCGGCGTACGGGCAATCCGTCACCTGGCCCCTGGAGCAGCTGCGCGCCGCGTCCGAGGCCACCCTGCCCGCCCTGTTCGCCTGACCCCCGCGGCGGACCACTCCCGGCGGTCCTGCCCACACTCACTGAACTGCGTTGATCACCCCTTTGGGATGATCAACGCAGTTCAACTGCACAATCTGACCCGAAACGGCGATCTTGGACCGGAGGATGCCCGATCTCCACAGCCGTCGGCACTTCGGCTGACACGGCAGTGCCGCGACGAAGATCGCTGTCTTGGGCGGATAAGTGCAGCTGAACTGCGCCTTTTGACCCCTTGGGAAGAAACGGGCAGTGGGTCAGGCGGGGGTCCGGGACGCGAGCTGCTCGATGCCGGCCAGGAGCAGGTCGAGGCTGTACGAGTAGTACGCGACCTCGTCGTCGCACGAGGTGAGGTCGTCGATGGCGGCGACAAGATGCGGGTACGCCCCTGGTGGCAGCGCGGCAAGGGCGGCCTTCTTGTCGCGCACCATCGCCTCGCGCTCCTGGGGTCCCAGCCCGGCGCCGAGGTTCTCCTGCTCGGTGACCATGGTCAGGATCGTGTGCAGGATCCGCCGGCTGATCACCGCGGACTCGGGCACCGAGAACCCGGCCGACTCCAGCAGCGAGAGCGCGGTCTCGGTCAGGCGGCGACCGTTGTCGTTGCCGAGGACGCGCGCACCGGCCAGCGGGGCCAGCCGCGGGTGGGCGACGATCGCGGCGAGCAGTGCGTCGGCCAGCTCGCGCAGCTGGTCCTGCCAGGGCGCGCCGGTGTCGGTCGCGGCCGACAGCGGGGCGTACAGCCGGTCGCCCATGGCCGCGAGCAGCTCGTCCTTGTTGCTGACGTGCCAGTAGAGCGCCATCGGGGTGACCCCGAGCTCCTGGGCGACCCGGCGCACCGTGACGGCGTCCAGGCCCTCGGCATCGGCGATCGCGACGGCCTGGTCCACGACGGCATCGCGGGTCAGAGCCGGGCTCGGCTCGGCGGTCCGGCGGGCAGCTCTTGGGTTCACGGTTGACAACTATACACTGTCCATGGTGGGCTCTACGACGTACATGTACGGCGTAAGCGTACGACGTACATCTCCCACTCACTGGAGTCCTCGATGGACAGCACGAGATCCCGGCTCACCTTGCTGACGGTCGCCCTGGCGACCTTCATGACCTACCTGGACAACAACATCGTCAACGTGGCGATCCCACGGATCCAGACCGACCTGCACCTGAGCGTGCCGGGACTGGAGTGGGTGGTGAGCGCGTACATCCTGGTCTTCGCCAGCCTGCTGCTCGCCGGTGGCCGGATGGCCGATGTATGGGGCCGACGCCGGATCTTCCTGGTAGGACTCGGGATCTTCACTGTTGCGTCACTGGCGGCCGGGCTGTCCGGCAGCGTGGAGCTGCTGGTCGCCAGCCGCGCCGTGCAGGGACTCGGCGCCGCTCTGGTCACCCCGACGGCGCTCGCGATCATCTCGGCGACGTTCACGGACCTGAAGGAACGCGCCCGCGCCGTCGGCATCTGGGCCGGCGTCGGCGGTGTCGCGCTCGCGGTCGGCCCGCTGCTGGGCGGGCTGATCAGCCAGCACCTGAGCTGGGGCTGGATCTTCTTCATCAACGTCCCGGTCGGCGTCGCCGCCATGGCGCTGGCGGCATGGGTGCTGCGGGAGTCGCGCGCGTCCGAGGTCAGCGGTCTGGACGTACCCGGGCTGGTGCTCTCCGCCGGATCGCTGTTCCTGCTGACGTACGGGCTGATCGAGGGCTCGACGCTGGGCTGGACCTCGCTGGCCATCCTCGGTGCGCTGGTCGGTGCCGCAGTCCTGGCGACCGCGTTCGTGCTCGTCGAGCGACGTGCGGCGGCGCCGATGGTCGCGGTGTCGCTCTTCCGCGAGCGTGTCTTCACCCGCGGCATCGCGGCCGTGATGATGTGGGCCTTCGGGCTGTTCGGGATCTACTTCTTCACCTCGCTGTACCTGCAGAACGTCCTCGGGTTCTCCCCGACCGAGGCCGGGCTCGCCTTCGTCCCGATGGCACTGCTGATGGTCGTCGGCGCGGTCCTGTCCGACCGAGTTGCCCTGCGGTTCGGCGCGCACCGGTCGGTGTCGTTCGCCATGGCGCTGATGGCGCTGGGCATCGGGTCCGTCGCACTGCTCGGTGAGTACGCCACGTACCAGCAGCTCATGCCCAGCTTCATCGTGATCGGACTCGGCGGCGGCCTGACCACGTCCCTGACGGCCAGCGTCCTGAACTCTATGCCGGACGACGAAGCCGGTGTGGCGTCAGGGATCTTCAACGGTGCCCGCGAGGTCGCTGGGCTGCTGGGCATCACCGTGATCGGCGCCCTGCTCGTCGCACGCCAGAGCTCGGCCCTGGCCGCCGGCCAGGCGCCGGCCGCCGCGTTCCTCACCGGCTACCGAGCCGGCCTGCTGCTCGCCGCTGCCCTCGTGGCCCTCGGCGCGGTGGCCGCGTACGTGTCGCTGCGGGTACGTCCCGACGACGACGTTGCCGCCGACCTGCAGATCGACCATGTCCCGGTCCCGATCGGGTAGCGCTGGCCGAGACGTTCTGGAGAGGGGCCGGTCAGCGGTCCGTGGTGGACTGGCAGACGTGTCCGACGTCGAGAGCGTGCTCGCCACCTTCGCCTCCGGGGGCCAGCCGGATCGTGCCCTGGCCAAGGCAGCGGTCAAGGAGTCGCTGGCGTGGTTGGTGGCGGTTGCCCCTGGTCGCTCGGTGGAGGTGCGGGTTCCGCCGTTCGCCGTGGTGCAGGCGGTCGAGGGTGCTCGCCACCGACGAGGCACCCCGCCGGCCGTCGTGGAGTGTGACGCGCGGACCTGGCTGGAGCTGGCCACCGGAGCGGTCGCCTGGGCCGACGCGGTCGCCGACGGCCGGGTACGCGCCTCCGGCGAGCGCTCCGACCTGACCCCCTACCTCCCGCTGCATCCCCCGAAAGCCCCGTAGGACCGGCCCGCTTCCCGGCCGACCGGATCGCACTCAGCGCAGGGATCCATGATCAGTAGGCGATTCGTGAGGTCCGCGGAGGTGTAAGCCGGTCGCTCACGCACAACTGATGTGGCACCGACCTCACGAAATGCCTACCGATCAAGGAACCGGCACACCTGAGCGCCGACGAGCCCACCCCGAAGCACTCCGGTGCCGCCCGGACGGACTACATGCGGCCGCCGCCGGTGGAGTCGCCGGCCAGGCGCTGGCTGATGTAGATCGGGATGATGGAGAGCAGGACAAGGGCGGCCGCCACCACGTTGACGACGGGGGCCTGGTTCGGGCGGAACAGGTTCTGGAAGATCCAGATCGGCAGCGTGGTCACGCCGGGCGGGGCGGTGAACAGGGTGACGACGATCTCGTCGAACGACAGGCCGAACGCGAGCAGGCCACCGGCCAGCAGGGCGCCACGCAGCAGCGGGAACGTCACGCGTCGGAACGTCGTGAACGAGTCGGCGCCGAGGTCCATGGAGGCCGCCTCCAACGAGGTACCCATGCGCCGCAGCCGGGCGATCACGTTGTTGTACATGACGACGATGCAGAACGTCGAGTGAGCGATCACCACGGTCCAGATCGATAGCTCGACCGACAAGATCGTGCGGAACGCGGTCCGGAGGGCGAGGGCCGTGACGATGCCGGGCAGCGCGATCGGCAAGATCACCAGCAGCGACAACGTCTGCCGGCCGAAGAAGGCGTAGCGACTCAGCGCGAAAGCGAGCAGTCCGCCGAGGGCCATCGCGACACAGGTCGAGATCAACCCGATCTTCACGGACGTCAGGATCGCGTCGCGTACGCCGGCGTTGGACCAGACGTCCGACCACCAGTGCAGCGTGAACTCCTGCGGCGGCCACGCGAAAACGGTGCTGGCGTTGAAGGAGTTGATGAGAACGACGGCCAGCGGCACGTAGATGAAGGCGAGCCCGATCGCCATGACGAACCGGATCGCCCAGCGGGCACGGGTGGAGAGGTACATCCCGCGACCTAGAGGTTGTCCAGTGCGCCGGTACGACGCACGAGGGCCAGGTAGATGACCATGATGATCACCGGAATGGTCGCGATCGCGGCGGCGAACGGCAGGTTCGCGGCGTAGTTCTGGTACACGATGTTGCCGAGCATCTGGAACTTTCCGCCGACGATCTGGGCGGTGATGTAGTCGCCCAGGCTCAACGAGAACGTGAAGATCGTGCCGGCGATGATCGAGGGGTAGATCAGCGGCACGACGACGCTGCGGAACGTACGCCAGGGGCGGCCACCGAGGTCACCGGAGGCCTCCAGCAGCGAGTCGGGCATCCGCTCGAGGCCGGCGTAGATCGGAAGGATCATGTACGGCAGCCACAGGTACGTCAGCGTCAAGATCACGGCCACCATGCCGAACCCGGGACCCTGCAGCCCGAAAGGCTTTCCCAACCAGGCGATGACGCCGTTGTCGGGCTGCACCATGGCCTGCCAGGCATAGACCTTGACCAGGTACGACGCCCACAGCGGCGTGATCACCAGCGCGATAAGGAAGCCGCGGGAGCGACGGCGCGCCACCTTGGCCATGTAGAACGCCATCGGCAGGCCGAGGGCGATGCACAGCACGGTCACCGACGCGGCGACGGTGACCGTCTGCGCCGTCGCCCGCCAGTACGCCGGCTCGGTGAAGACCGCCTGGAAGTTCGCCAGCGTCAGGTTGCGGACAACCGCGCTGGTGAACGGGTCGAGGCTGAAAAGTGCTGTGGCCAGCAGCGAGAACACGGCCGCGAAGTAGATGAGGACCAGCCACAGCATGGGCGGGGTGAGCAGCGCGGCCAGCCGGGTCCGTCGGCTGCGGAACAGGTACGCCGAGACCCGTCGCCGTACCGACAGACGCGGTACGGCGACGGGGTCGACAGCAGTGGCCACGGTTCCTCAGGTCCTGTGCGAAAGGTGGTGGTGGGCCGGG
>JANWJC010000156.1 GCA_025449595.1 Acidobacteriota bacterium | reverse complement strand
CTCCTGGCAGCGAGCGACCGAGGGTCTCCGCCGCGACGAGCAGCACGTCGACGAGGTCCCGTCGTACGGTCAGCCGCCCGTCACGCAGCTGGCCCAGCAGGTCCTCGCAGCGGTGGGCGAGGGTGACGAGCGGGTCGAGCCCGAGCATGCGTGCGGAGCCCTTGACGGTGTGGGCGTCCCGGAACAACGAGCCCACCAGCTGACGCGGCGAGGGGTGCGACTCCAGGCGCAGCAGGCCGTCGGTGAGGGAGGCCAGTCGCTCCTCGACCTCCGCCCGGAAGGTCGCGACCAGCTCCGGGTCGTCCGCCCAGCTCATGTCGGCACCCGCATCAGGCGATCTGGAACTGCGCGATCGAGTCCCGCAGCTCGCTGGACAGCGCGTTGAGCTGCGCGGCGGCGGCAGCGGACTGCTTGGAGCCCACCGCGTACTGGCGGGACACCTCGGACACCTGCGTCATGGCGGCGACGACCTGCTCGGAGGCCGAGCGCTGCTGCTGCGTCGCGATCGAGATCTCCTTGGCGGCGGTCGTCGTCTCGTCGACCATGCCCGAGATCCGTTCCAGCGCCTGCACGACTTCGTGCGCCAGCGACGTACCGGAGCGGACCTCCTTGCTGCCCTCCTCCGTCGCCAGGATCGTAGCGTGGGACTCGGTCTGGATCTGCGCGACGATGGCTTGGATCTGGCCCGTGGACTCCTGGGCCCGCTCGGCGAGCTTGCGGACCTCGGCCGCGACAACGGCGAACCCGCGTCCGTGCTCACCGGCCCGAGCCGCCTCGATGGCAGCATTCAGCGCCAACAGGTTCGTCTGGTCGGCGAGGTCGTCGATCACCACCAGGATGCGGCCGATCTCCTGGGTCTTGTCGCCCAGCGAGAGCGCGCGGGCCGCGATGGAGTCGACCCGTTCGGCGATCTGGTCCATCGACCGTACTGACGCGCTGACGGCCTCGCGGCCCTCCTCGGCGTGCTGCAGGGTCTCGGCCGCGTACCTCGCGACGGCCTCGGAGGTCTCGGCGATCTGGGCCGCGGTCGCGGCGAGCTCCTCGATCGTCGACGTCGTCTCGGCGACGGCGGAGGACTGCTCGGTCGCGCTCGCGGCGTGCTGCTGGGCGTTGGCCAGCAGCTCGATCGCGGCGGTCGACATCTGCTCACCGCCGTCACGGACCTGCTGGACAAGGGTACGAAGGCTGGTGAGCGCGCCGTCGACGGAGGCGGCCAGGACCGCGACGGTGTCCTCCACCTCACCCGGTGCGTGGCTGATCTCCGGTGAGGTCGTGAGGTCCCCGGCGGCGGCCCGCTCCAGCTGACCGGTGAGCTCGTCCACCCGCGAGGCGAGCGCGCGGCGGGCACTCGCGGAGCGGCTCTCCGCCCCCATGACCGACTGGGCAAGCTGGCCGTCGATGAACACCATGCCGGAGAACGTGACGAGCAGCAGCAGCCCGAACGGGACGGCCTCGCCCCGCCAGGTGTGAGTGACGAGTCCGGTGAACGCGACGCTGCCGGCAAGCAGGAGGGCGAACCCGCTGAGCTGCCACCCGGTGAAGAGCAGCGACGCGAACAGCACTGTGACGCCCAGCAGCACCAGCGTGTAGCCACGCAGCCCGCCGCTCGCGCAGGCCAGTCCGGTGACCCCGACGACGTACGCGACGAGCAGGCACTGTCCCATCCGGGTCGCAGTCTGGGCGCCGCGTCCGAGCTGTCGGTCCAGCGAGGTCACGATCGTGGTGGCAGCCGCCAGGGCGACGCCGTACCCGGTCCAGATCCCCACCCACAGCCAGTTGACGTCGACACCGGGGAGGTACCAGGACGCCAGCAGGGCCGACACCAGTCCGGCCGCGATGGCGCCCCACAGCGACAGGACGGCGACGGCCGTCATGCGCCTCGTGTAGTCCACAACGACCTCCTTCAGCCCACCCGCCGCCGGTCGGGCAGCGATACCCTGTCGGCCCACGTCAGGCCTTCGGCCCTTTTCTGCATCGGGCCCCCGGCGCATCACCTGAAGGGGTGAACGCCGATCGGCTGCCCGGGGGGTCGAGTCGATGGGCCGATCAGGTGCGGCCGTGCTGGCGCGGCAGCCGTTCCTGCAGCCCGAGAAGGGCGGCGGTGTCGAGCACGCCGATGGGACCGGCGCCGTCCCCGGGGGCCAGGCCGCGAAGCAGTAGCATCGCGTCCTCCCCCACGGTGACCGGTGGGGCAGGGCACTCGTCGGGGACGGGGCCCAGGCCCGTCACGGCGTCGGTGAGCACACCGATCTCGATCTCGTCGACAGAGAGCACGACGACGCGGGCGCTGGAGGGTGAGGGGCTGACGGGTACCTCGAGCAGCGGGCGCAGATCGAGCACGGGCAGTACGTGCCCGCGCCAGTTGCCGATCCCCGGAAGCCAGGCCGGCGCCCCGGGCAGCCGGGTGAGCTCGAGGAGCGGGACCACTTCGGCGATGTCGGTGGCAGCGATGGCGTAGCGGCCGCCCGCGATGCGGACCAGGACGTGGTCGGTGCCAGCCTCGGCCGACTCCTCGCTAGCCTCGAGCGCGGCCCTCGGGCGCAGGATGTGACCGGCGTCCGTGTCGATGCTCACCGTCAGGTCATCGGCTCCGCTCCTGCGGCGCTGAAGGGTGCGCCGGCTGCGCGACACCGGGCAGCGGCTCCTGCACCGTCGAGCCCAGCGACGACTGACCGGCGGCATGGGCACCCCGGGGCCGCTCGTGCTGGGACGGCAGGGGGACCAGGCTGGCCAGCGCCGCCACCGCGACCCCGCCGAACAGGTACACCTGGGAACGCAGGTCGTCCGGGAGCAGGATGGTCCCGGCTGCGTTCTCCGCCGCGAGGACGAGCGTGGCCACGAGCCATCCCACCGCGACGATGACACCGGCGACCCGGCTGCGGGCCCACCAGACGGCGCCTCGCACCCCGGCGACCAGCGCCAGCAGCGTCAGCACCAGCCCCCACGGCAGCTCGTGCCCGGCCACGATCGAGCGGTTCGCGTGCACCACGATCCCGGCGGTCCCCAGGGCCACGCCACCGATCAGCAGCGCGATCCCGGCACCGATCCGCCGCAGCCACGTCACGCGGGCACCCTACGCGGCGCGGCCGGGCACGTCGGGACCCCGGAGCCCTGGCCGATCAACCCCAGCGCGGTGCCGCCACCTCGCCGGGCTCCTGAGCGGTCGTGTCGCCGTCCCGGAGGTCGACCGTCGTGGTCGCCGCCTCGAGCACGTCGGTGATCTCCTTGCCGATCAGCTCGTGCCGCTCCAGCAGCGCGTCGCGCAGCTGCGCGACAAGGTGCTGGTGCTGGATCAACAGGGCGCTCGTGACGCCCTTCTGCTCCTGCAGGATCTTCTCCACGCGGTCACGCCCGGCCGGGTCGCTGAGCACTCGGCCGACCATGTTGGTGTCCGACAGCGCGCTGCCCTGGATCGCCTGGAAGGACACCAGGGTGTCGGTCATGCCGGCCGCGCCCACCATCTGCGCGGCCAGGTTGGTCGCGTACAGCAGATCGCCGGCGGGGCCGGTCGAGATGTCCCCGAAGAACAGCTCCTCGGCCGCCTGGCCGCCCATCGCGATCCGGATCAGGCCGAGCATCTCCGTCTTCGACCGGGTGAACACGTCGTCGGCATCGCCATGAGCCAGCATCCCCAGTGCGTCCCGACGCTTGATGATCGTCAGGACCTCGAGGCGGCGCTGCGGTGCGACGAGCCACGCCGTGACGGCGTGCCCGGCCTCGTGGGTGGCGATGAGGCGCTTCTCGTGCGCGGTGTACGCGACCGGCTGCCCGAGCCCGACCTCCTCGACCAGTCGCGCCCGCTCCACGTCCGGCCAGCTCATGGCCGACGACCCGCGGCGCACCGCGTTGACCAGCGCCTCGTCGAAGAGGTGCTCGATCATGACGGGCGTCCAGCCCTGGGTGACCGCCGCGATCGAGTCGCGCGCGTCGTCCACGTCCAGGTCGGCCTCGTGGGACTTGCGCAGCAGGAAGTGGTCTATGAGCTCGCGGCGCCCGTTCTTGGTCGGGGGCTCGAAGGTGAGGCGCCGGTCGAACCGGCCCGGGCGCAACAGGGCCGGGTCGAGGTTGTCGGCCCGGTTCGTGGCGGCGATGACCAGGACGTTGGTGACCGGCGGGGTCGGGCGTCGTAGCTGGTGGTCGGCCGGCAGGTAGAGGTTGAGCCGGTCGGTCATGCTGGCCTGCAGCTTCTGCCAGCCGGTCGGTTCGTCGAAGGACTGCATCTGCACGAGCAGCTCGTTGACGACCCCGCTCACGCCCTCGCCCATGCCGGCGGCGTTGACGACCACGGATCGCGATCCGCTGGTGGCGGCCGGCAGACCGGTCAGTCCGCCACAGCTCAGCACGCCGTCCGCCGCCTGCATCCGCAGCGTGTCCGGCATGGCGCTCGCGCCGAAACCGCCACGGGCCAGCGCGATCGCGTCGATCTCCTCGATGAACGCGATCGCACCACCCTCCTGCCGGGCGGCCTTGCGCAGTGCCTTGAAGTACGAGCGGATCTTGCGGGCACTGGCGCCGTAGTACATCGACTGGAAGCTCGTCGCGGACACGAAGAGGAACGGCACGCCGGCCTCGCGCGCCATGGCCTTGGCGAGGTACGTCTTCCCGGTGCCGGGCGCCCCCTCGAACAGCAGCCCGCGCCGCGGCGTGCCCCCCATCTGCGCGGCGAAGGCCTTGTGCGCCAGGAACAGGTTCAGCGACCGGACCACGTCCTCCTTGACCACGTCGATGCCGCGTACGTCGTCAAGGGTCGTGGCGATCTGCTCCGGGCGGTACGTGACGTGCGGGGAGCGTCCGGCTCCGACCGTCATGACCAGCATGAGCCCGATCAGCAGCACGAAGAACAGGACCGGCATCGCCACGAGCGGGTCGATGGTGGGCAGCTGCAACGATGAGATGTCGAACCCGTTGCCCTGCAACAGCTTCGACCACATCAACACCAGCGGGACGGCGAGCAGCAGCGCGAGGGTCGCCAACCGGCGCAGCCGCATCCGCTCCCGGGACGCGCCGACGTCGGCCTCGCTGGGCACGAGCTTGCGGATCCCGGCATCGTTCAGGAGCGAGGAGGGGGCGTGCGGCTCCGAGACGTCCGGACGCTCCTGGGGTGCCTTGGGGGGGCGGGACACTGGACCTCCTGCGGCACTGGGCTCGAGGCCCCATCGTCCGTCGCGCGGCTGGCCCGTGCCTAGCGACACCCCGTGCGATCACCCGTTCGGCGTACGCTTGGTGTCCAAGCGATCACGCAACGTGCCCTCAGCGATGTGACCAAGCCCGGCAATGTGACCCAAGCACCGTGACCTAGCCGTCGAGCCCTTCGAACAGGTCCGTCTCCGTCGACCCGCCCGGACCCTTCACCCGCCGATACACCTCGGTCCCCATCACCTCGGCGCCGAGGTTGTTCGACAGCGCGAAGAACCCGCCCTCCAGCGAGATCTGGCTGGCATGGGCGCGCATGGCCCCGACCTTGGCCTCGATGTACGCGGCGCCTGCGACCGAGGTCGTGATCACGTCGTCGTCGACGGCGAACGGCAGGTCGTCGGGGTCGAGCTCGGCGAACCCGGTGGTCTCCCCCGCCGCGCGCAGCGCGAGGATCCCCGCCCGGATCGCGGACCGGGGCATGGCCGTCCAGTACACCTTCGCCACGTCCCACGCCGCACCCAGGTCGGGGCGGTAGGAGGGCGCAGCGGACAGGGCCATCGCGTACGTCGCGACCCGGTGTGCCTGGATGTGGTCGGGGTGGCCGTACCCGCCGAACTCGTCATACGTCACGAGGACCTGCGGACGCACCTCGCGCAGGACGGCCACCAGGTCGTCGGCCGCGGCCCGCAGGTCGGCGCGCCAGAAGCAATCGGGGTTTTCGTTGCTGGGGACACCCATCATCCCGGAGTCGCGGTACTTGCCCGGGTGCCCGAGCTGGCGCTGGTCCGTGACCCCCAGCGCGCGCATCGCGGCAGCGAGCTCGATCTCGCGGTGTGGCCCCAGCGCATCGTCCTTCTCGACGCCGAGATGGGCGAGCTCGGGCACGACGATCTCGCCCTCCTCCCCCAGCGTGCACGTGATGAGGGTGACGTGGGCGCCCTCGGCGGCGTACCTGGCCATCGTCACCCCCGTGCCGATGACCTCGTCGTCGGGATGTGCGTGCACCAGCAAGAGCCTGCGGTCAGCGAGAGTCACCCCACCACTATGGCGGACCCGCGGCGCGGGGGCGGGAGCTGGGACCGAGAGGATGGGGCGGTGACCGTACCCCCTGCTGAGAACACCGCGAGCGCCGCTGATACCTCCCACGCGAGTCGGGAGGACGGCTCGGTGCCGGTGCGGCCGCCGGAGAGCTATCCGCGACAGGCCGCGCGCACCCGCGGCTTCCGGCTCGGGGTCCCACGGGCCGTGACGGTGTCGCCGGACGGGCAGCGGGTGGTGTTCATCCGCTCTGCTGCCGGCGACGACCCGGTCGGCCGCCTGCTCGTCGTGTACGTGTCCACGGAGCAGGAGCACGTGCTGGCCGACCCGGTGGAGCTGTTGCGAGACGGCGCGGAGGTCCTCTCCGCGGTGGAGCGGGCCCGCCGAGAACGGATGCGGGAGAGCACGTCCGGAGTCGTTGCGTACTCCACCGACCGAGAGGTACGCCGCGCCGCGTTCGCGCTGTCCGGCGACCTGTGGGTCGTGGAGCTGGCGCCCGGGTCAGCCCCCCGCCGGCTCGCTGTCCCCGGCCCCGTCGTCGACCCGCGGCTCTCACCGGACGGTGCCGCGGTGGCGTACGTCGCTGCCGGGGCGGTGCGCGTCGTCGGCTGGGACGGTGGGCGG
Source organism: Acidobacteriota bacterium (assembly GCA_025449595.1). Classification (GTDB taxonomy): domain Bacteria; phylum Actinomycetota; class Actinomycetes; order S36-B12; family CAIYMF01; genus JAFIHG01. The sequence goes on along the minus strand of JANWJC010000156.1, from coordinate 5,092 downwards.
GACCGCGCGCTGGCCGAGCCCGAGACCTCGACGGTGACGTACGGCCTTGCCGACTTCCTCGCCGCGGAGGAGCTGGGTCGCTCCCGCGGCACCTGGTGGTCGCCGGCGTCGGACGCGCTTGCTGTCGAGCGGGTCGACGACGAGGGCGTCGAGCAGTGGTGGATCGCCGATCCGCTGCACCCGGCGCAGCGCCCGTTGCCGCACCGGTACCCGGCCGCGGGCACGGCGAACCCGGCGGTCAGCGTGCACCTGCTGCGGCTGGACGGGACGCGCGCCGAGGTCGAGTGGGATCACGAGAAGTACTGCTACCTGGGCGATGTCAGCTGGAGCAGGTATGGGGACCCGCTGCTCGTCCTGCTCGACCGGCCGCAGCGCAGCCGGCTGGTGCTCGCGGTCGACCCGGAATCCGCCGCGGCTCGAGTCCTGCACGAGGACACCGACCCGTGCTGGGTGGACTCGCGCCCGGGCCGGGTCCGCTGGACGCCGCAGGGTCGGCTGCTCACACTCGCCGCGGACCACGGCACCGACACCTACCGCGTGTACCTGGACGCAGCGCCGCTGAGCCCTCCCGGCTCCCAGGTCGCCGCGGTGCTCGACGTGGTCGAGGACAGCACGCTGCTCGCAGTACAGGACGACCCGACCCGCTCAGGGCTCGTCACGCTCGACTGGACCGGGCAGGCACGGTCGGTCGGCGGGCCGCAGGCGTGGCAGACCGGGACCCGAGGAGGCGGCACCCTCGTGGTCACCGCCGCCGACTGGGCCACGGCGGCGACCACCGTCACCGTGCACCGTCAGGACGGGACCAGCTTCGCGCTCACCTCCCACGCCGAGTCGCGTGCCGTCAGCCAGTCACTGGACTCCGGGCGAGGTGTCCTGATGATCGGGGAGCGCCGGTTGCGCACCGTCGTGCTCCTGCCCAGCGACCATGTGCGCGGGTCACGGCGCCTGCCGGTCGTGCTGGCCCCGTACGGCGGCCCCGGGCACAGCGTCGTGATCGGCGCAGCGGGCTCGTACGGGGAGGACCAGTGGCTGGCCGACCAGGGTTTCGCGGTAGTGCTCGCCGACGGACGCGGCACGCCGGGTCGGGGACCGGCGTGGGACCGGGCGATCAGCGGCGACCTCGCGACAGCGGCGCTGCAGGACCAGGTCGACGCACTGGCCGGTGTCGCGCAGGCGTATCCCGACGACGTGGACACCGCTCGGGTCGCGATGCGCGGCTGGTCGTTCGGCGGCTTCCTGGCAGCGCTGGCGGTGTTGCGGCGCCCGGACGTGTTCCACGCCGCCGTGGCTGGGGCACCGGTGACAGAATGGCGTTGGTACGACACGGCTTACACCGAACGCTACCTGGGCCATCCGGAGCCGGACCGGCACGCGTACGACGCCAGCTCGCTGCTGCCACTGGCGCCGTCGCTTCGTCGCCCACTGCTGCTGATGCACGGGATGACCGACGACAACGTCGTCGTGGCGCACACCCTGGCACTGTCGGCCGCCCTCACCGCCGCCGGCCGACCGCACCAGGTGCTGCCGCTGTCAGGGGTGACTCACATGACCCCCCAGCCGGAGGTGGCCGAGAACAAGCTGCTGCTGGAGCTGGACTTCCTGCGCAGCGCCCTGAGCCAGCCCGCCGCCGAACCGCGGCCCTGACGACGGCGCCCGCGGCGGTCAGGCGGAGGGGTCGGCGAACTCGGCTCCGGTCGGGGGCGTGACGACGGCGCCGGTGACCGGGGAATTGACGCTGGTGACGAGCACCTCGTCGGCACCCATGAGCCCGGCCGACGCGGCCGAGCCCTTGACCTCCCCGAGCACCGTGCGCTCCTCCGGGAAGTGGCAGGCGATGCGGTGGCCCGGGACGATCTCGCGATACTCCGGGACCTCGACCTTGCAGCGGTCCTGCACCTTCCAGCACCGGGTGTGGAAGACGCAGCCGCTCGGCGGGTTGATGGGACTGGGCAGGTCCCCGACCAGCAGGATGCGGTCGCGCTGACGCTCCCGCTCGGGGTCCGGGACCGGGACGGCCGAGAGCAGCGACTGGGTGTACGGGTGCAGCGGGGCCGAGTAGAGCTCGTCGCGGTCGGCCAGCTCCATGATCTTGCCCAGGTACATGACGGCGACGCGGTCGGAGATGTGGCGAACGACGGACAGGTCGTGCGCGACGAAGATGTACGCGATCCCGAACTCGTTCTGCAGATCCTCGAGCAGGTTGACCACCTGCGCCTGGATGGAGACGTCCAGTGCCGACACCGGCTCGTCGCAGACGATGAGCTTGGGGCGCAGTGCGATGGCCCGCGCGATCCCGATGCGTTGGCGCTGGCCGCCGGAGAACTCGTGCGGATAGCGGTTGTAGTGCTCAGGGTTGAGCCCGACCCGCTCGAGAAGGCCCTGCACCTCGGTCTTGATGCCGTGCTCGGTCTTGATGTCCTGGACCCGGAACGGGGCTCCGACGATGGCCCCGATCGTGTGTCGCGGGTTGAGCGACGAGTAGGGGTCCTGGAAGATCATCTGAACTTCGCGGCGCAAGGGTCGCATCCGGGCAGGGGACAGGTGGGAGATGTCCTTGCCGTCGAACACGACCGAGCCGCCCGTGGGCTCGAGCAGCTTGGTGATCGTGCGGCCGGCCGTCGACTTGCCACAGCCGGACTCCCCCACCAGCCCGAGGGTCTCCCCTGCCGCTAGGTCGAACGAGATCCCGTCGACCGCCTGGACTGCTCCCACCTTGCGCTGGATCAGGACCCCGCTGGTGATGGGAAAGAACTTCTGCAGGTCACGAACCTGCAGAAGTGCATCCGTCGGCGGCAAGGGCTCAGCCACGGGTAGATCTGTGCCCGGCATGGCGGTCAACGGCTCTCCTCCTCGGCTGCGGCGGCGACGGGCAGCACCATCGCTGCGAACCCTGTCACAGCAACGGCCGGATGTCGTCGCGCCACAGCTTCTCGCGCTGCTCGTGCGGGATGTGGCAGCGGACCGCGTGTCCCGTGCCGACGGTGAGCATCTCCGGGCGCTCGGTGGTGCACGCCTTGCCGACCAGGTGCTGGTACGTGCAGCGCGGGTTGAACACGCAGCCGGAGGGCAGGTTGATCAGCGAGGGTGGGTTGCCGGGGATCGGGTCCAGCCGTGTCTTGCGCACCCGGTCCAGCCGAGGCATCGAGGAGAGCAGCCCCCAGGTGTAGGGCATCTCGGGGGCATAGAAGATGTCCCGTACCGACCCTTGCTCGACGCAGCGGCCGCCGTACATGACCACGACCTGGTCGGCCGTCTCGGCAACCACCCCGAGGTCGTGCGTGATGATGATCAGCGCGGAGTTGAACTCCTTCTGCAGGTCCTTCATCAACTCGAGGATCTGCGCCTGGACCGTGACGTCCAGCGCCGTGGTCGGCTCGTCCGCGATCAGCAGGTCCGGTCCGCACACCAGCGCCATCGCGATCATCGCGCGCTGGCGCATGCCGCCGGAGAACTGGTGCGGGTAGTCGCGGAATCGCCGGTCCGGGTTGGGGATGCCGACCCGCTCGAGCATCTCGATCGCCTTTGTCTTGGCGACCGCCTTGGACACCTTGTGGTGGACCCGGTAGCCCTCCACGATCTGGTCACCGATCCGGAAGTACGGGTGCAGCGAGGACAGCGGGTCCTGGAAGATCATGCCGACCTTGTTGCCGCGCAACGGGCGCATCTCGGCGTCCGTGAGCGGCACGAGGTCCTGGCCATCAAGCCAGATCTCCCCGGTCACCTTGGCCTGGCTGCCCTTGTGCAGCCCCAGGATCGCCTGGCTCGTGACCGACTTGCCCGAGCCGGACTCCCCCACGATCCCGAGCGTCGTGCCGCGATCCAAGGTGAAGCTGAGCCCATCGACGGCGCGGACCACCCCGTCCTCGGTCGGGAACTGCACCTGCAGGTCGCGGACCTCGACGAACGACTTGGGAGGCCTGCTCGCCACAGGCGGATCAGCAGAGTCGGTCAGTGTTCCCATGGGCTTTCCCTACTCAGCTCGACCGGAGGTCAGTGCAGCCGGACGCGTGGGTCGATCACTGCGTAGAGCAGGTCGACGATGATGTTGGCAAAGACGATGAAGACGGCTGCCAGGATCGTGACCCCCATGATGACCGGCAGGTCGGACTTGCTGATCGCCTGGTAGGAGATGAAGCCGAGGCCGGGCAGGCTGAAGGCGGTCTCGGTGAGCACTGCCCCGCCCAGCAGCGCACCCACGTCCAGGCCGAAGATCGTCACGATCGGCGTCAGGGCAGATCGCAGGGCGTGCTTGCCGATGACGTGCCGGCGGTCCAGGCCCTTGGCGGTCGCGGTCCTGATGTAGTCCTCGCCGAGGGTGTCGAGCATGTTGGCCCGGGTGAGACGGGCGTACAGGGCCGCATAAAGGAACGCCAGCGCGATCCAGGGCAGGATCATGGCCTGGAACCAGGCCACGGGATCCGTGGTGAGCGGGGTGTACGACACGGTGGGCAGGATCGGGATCGGTCCGTAGACGAAGACGTAGAGCAGCAGGACCGCCGTGAAGAACACGGGGATGGAGACACCGGCCAGGGCGATGACCATGACGAGCCGGTCGAAGAAGGTACCTCGTCGCAGCGCGCTGAGCACGCCGGCGCTGAGCCCGAACAACAGCCAGAGGATCGCGGCCCCGACGCACAGCGAGGCCGTGATCGGCAGCGCCGTCATCATGAGGTCCCACACCGGCGAGGAGTAGCGGAACGAGTAGCCGAAACATGGAGCCGGGCAGGGGCGCGTCCCGGTCGCCGTGCCGTCGCTGAACTCCCGGCCGACGACGATGCCCTTGACGAACTCGAGGTACTGCACGGTGACCGGCTTGTCCAGGCCGAACGAGTGCCTGATGGCCTCGACCTGGGCTGGTGACGCCGTCTTGCCGACGTACAGGTAGGAGGGATCAGCGCCCGTGACAGCGGGCACGATCGCGAAGAGCCCGAACGTGATCACGCTGACCGCGAAGAGCACGGCGATCGCGCCGAGCAGGCGACGGATGATGTACCGGACCATGAACCTCTCCGCGTGGCGTGGGCGCCCGGGGACGTGCGCCCCGCGGCCACCCGCAACAATGGCGAGTGGTGGTGGGGGCCTTTGAGCGGGG
>JANWJC010000155.1 GCA_025449595.1 Acidobacteriota bacterium | reverse complement strand
GGGCGCGGTACTGCTGGTCGCTGACCAGGCGCTGGGAGCGGCCCAGGTCCAGCACGTTGCGGGGGTGTTCGGGGTCGTGGATCACGACCCGGATCCGGCACGCGCAGCTCAACCGTTGCAGGACGTGTCCGGGGATGCCGGGTCCGTCCTGCAACCGCGCCAGCGGCAGCGGCCCACCGGTTCTGCTGGGGTGCGGCTCACGTGAGCCGTTTCCGGGTCGGTCGGGCACCGGTGTCAGGGGCAGCGGCTCACGTGAGCCGTGTTCGGAACCGGAATCAGCCGGGGCGGGGTCGGGGGTCCCTTCGAGGTGCGGCTCACGTGAGCCGTTGTCGGCCCCAGACACAGGTTCGTCGGGGATCGCGGGGCCGGCGTCGCGGGTGGCGTGCAGATGCAGCACCAGCGCGGCGCGTTCCTCACCGCGGGGCAGCCGTGGTGGGGTCGGGGAGTCGGCCAGGGTGGCCAGGATAATGTCGGCCATCCGGACCAGCGCCTCCACAGCGGTGAGTCGCTCCCCGTCCGGGGCAACCGCTTGCACCGCGGTAAGGGCGGCGTCGAGCACGGTGCCGTGTTCGGGGTCCAGGCGGGCGGTCAAGTGGCGGCGCGCGTCGCGATCCCACGTTCGCAACAAGCTCTCCCCGGGTGTGGGCTTGGGACGGATCCGGTCGTCGAGGTGACGGTCCACCGAACGCAGCCCAAGGGCGAGGTCCTCGAGCTGGTGCACGGTGCCGTGCTCGGCCAGGTTCAGCAGGTCGCTGACCAGGTCCGGCTCATCAGCACCGGCCGTGCCGGCGATGATCCGGACATGGGAGTAGCTGATGCGCCCGGCGGCCATCGACTCCGCGAGCACCGGGTAGGCGGCAAGGGTGCGGGCGACCTTGAGGTGATCGCGGGCGGTGCGGGCCGCGATCCCGCAGTGATGGGAGATCCACCGCGTCGTGGTCGGCAACCCATACTCACTCGCACCGTCCAGGGCGTCGAACTGTGCGACCAGCAACAACCACCGGCACTGCGCCGAGGCGACCCGCCCGGCCCGCTGGGCCCCCGCTGCGAGCGTCAGCGAACAGTAGGGGAGATCTGCTCCCCCAGCTCCTTGGCCCCAGCACCTCCCGACCCGCGGCCACCGGGAATCACCTGCAACGTCGGCACCACCCCATCGGGGCTGGAACCGGTGGGGGCCAACGGTAATTCAGTGATACTCATGCCCCGACGCTAACGCCGACCACCGACAGTCCCCGATCCCAGAACGGCTCACGTGAGCCGCCGTCCGACGGGACGCGGTCAGCGATGTACCGGTTCCACCGCCGAACTCACAGAAGAGTCACAAGAGTAGCGAGTGGGCAGAATTGGGGCCCTGTCCAGGCAGATCCCGCTCCCACTTGTCGATCATGCCAGTCCCTCGGTCAGACGGGAACGCTGGTCGGCGGTGGGGACAGCTCGGCGACGGTGCTCACCCCTAGGTAGCGGGCAGCCACCATCGACACGAAATGGTAGACGCCGTCCTCCTCCGGGGCCATCGGCCCCGGGATGGCCAGCTCGGAGGCGAGCCCACGCTGGACGGACTCGCACGCACCCCAGTCCTGCCGGTTCGTGATGTCCCAGAAGTCGATCGTGTTCGACGGCTCGAAGTCGGGGCGCTGCACGGCTTCTTTCGGAAAGGCCCAGGCGCACTCGACGTGGGTACGCCCCGCTGACAGCGGCGTCAGCACATGTGTCATGACGTAGTCGGGGTGCAGGCTGATGAGCAGGTTCGGGAACACGGCGATGTACATCACCGTGTGCTGCTCCTGCTCGTCGAGGCCCTCGATGCGGACGCTGGAGCTGCGCCCGTCCAGCGACATCGTCTCGTTGCCCTCGCGCAGGTCCATCCAGCCACCGACCCACTCGCCGTCGCGGTCGATGTTCTCACCGCTCTCCGGCGGGCTCACCCGGCACAGCTCGGGGTGGATCATCGAGCAGTGGTAGCACTCCTGGTAGTTCTCGATCAGGACCTTCCAGTTGGCCTCGATCACGTAGTCGTGGGTGGTGACGACCTCGAGGTTCTCCGGGGCGTACGGGGCGACGATCGCCTCGAGCTCACCGATGTGGTGGTCGAAGTCGCCGGCCTTGCCCGACGGCGCGACGAAGATCCAGCCGTGCCACTCGCGCACCGGCAGCCCGTACAGGCTGAACTCGTCCTTGTCGAACGACTCCACGTTGCGGAAGCCGGGAGCCACGTGCAGGTTCCCGTCCAGGCGGTACGACCAGGCGTGGTACGGGCAGACGATCGACTTCTTCGTCGCCGACTCTCCGCACGGCAACAGCTCATGCCCGCGGTGCCGGCAGGTGTTCACGAACGCGTGCAGCGCGCCGTCCTCGCCGCGGGTGAGCAGGACACCGGACGTGCCGACCGACACAGCCCGCTGCATGCCCGGTTCCGCGATGTCAGCACTTCGTCCGGCGCAGATCCAGTCACCGAAGAAGTGGTGCTGCTCCCACTCCAGCACCGCGGCATCGACGTACGCCCCCCGCGGCAGCAGTCGCGCTTGCTCGACGGGGCCGACGCAGCGTTGCAGCTCCTGTGTGTCGAGCGGTGCGGGGGTGACCATGCCGACTCCTGACCTCGGTTGACTGAACACACAGTCAGGATACGCCGTGAGGCCAGGTCCCGTCCAGAGCTCGCATAGTTTCTCGCCGCACTCAGAGCTCGCCGGCGAAGCCGCCTATCCCCTTGTTGGCCGTGGCGTCGCCTCGGGTCAACCACCGGTAGATCAGGTACCCGATGACCACTGCGGCGATCGAGGAGAAAAGCAACAGCGTGGCCAGGGCGTTCAGTGCGGGCGTCGGCGCGGCGCGGGCCGTGTTGTAGATCTTCACAGACACCGGCTCCGTATCCGAGCCTCCGGACAGGTAGCGCACGATGACGAAGTCGTCGATAACATCGGCGAACACCAGCACGGCGCTCGCCAGCATGGCCGGGCCGAGCATGGGCAGCAGCACCCGGCGGATCGCGCCGACCTGCGAGGCGCCGAGGTCGATGGCCGCCTCCTCGTAGTGCTTTCCGATGGTGAGCAGTCGAGCGCGCACGATGATCACGGGGTACGACAGCTGGAACGTGACGAGCCCTACCACCTGAGCGGAGGTCCCCAGCTGCAACGGGGTGGTGACGCTCGTCAAGAGGAACAGCAGTGCGACGGCCAACAGCATCTCTGGTATCACGAAGGACAGCAGCATCGTGAAGTTGGCACCGGCCGGGAGCCTGCCGTGCCACCGGTCGATGCCGAGGGCGAACAGGACCCCGAGCGGCACGGCGATGACCGTCGAGACGACTCCAAGCACGAGGGTGTGCACCAGCGCGGTGTGCATGCTGGTGTCGTTCCACACCGACAAGTTGGGGTCTCCCCAGTACCACCGAAAGGAAAACCCTTGCCACGTGGTGCGGGACTTGCCGTTGTTGAACGAGAAGAGGATCGCGACCAGCACGGGCGCGAGCGACCACACCAGGTAGAGGATGGTTACCCACCGCATGATCCGCGGCGGTCGCCACGGGTCATTCCACCACCTGACCAGCCAGCCCATCAGGACCTTGCCCCCTCGTCGCGGGTGGAACGCACGTACCAGAGCATCGGAAGCAGCGCGGCGGCCAGGACCAGCACGACGAAGGCCCCTGCCTGGCCGGTCTGGCCTGGGGTCAGGACCGTGTTGTTGATCAGGTTTCCGACCATGCTCGTGCTGGGTTGGGCGGACAGCATGTCGTTGGTGTAGTAGTCGCCGAGCATCGGCAGGCAGGTGATCAGGACCGACGCGATGACAGCCGGCTGGCTCAGCCGCCAGGTGACCCTCACGAAGGCGCTGAAACGCCCGGCCCCGAGGTCACGCGCTGCCTCCAGCGAGCTCTGCGGGATCCGGTCCAGGCCGGCGAACAGCGGCAGGATCATGTACGGCACGTAGCCGTACACCAGCCCGAGGATGACGGTCAGCGGCATCCCGTCCAGCCAGTCGACCTGGACGTTGAACAGGCCGCCCAGGCTCAACCCCTTGTTGATCAGGCCGTCGTTCTGCAGCAGGTTCACCCACGCCAGCATCCGCATCATGTAGCTGATCCAGAACGGAGCGATCAGCATGATGAGCAGGACGCCCTTCCACCTGCCCGCCAACCGGGCAGTGAAGTACGCCACCGGGTAGGCCACGATCAGACACAGGCAGCTGGCGATCAGGACAAAGACGATCGTCCGCAGGATCGCCGGGCCGTAGATGGCGTTGGCACCGAAGATGTTCGAGAACACGTACTGGAACTGGGCGGAGTTCCACTGCAGCGGGTTCCACACCGGGATCGCGTTGCGGAAGATCGGGTCCTGCTGCCCGAAGACGATCGCCAGCACGACATACATCGGCAGGATGAAAAGTAGAGCGAGCCAGACGATGCCGGGGATTGCCAGCGCCGGCCAGAGCAGGCTCCTGCGCCCACGGGACTTGCGCCCCGCCTTCTTGAGCACCGATCAGCCTCCGGCCTTGAACTTCTGCCACTGCTGCTGCCACAGGGCCGTGACACTCGGCGACATCTCGAGCAGCCGGAACCCTACGTCGAAGTACTCCGGCAGCACGGTGCACGAGGCCAGGTTCGCCGGCAGGTAGCCGTCACTCACCAGCTGTGAGGGGTTGATGGAGTTCTGCGGCGGCTGGTATCCGATGTAGGAGAAGTTCCCGAGGGCCGTGGTGGTGTCAAGCATGTGGTCGATGAACAGGTGTGCCAGGACGGGACACTTGCCCTTCGCCAAGATCACCATGAGGTCGTTGTCGACCGATCCCTTGCCGTCCGGCGGGAACCAGTAGTTCAGGACCTTCGGGCTCTGCCCGCTGGGCAGGTACGACACGGCGTTGACCATGTCCCCGGACCAGAACTGGCTCAGACCGAGCTGGCCGGTGGAGATGTCGTTGTACATGGTGATCGTCACCCGCGGCTTGGTCGCTGCCTGCATGGCAGTGAGCTGGGTGCCGATCTCCTGGATCTGAGCTGGATCCGTGACGTTCATGTCGGTGCCGCCGGCCTTGAGAAGCGGCAGCATCATCGCCGTGTGCCAGTCGTCGATGACGGCTGTCTTGCCGCGGTACTGCGGATCCCACAGCGACGCGTACGGGTTGCTCAGCCCCCCGATGTCCTGCTTGACCTGGTCGCTGCGCCAGCCGATCCCGGTCGTGTAGACGGTGTAGGGCACGGTGTAGCGCCACTGCTGGTCGTACCACGGGTTCTCGAAGGAGGGCCAGACGTTCTTGATGTTCGGGATGTACGACTGCTGCAGCGGGCGGACCAGCTTGCCGTTCACGAGCCGGCTGATCTGGTCATAGCTCGGCCAGTACATGTCATAGGGCACGCTGCCGGCCCTGATCTTGGTCATGGCCTCGTCGGTGTCGTTGAACGTCGAGATCTGCACCTTCACGTTGTACGCGGCGTACTTCTTCTCGAACGACTTGACCGCGTTCGGGTCGATGTAGTCGGCGTAGTTGTACAGCTGGAGCACCCCTCCTTGCTCCGGCTTCTGTCCTGCGGCGATGACCGGGTTGTCCGCGCTGATGGGCCACAGGACCGGGTTCGTCGGCGTGGCGATCTGCAGGCCGGGACTGCCCGAGGGCGTAGCCCCGTTGATGTTGGAGCTTGCGCACGCGTCGAGGAAGGCGACGAGCGACGCAGCTCCCAGTCCGGCGACGGCGCTGCGCTGCAGGAAGCTGCGGCGGCTCAGCGGCGGGCGTACGAAGCGATGCGCGCGCGACTCGTCAGGATTGTCGACTGTCTGGTCTGGCATTGGTCCTCCGCGACGTGATCTGTTGACGGACGCTCGCACGCGGCGCCTGCTGGCAAGGCGCCGGCACCGCCAAGTCCTTGCCCGTTGCGGTGATGGTTGCTTAGACTGAACGCTCAGTCAACCTTCGCAACACATCTGAAATCTCCTCGACCATGTGGGCGGTCGGGGCACAATGGCGCCAGCTTCCCGGGAGTGCGCTCCCGCTCGAGCGTGCCCCCCGAAGAGGAGTGTCGTGTGACCGGTGGTGCGATTCGGCTGTCCGGGCTGAAGAAGTCCTACGGCGATGAGCCGGCGGTACGCGGCATCGACCTGGACATCGAGGCGGGCGAGTTCTTCTCCCTGCTGGGCCCCTCAGGCTGCGGCAAGACCACGACCCTGCGCATGATCGCCGGTTTCGAGCGCCCCGACGAGGGCGAGATCCGCCTCGACGGCGTGGACCTGGTCCCCCTGCCCCCGAACCAGCGGCCGGTCAACACGGTGTTCCAGACGTACGCACTGTTCCCCTTCCTCTCGGTCTGGGACAACGTCGAGTTCGGCCTGAGGTACCAGAAGAGCTCCAAGGCCGAGGTCAAACGCCGGGTCGGCGAGGCGCTCGAGCTGGTGCGCATGGTCGGGTTCAAGGCCCGGCGCCCCGCTCAGCTCTCCGGAGGTCAGCAGCAGCGCGTCGCCCTCGCCCGCGCGCTCGTGCTCAACCCCGCCGTGCTTCTGCTCGACGAACCGATGGGCGCGCTGGACGCCAAGCTGCGCAAGGAGCTGCAGATCGAGCTCAAGCTGGTCCAGAAGTCGGTCGGCATCACGTTCGTCTACGTGACGCACGACCAGGAGGAAGCCCTCACGATGTCGGACCGGCTGGCGGTGCTGGCGGAGGGGCTGATCGAGCAGAGCGGACCTCCCGAGGAGGTCTACTCCGCTCCCGCGAGTGCCTACGTCGCCGGCTTCCTCGGCTCCGCGAACGTCGTCGACGTCGAGGTGCACGGACGGGAGGGGGCGACGACGGACTGCACCCTGGGCAGCTACCACCTGCGCGCCCTCGGCGAGTGCCCTCCCGGCCCGGCCAAAGTGGTCGTACGCCCGGAGCAGGTACGGCTCGGCAGCCTCGACAGCGAGCAGCCTGCCGGGACGAGCGCGTTCACCGGGCTGATCGACCGGGTCGTCTTCCTCGGACCGACCACCCACGTCGTGGTTCGGCTCCCCGACGGGCAGACGCTGCTGGCGGCCGTGACCAACACGCTCGGCCCGACCGCCACGACGTACGAACCAGGCAGCCCGGTGAAGGCCTACATCGCGCCCGAGGCAGCCCGGCTGCTGCCGGCCGACACCCGCCCGGTCGCCCCGGCCGACGAGGACGCCGACCTCGCGGAGGGCGACGAGGCGAAGGTGGCGTCAGCGAGCTGAACGGGGCGGCGTGGACGCGACGCTGACCGTCCGCTGCGCGGACTTGCGCTTCCGCGTGCCGCCCGCACCGGGTCGGTCAGTCGATGCCCACGTGAACCCGAGAGCGCCGGCGGCGAAGCCCATCGCCACCGCCAGTGCCCGCGTCGAGTCGACGATCTCGTCGTCGAGCGCCACCTGGATCGACAAGCCGTCCATCAGGGCAGCGAAGGCGATCGCGAAGTTCTCGACGTCGATCTCGCCGAACTCCCCCGTCTGCTGCCCCTCGCGCACGACGTCCCCGATCGTGGCCGTCCACCGCCGATCGAAGACAGCACGGTCCTTCGACAGCGCCGGGTGGCGGAACGCCTGCACCCACAGGTCGAGCCACAGCCCCCACGCTCCAGGGACCTCGTCGCGCCCCTGCTTGACGCACGTGACCCGCACCAGCGTCTCGAGCTTCGTCGCGGCGTCGGGCTGGGTAGCCATCAGCGAAGCGGTGCTGCGGTAGAACTTCTCCTCCGAGTGCCGGAACGCGGCGGTGAGCAGGCCGTCCTTGGTGCCGAAGTAGTAGATGACGAGCGCGGGGCTCGCGTTGGCCCGGGTCGCCACGTCGGCGATGCGCGTCTCGGCGAAACCACGCTCGCAGATGACCTCGACGGCGGCTTCGAGCATCTGTTCGCGGCGTTCGTCCTGCGCTGAGGTCTCACGCGGTTCGGCGGTCATCGCTCCTCGTCGGGTCGCGGAGCCCTCGCTCCACCGGTCACGTCCTCACGTCGCTACGGATCCACCCTTGTCCCGGGGTGTGTCGACGCTTAGACTGAACAGTCAGTCAACGGTACCGCCGTTGCCCTGTCAAAGGAACCTGGGATGACTTCGAATTACGACGCGATCGTTGTAGGCGGCGGGCACAACGGACTGGTCGCGGCGGCGTACCTCGCCAAGACCGGCGCCCGGACCGTCGTTCTCGAGGGTCGCCACAAGACCGGCGGCGCGGCGACGACCGACAGCCCCTGGCCGGACGCCCCGGAGTTCAAGGTGACGCGGCTGTCGTACGTCATGAGCCTCATGCCGCCCACGATCCTGCAGGACCTGCAGCTGGAACGATTCGGCTACAAGGTGTTCCCGATGGGCCCGTACTACGGGGCATTCCCCGAGGGCGGTTCGATCCTCATCGACGACGGGGACCCCAAGCGCACCTACGACGAGTTCGCGAAGTGGTCCAAGCGCGATGCGGACGCGATGGGCAAGTACAACGCGTGGCTCAGCGGGATGGCCGACGTGCTCGGGCCGCTGCTGCTGCAGGTCCCGCCGAAGATCGGCTCGCAGCGTCCCGCGGACCTCGCGGCCACCGTACGGCTGGCGTGGGCGCACCGCGGTCTGGACGTACGCACCATCGGCGACGTGACCCGGCTGATGACCATGAGCATCGGTGACCTGCTGGACGACTGGTTCGAGTCACCGCAGGTCAAGGGCGCCCTCTCGGTCAACGGCGTGATCGGCACGTGGGCCGGTCCGTACGAGCCGGGCACCGCGTACGTCATGGCACACCACTCCATCGGCGACGTCGGCGACGGACAGCTCGGCAGCTGGGGCTACGCCGAGGGTGGCCAGGGCGCGGTCGCGGACGCCATCCGGCGCTCCGCGGAGAGCGTGGGTGCCGAGGTACGTACCCACGCGAAGGTCGCCGGGCTGATCGTCGAGAACGGCCGAGTCCTCGGCGCGGTGCTCGACAACGGCGACGAGCTGCGGGCCCCGGTCGTCGTCACGAGCCTGCACCCGAAGACGGCGTTCCTGGACCACATCCCGCGTGAGGAGCTGCCCGCGGACTTCGTCACCGACATCGAGCGGTGGAAGACCCGCAGCGGCGTCGTGAAGATCAACCTCGCGTTGTCCGAGCTGCCCAGCTTCACGGCGGACCCCGGTCACAACCAGCAGGACCACCACACCGGCTCGATCGACATGGCACCGTCGATGGAGTTCATCGAGCGGGCGTTCCAGGAGGCCCGGGAGGGCAAAGCCTCGACGGCACCGTTCAGCGACACCGTCATCCCCTCGACGATGGACAAGACGCTGTGCCCGGAAGGCACCCACGTCATGTCGATGTTCTCGCAGTACGTACCCCACGACTGGAACCTCGAGCCGCACACCGAGGAGCTCGAGGCGTACGCCGACCGGCTCATCGCCCTGTACGACGACGTGGCGCCCGGCTTCGCGAAGTCGATCCTGCACCGCGACATCCTGGGCCCGCACCAGCTCGAGCAGGAGTACGGGCTCATCGGCGGCAACATCTTCCACGGCGAGCTCTCGCTCGAGCAGCTGTTCCACATGCGGCCGGCCCCGGGCTACGCCGACTACCGCACGCCGATCGCGGGGCTGTACAACGCGAGCTCAGCCACCCACGCCGGTGGCGGGGTCTGCGGCATCCCCGGCATGCAGGCCGCCAAGGCCGCGATCGCGGACAAGAAGGCACAGGGCCGCCGTCAGAAGCTGCGCCTGCCGGAGCGCCAAGCCCGCTAGCCTCCTCGCGCTCGATCCACCCGGACCGCCCACCGCCCAGGCAGTGGGCGGTCCGGTGACGGCGCTCAGGCAGTGGCCCGCTCCGGGAACGGCAGCGCGATCGGGTCGGCAGCAAGCTTGCTGCGCCCCTCGGAGTCGAAACGGTCGATCCCGAGGTCGGTGACGTCGACGAGATCGGTGCTGCCGCGCAGGGCCAGATCGGCCGCGACCCGGGACACGGCTGGCCCCCACATCATCCCGTGCCCGCAGGCGGACGCGATCGTGGCGCCGGCGATCGGTCCGTCACTGGTACGCACCGGACCCAGCACCGGAAGATGGTCCGGGGTGAACTCGATGGTGGCCGCCCACGTCTTCGCGACACCGATCCGCCCCGTGACCGGGACCAGCTCGGCCATCCGCCTGCGGATCGACTCGTAGTACGCCCAGTCGAAACCAGTGGAACGGCCGGGGGACTCCTCCGGGTTGCTCATCCCCCACAGCAGCCCGCCCTCCTCGGGGCGCCAGTAGATCCCGGAGACAAGGTCGAAGAACATCGGCAGCCGGCTCGCGGCGAGGTCGGGGTGCGGTGAGGTGACGGCGACCTGGTGCCGTACGCGACCGACCGGGATCCGGGCGCCGACGATTGCCCCGAGGTCGGCCATCCTGGTACCACCGGCGAGCACCACGCGGTCGGTGGAGATCGTCCCGGCACTGGTCTTCGCTCCGACCACCCGGGCACCTTCGGTGACAAGCCCGGTGAACCTGGTGCGCTCGCGGATATCGATACCGGCACCGAGCAGTGCCGCGGTGTACGCCAGCACGTTCCGCGGCGGGTCGACGTAACCGTCGGTCGGGGAGTACGACGCCCCCATCGTGCTGCCGGGCGCCAGTGACGGGTTCATCGCGTCGACCTGGTCCGGCTCGACCCACCTGACGTCGAGGCCGAGCCGCTGCTGCATCGCGATGCGCTCGTGCGCCGTGGCCACCTCCGCCGCCGAGAACGCCGGCATGAAGTAGCCCTGCTTCACGAACCCGGAGTCGATCCCGGTGGTTTCGTACTGCTGGGAGTAGAAATCCCGACACCAGATGCCAAGTCGGACCCCGATCTCGGTCCCACCCTGGGCTCGCACCATTCCGGCCGCGCGGCTGCTGGCGCCGCGACCGAGGGTGTCCTCGTCGAGTACGACCACATGCTCCAGACCCTCCCGAGCCAGGAACCAGGCGCACCACGCGCCGACCGTTCCACCCCCTACAACGACGGCGTCTGCGGTGTGGGAGGAAGGACCGGCCATTCCGCGACGCTCGCATAGACTGAACAGTCAGTCAAGGACTCGACTCGGGGCACAGGGGAGTACCCTCGCACCGGCCGACGTGCTAGGTCGTAGTCTTCGCGCACGAGTACGCGCTGTCACCGTCGGCGATCAGAGCCACTGCTGGAGGTTCCGTCGAATGCTGCTGGCTGCGATCGGTGAGCCGTTCGGGCAAGGGTGGGAACAGCTCGGGGACCTTGCCCTGGCAATGGTGCTCTGTTCGCTTATCGGCCTGGAACGCGAGTTCCGACAAAAGAGCGCCGGCGTTCGGACCCACACCATCGTCGGGCTCGGCGCCGCCTTGATCGTCCTGGTCTCGAAGTACGGCTTCACCGACGTGCTCGGCCTGCATGTCGATGTTGACCCGTCGCGGGTTGCGGCGCAGATCGTGACAGGCATCGGGTTCATCGGTGGTGGGCTGATCTTCGTCAGGCGTGATTCCGTCCGCGGTCTGACCACGGCGTCGGTCGTCTGGCTGACGGCGGCGGTGGGCATGGCGGCCGGTGCCTCGCTACCTGTCCTGGCTGTCGCGGCGACCGTGGGGCACTTCCTGGTCGTCTCCGGCTACACAGCTATCGCGCCGAGGCTGCCGAACTCGAGGTACTCGCCATCTCCGTTGTCCATGACCTACCACGACGGCGAAGGCGTGCTGCGTCGAGTCCTCGCGTACTGCACCGAACAAGGCTTCACGGTCAGTCAGGTGTCCACCGACAGGGGAGAACATGAGACGGGCAAGGCAAAGGACAACGATACGAGAGGTGGGCCGCGCGATGTGACGGTCCAGCTGCACGTGCAAGGCCGTGGCTCGGTGACCGATCTGGCGGTCGCACTGTCCGAGATGAATGGTGTTGTGACCGTCACTGCGAGCAGCGTCGACATCTCCACCGAATGATCAGCTCCCCACATTGACGTCACTTGCGGTGTTGTCGTTTCGGGGCCAGGTCGAGGGCTTGAAACGACAACAGCGTGAGTGACGTGCGTCGGGTCGGGGGCGGGGTCAGTCGGGGTCGGCGGCGAGGCGGCGGCGGGCCAGTGCGTGCCCGTGCTCGGCACTGGTCTGGTGACCGGTGACGGCGGACAGGAAGTCCGAGCGCGGGAGGACAAGGGTCGCCAGATCCTCGCCGGCGATCACCGTGGCGGTGCGAGGGATGTCGCGCAGCAGCGCGATCTCGCCGAAGCAGTCGCCGACAACGAGCGACGGCCGCGGCCGGCCGTCGACCATCACGCTCGCCGAGCCGCGACGTACGACGTGGAACTGCTCGCCCGGCGCGCCCTGACGCATGACGACGTCGCCACGTTCGTACTCGTGCGCCTCGAGGCTCTCCGCCAGTTGCTCCACGATGACCAGCGGGAGGTGCTGGAACATCGGCAGTCCGCGCAGCAGGTCGAGCTCGGGTCCCGGCGCCGGCAACGTGCGGTCTATTCGTGCGAAGCGGCTGGCGTACGCCACCACCGGCACGACGATCAGCGTCCCCGCGACCAGGAATCCGCCGCGTGGACCCAAGCCGGCAACGAGCAACGGGGCTGCCAGAGCCCCCGCCGCGAGCCCGGCGAAGACCAGCAGCTCAAGGGCTCCCAGGGCTCGTCCCGCGATCCGCGATCCGACCAACCGCGGCAGCAGGGTGTACATCGCTCCGTCCGCGAACGCGTTGCCCACCCCGATCACGATCAGAGCCAGATAGGCCACGGCCGTTTGCGGTACGGCTGCCAGCAACAGCAACGGAACACCCCACAGCGCAATACCCGCGGCGAACGAACGACCCAGCCGGGTGATACGGACCAGCGATACCGCGAGCACACCACCGAGAAGGCCCCCCAGGCCCATCGCGGCGTTGAGCCAGCCCACTGAGTCCTCACCGAGCTGCAGCACCTCGAGGGCGAACACGACGAGCGCGACCGTCAGGACCCCGCGTGCGAAGGTCTGCGCGACCGCGAGCACGGCGAGCCCACCTGGCCTACCCACCTGCCACACCGCATGCGCTCCGACCGATATGTCCCGCCAGGTCATGCCCGAGTCATCCGGCACGACGAGCGACTGGTCGGGCACTCTGAGCCGCCACGTGCTCAGCCAGCTCAGAGCGATGAAGGCAGCGGCGACCGCGATGGCGGCCTGGGCGCTCGACACCAGCAGGACCACCCCGGCGATCGCGGGGCCGATCAGTCGACCGGTGCTCTCCATGATCGTCGAGGTGACGTTCGCGGCCGTCAGCTCGGCCGGAGTGCGTACCAACCACGGCAGGATCGCGGCCTGCAGCGGACGATAGGAACCTCGAAACCCTGAGGACAGCACGGCCAACGCGATCGCCACGCCAGGTGATGCACCCATCGTCGCGGCCAATGCCGCGAGCGCCATGAAGACGGCAGCGAGGCTGGCCGTCCACCGCAGCAGTCGATCCCGTCCGATCCTGTCACCCAAGCTCGAGGTGACCGAGGACATCACGGCTCGTACCACTGCCTCGGACACCGCGAACGCGGCGACCAAGGCCGCTCCGCCGGCGGTGAACGCGTAGATGAGGAGCGCGACGGTGGCGATCATCCCGCCGGTCAGGCACAGGGCCCAGCCCACCTCGACGCGTCGCACGTCCGGAACCCTGGCAACGTCCCCCAGTACCCCCACGAATGCCTCCTCGCCAGGACGTTAGCCCGCAGACCGAGCCGTCGGCAGCAGAGTCGGCGAAGATCACAGGGCCCGTCGGCTCGTCATCACCGAGCGGCTGCGGTGGCCGGCCGGCTCAGGTCAAGGCGCCCGGATCCGCGGGGACGTCGACTGCGTGCTCCTGCAGCGCGCCGAGCGGGACGACCTCCAGCGCACGGGCGTTGGTGGAGGCGAGTACCACAGGTGCCGCGACCCCGGCGTCGTACGCCTGCAACCAACGCACGGCGACGACACACCAGCGGTCCCCGGGGACCAGTCCCGGAAACCCCCACTGCGGCAATGGTGTACGCAGGTCGTTGCCCACCTGTTGCTGGTGCGTCAGGAACTCCTCCGTCATGACCGCGCACACCGAGTGGCTGCCGAGGTCATCCGGCCCGCTGGCGCAGCAGCCGTCCCGGTAGAAGCCGGTCACCGGATCGCTGCTGCAGGGCTCGAGCTCAGCTCCGAGCACGTTCCGCTCCTGGGTCACCGGCTCAGCCTCCCACTCGAGGGTGAGCGTCGCTGCTGTGACACGGCCGAGCCCGGACCGCCCGCCGCGCCCAGTGCGATGGACGCCCGCGGGGGAGGCACTGTTAGACCGGCCTCAGATCGGGTTCGTGGTCGGCGTCGGCCATCCAGTGTTCCACCGTGTACAGAATGGCCGGGAGGAGCGCCACCTCGCCGCACACCCACAGGATGCCGCCGGCCAGCTGCTGGTCGGTGGACTGGACCGCAGGGGTGAGCAGTGCGGAGTACCACGGGTATGCGTCGTGGCTGAACATCACCAGCGCTATCGCGACCACGACCATCGTCGCGTTGGTGACGAGCAGAACGAGCAGCCGGCCCGGGGCCGGCAGTACCGGCCGGAACGGATAGGAGCCGACGACCTGCATCCACATCGCCATGCCGAGTCCGAAGAATGCGCCATGCACCAACCAGATGTGCACGGTCTCGTTCGCCTCGGCCAGGTCGAACGGGCCCGGCAGGTGCCAGAAGACCATCACGGCGTTGAATGCCACCACACCAGTCCACGGCGCCGCTCCCACCCTGACCACCTCCGCTGCGGCTCGCCAGCCCGCACCGCCGGGTCGCTCCGACCGCAACCGCTGCACGGCCCGGCCGTAGCCGCGCGCGACCGGACGCGGCAGGCCGCGCAGGAGAGGCAGCCATGGAGCACCGAGGACGATCAGCACCGGCGCGATGAACGCGAGAAGGAGGTGCTGCACGATGTGCGCGGTCAGATACGTGCCCGACCAGTAGTCGATCGGTGACGCCACGGCGAGGACGAGCACCACGAGCCCGGCCCACCACAGCAACGCCTGCCCGATCCAGGGCCGGACCGGGCGGCCCGCACGGGCGATGGCGCGGATCCTGAGGGCGAAGCCCCGGCCGTGGATCGCCGTCACGATGGTGACGACGACAAGGAAAGGGTCGAAAGCCCAGTGTTGGGTCACCGCGTCCATGCAACACCTCCGGGTTCGTTGCGCACCGGACGAACTGCGCCGTCGCGCGACCGCGGGGTATCGTTCAGCACGGCAACACGGCAATACTGTGACCGCGTCGGCCCACTCCGGACAGAGAGGTCAGGTTCGGTTGGCAACCATCATGCCGTGGGTCCTCGGGCACCGTCGTTGGTCGGTCGCCGGGGCGGTCATCCTCGTGTTGGGGCTCGTTGCGGTCGTCGACTGGCCGCACCAGGCCTCCGCCGTGGACCTGCGGGGCGACTTCGCCGCTTATGCGACCCAGGTCAACGGCGACGTGACGTCGTGCAGCCTCGAGGTCGAGCAGACCCTCAGCGCCTACAACCAGATCACCGCGGGGGTGTCGACTCAGCGGGAGACCGCGGCCGGCATCGCCAGCCAGACTGCCCTGGACTGCACCCCCTTCGGCAACAGCGCGATCCAGGACCTGGGCGCGCTCCAGCCACCGCGCTCGCTGGCCCGGTTCGGGCTCGACCAGGGGACAGCACACCTCTATGCCTGGTGCTTTCCGGACGGCGTCGACGTCGCGCAGGACATCGAGCAGCTCCTCTCTACACCGGGGGACGGTGCGCTGTTGGTCCACCTGCGGGCTCTCATGGCGGACATGGAGACGCAGGCCGCCGCAGCGCAGCAGCTGTTCGACAAGACGGCGACCAGTGTGGGAACCGCACCCGTGCCCTTCGGCCTCGATGCCGTCCGCCCCAGTGTGCTTGTCGGCTGAGGCGGCAACCGCTGGCGGGTCAGAACTTGTCGCTCTTGCGGCTGAAGAAGCCCCACAGCAGCACGCCGAGAAAGACGAGCACAGGGAAGACGTACGTGAGCGCGTCATTGGCCGCGCTCACATCTGCCATGAGGTCCACTGACGACCGCCTTCAGGAGAGGACTGAGAAGAGCAGGAACAGGATGAGGGAGACGAGGGCCACGAAGACGACGAAGGCCTTCGCTCCCACCGCCGAGCCCAGGAACATCGTCCGTTCCATGGAGTCGCGTGCGGGCATCTCGTCCGACACGACCCACCGCACGCGCAGCACGCGCGCGAACAGCGTCTCCAGCCAGTAGGCCGTGCCGAGACAGTAGACCGCGAACACCGGCATGATCGCGACGTAGACCGAGGCATAACCGGTCGACCCGGGGAAGAACCCGGTGTTGAGCATCCCGACGAACTGGATGATCGCCGCCACCAGGAAGGCCCCCGCCGAAACGCCGGTCGCCACGAGCCAGTCCGTTGTCACCGCCGAGCCGCGCAGAAGCCGACGGGTATAGCCCCAGAACAGGGCCGCTCCCCCAAGGGTCAGCACCAGGACTGGCACGCTGACGTAGTCGGGGGGCGCCTGTCCGTCCGTGCGCCACATGCCGGAGGAGTCCAGGGAGTGCAGGTAGAAGAACGCGAACGCGCCTCCGGCGAACATCATTGCCGAGAGCGCCACGAACAGTCGGGATCCCGACCAGTAGGAGCCCCGGCTAGCCGCACGCTCGATCGCGTCGTTGTATGCCGCGTCGTCGAGGGGCTCATCCATCTGCGCGCCCACCATGGCGTCGGCCATCTCAGCTCACTCCTTCGGGCACTCGCGGGTAACCGGGCGAGGACATGACTGCCATCGGTCCGGCGCCGGTCCCGTACTCGTACGGACCCGAGACGACGGTGGGGACGCGGACGAAGTTGTCGGCGGCCGGAGGCGTGGACGTGAGCCACTCGAGTCCGCGTGAGCCCCACGGGTTCTCCGGCAGGGGTCGCTTGTCGTCGATCACGGTGCTCTTGAGGAAGTTGTAGACGAACACCAGCATCGACACGCCGATGAGGTACGCCGAGATCGACACCCATACGTTTAGGGCCTGCAGCGAGTCGGCGTACTCGAACACGCGGCGCGGCATGCCGAGCTCGCCGATCGCGAACAGCGGCAGGAAGGTCGAGTTGAAGAACACGAACAGCGACCAGAAATGGACCTTCCCGAGCCGCGTGTCGAGCATCCGGCCGGTCATCTTCGGCAGCCAGTAGTAGAGGCCGGCGAAGAAGAAGAAGATGTAGCCGCCCATGATCGTGTAGTGGAAGTGCGACATCACGAAGAAGCTGCCATGGGCGACCGTGTCGGTCGGCACGTCGGAGAGGAACACTCCGGAGACGCCGCCGATGAGGAAGTTGAGCATGCCGCCGATCACGAACAGCATCGGAACGGTAAGCCGGATCTTGGCCCGCCACAGGTTCCCGATCAATGCCAGGAAGATGAACCCGGTGGGGATGGAGATCATCTCCGTCGTGAGCATCACCATGGGCCGCATATCGGCGTTGATCCCGCTGTCGAACAAGTGGTGCTGCCACACGAAGAAGCTGAGCAGCCCGACGCCGACAATTCCCGCGACCGTGGTCTTGTACCCGAAAGCTGGCTTGCGTGTGAAGACAGGTAGTAACTCTCCGGCGATACCGAACCCGGGCAGTGCGAGGATGTAGACCTCGGGGTGTCCGAAGAACCAGAAGAGGTTCTCCCACAGGTAGGGGCTGCCGCCTTGCTGGACGTTGAAGAGGGACGTCTGGACGGTGCGATCCAGGAGCGTCAGGTAGCAGCTGAGGGTGAGCACCGGTGCCGCCAGCACCATGAGCATGCCCGTCACGAGCATCCCCCAGACAAAGAGCGGGAGACGCGTCCACGTCATTCCCGGAGCACGGTGGTTGATCACCGTGACGACGATGTTGAACCCACCGACGATCATTGAGATCGACATGAGGCCGAAGGCCACGAGGTAGGCGTCCATGCCCTGGGTCGCCTCGACGGACAGGGGCGCATAGCCGGTCCACCCGCTCGGGAACCCTCCGATGAGGATGCCCGACAGCAGGACAAGGAACGCCGCCGGCGTGATCCAGAACGACAGTGCCTCGAGTCGAGGGAATGCCATGCGGCGGGCGCCGATCATGAGCGGCACGAAGTAGTTCCCGAACGGCCCGATGATGGCCGATGTCATCATCATCATCATCATTGTGCCGTGCGTGCCCACGATCTCGAGGTACGTGCCCGGCTGGAAGAGGTGCGCGGTCGGCGAGAGCAGCTCCGTGCGGATCGCCAGCGCGAACAGGCCGCCAACCAGGAAGTACGCGATCATCGCGACCAGGTACTGGACGCCGACGACCTTGTGGTCGAGCGTGTAGCGGAAGTAGCGCCCGAGTGTCCGCTCCTCCTCGTGTTCCACGTGCGGTTGCAGACCGGCCATCTTCTGCAGCGGGTAGGTGAGCGCACCCATCCCCGCGAGCCAGCCGATCGTCGCGACGAGGTAACCGAGGGTGACGGCGAAGTCATTGTGGCCCAAGCCCTGGACCTGCTGGTTGTCCTCGGCGAGCCATGTGCCCAGCCAGGTGCCAATGGCGTAGCCGATCACCGCTCCGATGACGCCGTAGAACAGCCCTGGTCGGCGCCACCAAACGCCACGCCCAACGTGAGGGTCGGGTATCCCGCCGGCATCGACGCCGGCAGCGACTGTCGTGTCCGTTGCCATCCGATTCGGCCCTTCTAGGAACTGCTGGGGGCGGGTGAGGGTGCGGCCGAGCTGGGTGCGGGCGCGGGCGGGGGCGGCGGGAGACCCGAGTCCACCGCGGGCGGCGTGACCTGGCTCGGGTCGTAATACCCGCCGTCGGTCTGCGGGATATAGAAGTCGGCGTAGGCCGGCAACTGCGGGAGCAGGTCATAGTGGAGGACAATCTGCCCAGCGATCCAGGCGTCGAAGTCAGCCTGTTTCTCCACCTGGCCGGTCTGCGCCATCGCACCGTGGTACGTGCCGCACAGCTCAGCGCACCGAATGTCCACGGGCCCGACGGACGGGTCCTCGACGAACGCAATGTTGTTGTTGCCCGGGTTCGCGTCGGCCTTCACTCCGAGGTTGATGGCCCAGAACGAGTGGATGACGTCGAGCGAGGTGACGTCGAACTGGACCGTCTTGCCGGCGGGGATCACCAGCGTGTCTGTCTCGACGCCGCCGTACTGCGGGAAGCGATAGGTCCAACGCCACTGCTGGCCGATCACCTGCACCACCAGGAGCTTGCTGTCCTTGGCGTTCGTCGAGTAGCCCGCGGGCGTCCAGACCGGCGACGACCCCGACCCGGTGCCCGAGCCGTAGTCCGTCCACAGTTCCTGGGTTCCGAAGACGAACAGGGCGAAAACAGTCACGGACGTGATCACGATCCAAGCGGTCTGGAAGCCACGGTGCCCGCGGATCGGCGGCCCGTCCTGGAGCTCCTCGACCGGCGTGTCCGCGGGGATGCGCCAGTTCTTCACGGCGTAACCGATGTAGACCCAGATGAACAGGAGCACCGGCGTGGCCACAGCGGCCAGCACGGTGTTGTCCTCTTGCTGGTTGCGCGCCTGTTCGGAGTCGGTGCCTGGCGGCAGGTGCGGTCCGAGGACGAAGATCACCAGTGGGACGCAGACCAGCGTGAGGACCAGCCAGATGAGCCCGATGCGGCGCAGGTGGTCGCGGTCAGTCAGCTCTTTGCTCTCCTCGGACGCCTTCGTGTCAGCCATTACGCCACGACCTCCATGAAGCCGTTCATGTACCCGAGTGTCGACATGGGACCGCCGAACCCGATCGGGTAGCCGAGCGCGCACGGGACGAAGCACTGCCAGGCGTAACTCCCTGGGTCACCCGTCTGGATCGTGAAGGTGATCGTGTTGTGGTCGAAGGTCATGGGGCACGGCGCCGCGACGTCGCACTGGTTGGTCGAGTCGCCGGACACGCCCGGGAAGATCGCGGACACTCCCAGCGCTGGGATGGCGAAGCTGTGGCCGACGCCGTCGCCCACGTTGGCGTCGATGAGGCTCACGTCCTTGCCGTTGACGTTCTCGGCCCCGCCCACGAGGTTCGCCGTCTGGTTCATGAACGGGTTGCGAAGTGGGCTACCGGTGTCGAACTGGTAGACGGTGAAGTGGACCAGGCTGTGGGCGGGCACCTGGAACATCGTGGTGTGCACCCACGAATCGCCCTGCTTGATCATGTACGACACCCAGGTGGGCTCCGGGTCCTGGTTGTACGCCGGCACCGTCTGCATCGTCACCTCGGCCGACGCGGATCCCACGGGGGAGGCACTCGCCGTCGGAGGGTAGGCGACCAGGTAGACGACCACGCCAGCGGCGACAGCCACCACGGCAGCGAGCGCCACGAGAACGGCAGCGATCCGTCCCGACTTAGCCACGCGAGCCTCCCTGGATGCAGTGCAGCAACTGGTCAGAGTGAGACGATCGGTCGTGATCATGCTCCTGGCCGCACCGGACGTCAACGACGATGGCGGCATCGGCATGGACGCTGCGGCGGAGTCGGTGCGCAAGCGCAGTGCCCGACACCGCGGTGACGGGCGGCAGTTGGACGTTGCGCGGCTTGGTACGAGCCACGTGCGCACTCACTACGGTCGCCGGAGGTGTGCGGGAGCTGACCGCGCATCCGGCCGCAGAAGCCACGCTGCCTCACCCTCCAGGATGA
Organism: Acidobacteriota bacterium; assembly: GCA_025449595.1. Classification (GTDB taxonomy): domain Bacteria; phylum Actinomycetota; class Actinomycetes; order S36-B12; family CAIYMF01; genus JAFIHG01. The sequence continues at coordinate 12,024 of JANWJC010000155.1, read as the reverse complement.
GCCTGATCGGCAGCCCTAGGCGTCAGCGACGCCTGGCGACGACCGAACAACCGTCCGTCAACAGGGAATGACTAACGAGACAGCGGGACGCTAGCACGGTGCGGTCCGCAGCGGAAGGATCAATTGTTCGAGCATTCAGCGAGACGAGCCCGCACCGTCGCCGGACGGAGGGGGTCCGAATCCGCGAGACACGAACTCGGCCCTCGGCTCGCATACCGAAGGCTCTTCCAGAGACCGGGGGAGCCCGCCTAGCCTCTGCCCCATGCCCCCGCCCGAAAACGGCCGCAGCCGCATCGCCATCACGCTCTCGGCGCTCGCCGTTTTAGCGGCCTGCCTGCTGCTGGGTGCGTGGCAGTTCGGCCGCGTGTATCGCCCCGTCGACGGCTACAGCTCGGAGCCGGTGGCCGTCCCCCTGGACCAGCTCGTGCCGGCCGGCACGTCGGTGCCCAGCGGAGACGTTGCCCGGCAGGTGACGGTTTCGGGGTCCTACGACGCGCGCGGTCAGTACCTCGACCCGGGTCATGCTCTCGGGGGCCAGGCCGTCTCCTGGGTCGTGACGCCCCTCGTGATGAGCGACTCCACCCGCGTTCTAGTCGTGCGCGGGTGGGTGTCCGGCCCGGATGCATCGCTGACCCTGCCGCCTGATGGCCCTGTGACTCTCACCGGCCGGGTGCAGCAAGGCAGCTTCGCGGCGAGGGGGGTTGAGGCGAGGCAGCGGTCCGGCTTCCTCGTGCGCACGGCCCAGTCCCCGCCCGACCCTCTCTCGCTCCAGCCCGTCCCGTCGCCGCCCCCGGACAACGGGGCTCCGGTCGAGTTCCACTTCCAGAACGCGATCTACGTCGTCCAGTGGTGGTTCTTCGCCGTCCTCATCGCGGTGTCATGGTGGCGCCTCGTGCGCGCAGACAGTCGCGGGCAGCGCGACGATGACGAGTTGGTCGTCTGGCAGGCCTGAGTGGGGCCGCTGCCGATCGCTCAGTCCATAGACCGGGCGACGAGCGCGATTCCCCGACCCCAGGAAGCGGTCTGATCCACGGGAAGGTACGAGCTGCCGTCGGCCTTGTGGTCGACCATGGGGAACGCCACATAGCGCTCCTGGCCGGCCGGATCGATGAAGTAGACGACCGAGGTGTGGATCACGTCGGCGCTCGGGTTCGGCGCGCTGACCGTCACGTTGTAGTCGCCCCACACGGGTGCAAGGTCGCTCGACGGACCCGTGAGGAAGTGCCAGGTCGCCACGGCGTCCAGGCCGTGCGCCTTGGAGTAGGTCGCCATGGACGCGACGTCGGTGTGGAACGGGTTGACGTTGATCCCCAGAAAGACCACGTCACGTCCTGCTGGCCCGAGATCCTTTGCGGCGTCGACGAACTCCTGAGACACGATAGGGCAGATGTCGACGCAGTTCGGGTCCATGAACTCGAGAACGACGGGATGGCCGCGCAGCGATTCCAACGACACCGTCCGCCCGGCTTGATCGGTGAGTGTGAACGGGGGTGCCGCCGTGGTCGGCACCGGTGACAGGCCCATGAGGTCGGCGACCGACGTGGACACCGTGTCCGGGATCCCGGTAGCGCGTACCGGCGCCGTCGATGTTCCGGCGGGGCTCGCGGCGGGAGCCGCACGATGCAGCAGGGCGATGGCGCCGACCGCGAACAGGACCACGAGCACGATCATCGTCACCGCCAGCAGGCCGGCGTGCCTGAGGTACCACGCGGGCCGCGGATGCTCCGAACCCGGTGGCGACCCGGACAGCGGTGGCGATTCTTCGTCAGTGGGAGTGCTCACCGGGGACGTGTGCCCCAGGTCCGGCCGAGCCCGCTAGCAAAGCGGGCCGTCTTCATCAGATTGTCTCGCCTCTGCTGACACTGGGCGAGCCGATGCTGCTCCCGTTACGGAGCGGCTCAAGATCCCCCGACCGACGCTGACACGACGATGACGCGTGTCCTGCGTCAGGGCACCGGGATAAGGACAGCGGCGACGACAGCCAGCGACAGCAGGCTCAGATAGGTGATCGAGAACTGGAACAGCCGCATCGGGCGCGGATCGGTGCCGCCCAGCACACGCTGCCGCAGCCGATAGACCTCGCGTAGGAAGGCTGCTCCGAGGACCACCGCCGGAACGGCGTAGATCGGCCCCGTGTCCGCCACCGGGACGAGCAGCAGTGAGCAGGTCACCATCGCCCAGCTGTGCCAGAGCATGTGCGTCGTGACCCTTCGCGCCGAGGCCACCACCGGGAGCATTGGCACACCGGCACTCGCATAGTCGTCGCGGAAGCGCATGGCAAGGGCCCAGAAGTGCGGCGGTGTCCAGAAGAAGACCACCAGGAACAGCAACAGCGCCGACCACGCCAGTCCCCCGGTTACGGCCGCCCAGCCGATGAGGACGGGCATGCAGCCGGCCGAGCCGCCCCACACGATGTTCTGCGATGTTCTGCGCTTCAGGCCGATCGTGTAGCCGAGGACGTACATGACAATCGCCGCGACCGTGAGCGCGGTCGCCAGCGGATTGGTCGTCACCCACAGCAGTAAGGTCGACAGCACCCCAAGTGCCACACCGAAAACCAAGGCGGATCGCGGTGACACTCGAGCCCGCTTCCCCTCGACGGCCAACGGTCGCGCCGAGGTGCGCTTCATGATCGCGTCGATGTCGCGGTCCACGTAGCAGTTCAGAGCGTTGGCACTCCCTGCGGCCAGCGACCCCCCGATGAGCGTCGCGACCGTGAGTCCCAGCGGTGGCAGCCCTCGCTGTGCCAGGAACATCGCCGGGAGCGTCGTCACGAGCAGCAGCTCGATGATGCGCGGTTTGGTGAGCTCCACATACGCCCGTACGGTGCCGCGCGTGGATTCGCGGCCTTCCTTGCCGGTCACGGTTGTCAACGTGGACGCCCCTATGTGAGCCAGTCGGATGATCACCACCGACGGCCGACAGCGTAGGGCCGCTATGTCATCCTGACCAGACATCCGCGGACGGATTGTGTCGACAGGTGCCAACGGGTCACCCTCCGGCCGCATTCACCGCCTCGCTGGCGACGGCCCTGATGAGCGCTGCCAGGCTTGTGGCGTCGATCGGTCCGATGATCCGGCCCGCGACCAGCCCGGAACGGTCGAGCACGAGCGTGCTCGGGATGGCCGCGGGCGGAACGAGGCGAAGGCTGCCCAGCATGCTGCCGTCCTCGTCGATGAGGTGCGGATATGTGGTGCCCGCGCTCGCTGCGAACTTGCGCGCCGAGTCAGGGGTGTCCTGCTCGTCGATCCCCACGAACCTCACCCCCAGCCCAGCCGTCTGCTTGGCCAGTCGACCCAGCGCCGGAGACTCGTTCCGGCACGGGTCGCACCACGATGCCCAGGCATTGAGCACGACCACGTGCCCTTTCAGCGACGACAGGGAGAGAGTGCTGCCATCCAGAGTGGGCCCGGAAAGGTCTGGGATCGAAGGGCGCTGCCCGGGGGCGTACGTCGTGACACCGATCGCGTCGATCGAGCCGCCCCCCGGTGTCGTGGCAGCAACGTGACCGACGCCGGTGGTGCTCGAGCAGCCAGCCAGCAACACGCATCCCACGACGGCCGCGGACAGCCCGACACGCCACCGCTTGCGCACCGCCGAATGCTACCTCCGGGCGCAATGGTCAGCGCTTCGTCGAAGCCGTACTGCAATCAAGGAACTCTGGCGGCCCGTTGGGTCTACTCGTGGGTCAGCCAGCTTCGTTCGATCGGGCTACCCGATTCCAGCGCCTCACCGAGCGAGCAGCCCACGAGCCCCCGCGCGGCGTAGTGGTCGAGCAGCAGGCCGGTGAGCTCGCCGCGGTCGAACTGCGGCGGCGGTCCGTCGTCTACGCCGTCCTCCGGTCCGGCGAAGCCGTCGTGGGCGAGCAGGATGGCGCCGGGCCCCTGGAACTTGGACGCCTCGGCCAGTCGCTCTTCGATGGGCACGTCCTCCCCAGTCCAGGAGTGTGGTGGTCCACAGGACCGACGTGAGCCCAGTGCTCTTGACAGCGCCTCAGCTGGCCGGGGACTGGTCCCCGTACGGAGGCCGGAACCATCGCACCGAGCGTCCGAGGATCTCCTGCAGCTCCTGCTTCGCCTCAACCGTATTCCGCTGCACCACAGCGGGTTCCAGGCCGGGAAGTGACCGGTGGTCCCCGCCGTGCAGGTCGATCTCGTGCCCGCCCGCGACCATTTCTGCGAACAGCTCGGGGTATCGCCGGACGCGGGAGAGCAGGACGAAGAACCTGGCAATTGCTCCCTTGGCTGCCAGCGCCGCCAAGATCCCTTCGGTCCCACCAGGTTCCGGGCCGTCGTCGTACGTGATGACGACGTGAGGGACCGGCCCGGTCGCCTCCACCGCGCAGATGGAGGTCCCTGGCTCGTCGCGGCGCACCCTTGTCCCCTGGCAGGCATTCTGGATCATCGAGCACTCCCACTGGGCCTCCTGAAACCACGCTCACAAAACAGCTGCCGTCGACCCTAATGAGCCGCGAATGTGATGAACGGCCGTGCCCGGTCCGTTGGGTTGCGCTTACCCACCGGACCGGGCGGTCGACCGACGTCAGTGCAGTAGTTGCAGGGTGTTGGTGGCGTCGTCAACGAAGTACAGGGTGTGCCCACGGTTTGCCACCGCGAGCCCGAACAGTGCGCCTGCGCCAGGCGGGGAGCCGGACTTGTCCAGCCAGCGCACTGCGATCAGACGCCCGTCGGGACTCACCTCGACCGCGCGCCCGTCGCCGGCGTTGACCGAGACCAGGTCCCCGCCAGGGACGGCGACCAGCCCCAGCGGACCGTTGAGCGGTCCACCGCTGCGCACCGTCGCGCCGTCGCCTGCGCTGGTCACCCGGGTGAGGGCGTAGGGGATCGCCGCTAGTCGTGAGCGCACGGTGTCGGCGACGTACAGCGTCCCGTCGGAGCCGAGTGCGACCCCGGTGGGGCCGACGACCAGAGCCGCGGGGTCGGTCCGCTCCGGGAAGCCTGACCCGATCACCCGCGTCGACTCGATCCTGGGCATCGACCCGGTCAGGGCGATCCGCAGCCGCAGGACGGTACCTCGGAACACGGTGGCAGGCGAGTGCGCCACTGTCCCGTTCAGCACGTTCGTCACGAACAGGACTGCCTGGTCCCCGAAGTCGGCGGCGGTCGCGTCCCACGGGCCGTTGATCCCATGGCCCTTCCAGACTTCGCGCAGATGACCCCATGGGTCGATGACCAGCAAGGATCCTGCGGTGGCAGTGGCGGACGTCCCATCGGTGGTCGGCAGGTTCCCCACGATGACCCAGCCCGAGCGCAGCGCGATCAGGGCAGTCGTCAGGCCCACGCCGCCCGGTACCTGCGACTCGTGCACCGTCGCGAAGACGCTTCTGCGCCCGCCGGGAGTGATCTCCACGATCGTTGTGCCGGTGCCCTGAGCATTGGTCGAGTTGTTGAAGTTGCTGACCAGAACATCACCCCGGTGCAGGTGGCCGACCGTGGTCGGCGCCACCGCGACGCCGTATGGATTGACGTCGCCGTTCGCCGGGACTGTGCTGGCGACCGTCTTGATGTCGTCCAGCCCGCCGAGGAAGCCTCCCCCCGACGCGAGCGCCGGAGAGGCGGGGAAGGTCAGCGCGGCACTCAAGAGCACCACGCAGCCCGCGATACGCAGGCCGTGAGGTGTAAGTCGCAATGTTCTTGACATGAGTCCTCCCATGCGTGTGACGGACGGTCCACCAGTTACACGTACCGTTCGCGCGACACGTTCACCCGTCGTCGCAGACACGCCGTCGACGAGCGACCGAAGGCACCGGCAGCTGTTCGTTCACACGGCGGCGAGCATGACCAGCACCCGGGGAACCATCACGTTGCGAGGCCTGTCGCCCTCGACGCTGTACTTCGCCGATCGTCCCCAACGCGAGGTCGGACACATGTCGACCCGACAGTTCGTCGCCAACTGGCGTGACGGGGGCAACAGTTTCGCTGAGAACCCCCCGAACGCCGTCCCCTCGTTCGCCGAGCCGGGCGACCGGCCTCCCACGGATGCCGTGGTGGTGATCCAAGATCCGCACCTGGACGGGGACGCGCTGAGCTACACGATCAAGGTCCTCGACGACACCGTGCCGAGCCCCACCGGGCCATGTGCCATGTTCATCGACCCGTTCGGCGCTCCCCTGTCACCGGTGTCCGCTGCTGGGTTGCACCGGCGTGCGCGGCGGCGACGACGCTGAGGGTCCAACAGAGTCCGTCCGAGACCGAGCGGCGTGCCAGGCGACCGGTCATCCGGGTTTTCCCGTCGCGCCGTTGCCCTTGCCGAGGAACGGCGCGAAGATCGACATCACGACGCCGCCTCCGACGGCAAGGCAGCCACTCCAGACGCCGAACGCCGTGCCCGAGACCTCGGACTGCAACGGTGATCCCGGCACGGTGAGGCCGTAGATCGCCATCGACACCGTGCCGGCGGCGGTCGGCAGGATCGGCAGGTGGAGCCGGCGGACGTTCGAGGCGGGGTCGCCGGAGTCCTCGAACGAGTAGTCGCGCTGGGCGGAGTAGCTGCTGGACACCCCGGCCGCGCACACGATGATGGCCGCGGCGTACACGACCCATCGACCGGCCGAGTAGGACGTGTTCGCGGTGGTGTACGAGATGCCGCCGGCGTTCTCGGTTATGTCGCCGGTCAAGGCTGACGGCTGTCGAGCCATCGGGAGGCCCCGATGTAGGCGACGCCGATCCCGGCGATGAGCAAGGACAGGAAGGCGATGGATCCGACGACCTCGATGAGCGATACCCGATCCACGTCTAGGAACTCTTACGGGTAATGGCTGGGGGCGGACGCGAAGCCGGTGAACTCTGGATGGAGCAGCGCGCCTCGCACCATCGTGTAGACAAGCCACAACACCGGCCACACCATAGAGACGAGATCCCGGGCCCGCAGCCGGAGCCGCGGCCCGATGAGCAGGAACCCGACGACACCGGCGGCGGGCATGGCGTAATGGAAGACGCAGTTGTAAACCATGGCCCACCCGGTCAGATGGACGTACGGGGCGAGCACCGTCGCGTAGACCAGGCCCGTAACGGTGATCCCGGTCAACGACCCCAAGCGCAGCACTCGCCATGCCGAGCCGGAGACCGACGTGCCGGCCGGCCGCGGTGAGCGGGGCGCGCTGCTCGGCGTACAGCTGATCTCCCCCGGTCATGTCGGGAATCTATCGTCGGGGCCGACACTGGCTGTGACGGTGAGGTCCAGGGCGCGCTCCGCCTGTCGGCAGACCGCAACGAGGAACTGGTTCAGCGGCATTGAGCCGATGCCGTCGGTCGACTCCTCCGGGCGGCGGGTCGGTGCGTAAGGCGCCACCAGGCAGCAGCGGCCAATGAACCATGGGTGTCGCCGCAGCACCACTCGGGACTGGACCGCAGTCTGGGCGCTCACCTGAAGTGATTGTGAGAGACGGAGGATCCTTGCGATGGCCGCAAGATCCGCCCCTAGGGCTCTGACCCGCGGTGATGAGGTGGCCAGGGGCGGGGTCGAACCGCCGACCTTCCGATTTTCAGTCGGACGCTCGTACCAACTGAGCTACCTGGCCAGACAGCACGGCGAAGGCGGAACCTCCTGCTCGTGTGCCGGGTGATCGTAGCCGATCGACCGGCGCGCACTCGACATCGGGCGCATCGTTGGGGCGTGTGCGGTGCGTCTAACGCACCGCGCGTTGGGCCCGCTGACGAGCGGAGCGAGACAGTAGGGGGCTTCATCACACAGATCTTCATCACACAGTGTTGCGACCCGGACGGGACTCGAACCCGCGACCTCCGCCGTGACAGGGCGGCGCGCTAACCAACTGCGCTACCGGGCCTCGACCCCGAGTTCCGGAGCCTTGACCTTCTTGACGTACCCCCAACGGGATTCGAACCCGTGCTGCCGCCGTGAAAGGGCGGTGTCCTGGGCCGCTAGACGATGGGGGCCTTTAGTGGCACCCGACGCCACCTGTCGGGGACCGGTGAAGCATAGACGACGCGGACGCCCGGCTCCAAAAGGCGGGTACGCGTCCGGCCGGGAAGACTCGCCCTGGTGCGGACCTCCCTGCGACGGTGACCCGCACCTCCCTGCGACGGTGACCGGCACCTCCCCGCAGGGCAGGATCGAGGGGTGCTGGACATCGCGATCGACGAGTTCGAGGACCTGGTGGCTGAGGCGCTGGACAGCGTCCCGGTCGAGCTGGCGAGACTCGTGGACAACGTCGTCATCTCCGTCGTGGACGACGCACCCGCCGACCAGCCGGGTCTGCTGGGCCTTTACGTCGGCATCCCGCTCACCGAGCGAGGCTTCAGCTACGCCGGCGCGATGCCTGACCAGATCACGATCTACCGGAACCCGATCCTGTCGATCTGCCACGACCGACGTCAGGTCGTCCGCGAGGTCCACATCACTGTGGTGCACGAGATCGCGCACCACTTCGGGATCGATGACGACCGTCTGCACGAACTCGGCTACGGCTGAGAACTGCTCACGAGGCGTTGGCGACCATGGGGGTCAGCCTCGGTGGACGCAGCAGCAGGTGCGGGCCGGTATCAGGCCGCGACGTCCCCGCGTCGCCGCCGGACCGGTCCACCTGACCCGGGGCGCCGGGCACGAAGTCACCGGGCAGCGGCACGCCTGTCTCCGCCGCCAGCGCCTCTCCGATGTCGACGGTCAGGTCGATCCGTTCACCCGCGAGCAGCAGCTCGGACCGGGTCGCGGCCACAGCCGCAGCGACCGGCGCCGTTGGGACGACGGCCGACAGCGCGGTCGACCGCAGTTCGGGGGTCTCCAGCGCCGCTGAATCCTTCGCGAACCACACCGGGGTCAGCGCAAGGACATCTGCCAGCTCCTTTGCCGACACGCTGTTCCCCACAAATTTTCCTTGCACCGCAACGACTCCAGCCGCGCGCGCCATCCGCAGGTGCTCCGCATGGTCGACCCCCGACGCAACCGTGACAACCCCGAGAGTGTTCACCCCGGTCACCAGGCCTGTCATCACCATTGCCGGCGCTTCGGCGTGCGTGGCGTCGTTGACCAGATCACGGTGGAGCTTGACGCTGCCGAGCGGGAGCCGGGCAAGGATGCCAAGAGGCAGGGCGCAGCCGTCGAACCTGCCGACCCCGACCGACACCGGCCCAGCGGACACCAGCCGGTCCAGCTCACGCGGCGGCTTGCCACGTCGGATCAACGACGCGAGGCCGCGCTCCTGGATCTCGAGGACGAGCTGGGGCACGTTGCGCCCGTGCTGATCCCGGTACGCCACCGCCACCGCGTCCGCCACGCCGTGCTGCACGAGCGCCCGGAACGGGACGGTCAGCCACAAGGTCAGCGGCCCACTGCCTGCCGGTGTGGCGGCCTGGACGTCCGTCAATGCCTGGCGGACCGACCAGCGCACCAGCTCGGCGGTGGCACGGTTCGCACCGGGGCTGTCCAGCAGGTCGATCGCGGTGAGCTCACCCAGGCTGGGATGGCGCCAGCGCAACCGGCCCTCGACGCCGAGCACCTGTCCGTCGTCGGCCCGTACGACCGGCAGATACTCCAGCCGGAGCTGGCCCGCCGACATCGCGGCGAGCCAGTCGGCGATCGCGACCTCGGCCTCGCCGCCCGTCGTACCAGGACGTGGGCTCGTCGACAGTCGGCCACCGCCGGCGGCCTTGGCCCGATACATCGCCGCGTCTGCTCGCTCGAGCAGGCTCTCGGCGTCCTCGCCGCCTTCATGCGGCGTCGCGACCCCGACACTTAGCGAGATTGTCACGTGGTCGCCGTCGAGGACCAGCGGCGCGTTGACGGCATGGATGAGACGGTCGCCGACCTCGTCGAGCGAGCGACCATCGTCCAGGTCCTCGCAGACCGCGACGAACTCGTCGCCGCCGATGCGGGCCAAGGTGTCCGCGTCGCGCAGCGCCGCCCGCAGAGCCCGCGCGACGGTCACGATCATCAGGTCACCGCCGGCGTGGCCGTACGTGTCGTTGACCCGCTTGAGGTCGTCCACGTCGATGAAGAAGACAGCCACCCCCGCCTGCGTACGACGGCCGCGAGTCAGCGCCCGGTCCAACCGGTCCACGAGGAGCCGACGGTTCGGCAGGCCGGTCAGCTGGTCGTGCAACGCCTCCCGGCGCAACCGGTACTCCGTCTCCCGGACGGTGGTGAGGTCCTCGACAGTGACCAGACGGTGCAGCGCACCTTCGAGCTCCACCACGGCGGTACGCAGCCGCACCCAGCGCTGATCCCCGTCCGGGCGGCGCAAGCGGTGCTCGGCGGCCGACTGGCCAGTGTGTTCGGCGGCCTCGGCCGACCCGTCATCGAGCGCTGACGCCTCGATCGCGGCTGCGAGCAGGGGTCCGTAGTCCAGGGCCAGCACCTGGTTCCGCCCGGCGCCGACGAGGGCGCAGAACGCGTCGTTCGCCTGGTGCAGGTGGTCGTCCCGGTCCAGCAGCACCATCGCGACCGGGCTGGAGACGAACAGCTCCCGCCACTGAGAGGGGCGAGGGTCTCTGGCCGCTTCCGAGACCGGCTCGTCGACCCGAGACCCGGCGTCGAGGCCGGCGCGCGCAGAGTCGGTCAGGTCGATCGTGACGTCTGCCGTGAGGACCGCACCGGTCACCGCGGACTCCGGCACGTCCTGGGAGCCCACGATCTCCTCCAACGCGCGCGCAACCGTGTCGGACGGGACCGTGGGCTCGGCGGGCTCGGCCGGTGCAGCTGGCGAGCCGTCCCACTCCTCTGCCTCGAAGGGCCGGCCGGACACCAGCGCCGTGCCCCGTCCGATCGGCAGCAGATAGACCGTGTGGGCCACCTTGTGCTCGCCCGTCACGATGTAGCGGACCCCGGCGTCCTGGGACGATCCCGAGCCCGTCGCCAGCGCGGCGTAGACAGCGCGCAACTCATCGCCCCCCACCTGAACCTCGCTTAGCGAGTCCTCGACGGTGCGCACGCGTTGCCAGCGTGGTCGGCCGTGCCATCGGTACGCCGAGTCGCTCCAGCGCACCCGCCCGGCGCCGTCGACCGAGATGATGCCGAGGCCGACCTCCTCGGCAGCGGCCACGGTTTCTGGGTCGTCGAGGGCGCCTGGCGCGCGAAGCGCGTCGGCGATCCTCGTGACAGCGCCCGGCCGTCCCCCAGCCATAGGCAGATCATGCTGGTTCGGTGGCGCACTGTCATGCCCGGGGTCCGGTTATTGACCCGTCCGGGTGAGCCGCCTGTGCACGGACTGTGAACCTGAGCACGACGACCGGATCCGAGCGGTACGAACCAGTTTCAGCGCCACCTGTTCGTGCCGGCGGCCGATCAGGAACGCGAACCACGTGTCCCGAGGTGTCCGCGACGCGCAGCTGGCGCACAATGATGTTGTGACAGGTCAAGATCGGATCGAGTGGTACGGCGACGACATACCCCGCCCCGCCGCGTTCCGTCCCGACGTCCGCACCACGGTGCGCGAAGAGCTGTCCATGTTCCAGGTCGCCGGTGCACTGATCTCGCACCGTCGCAGGCGGACGGTCGTGGATCCCGAGCGGATCCCGGTGCTGCTCGTCCCCGGATTTCTGTCCGGCGACTTCGCGCTCACCGCGTTGTCGGACGAGCTGCGACGGCGCGGGCACTGGACCTCGGGATCGCACATCGCGCCCAACGCGGGATGCACCCTGGAGATGGCCGATGCGGTGGAGGCGCGTCTCCTGCACGCCGTGGCGCGCACGGGGCACAAAGTAGCCCTGGTCGGGTGGAGCCGGGGCGGCACGCTGGGCAAGCTGGTGGCGATGCGCCGCCCCGAGCTGGTGGCCGGCCTGATCACCCTTGCGACGCCCAACCTGGACCCGCTCGCCGTCAACGCGACCCTGGCGTTTCAGATCCAGGTGCTCACGCTGCTGCAGTCCCTCGGCGTACCCGGAGTCATGGGCACCGACTGCATCGCTGGTGACTGCGCCCGCCAGGTGCGCGACCTGCTGCGAGGCGACTTCCCGGCGCAGGTCCCGTACCTCTCGGTCTACTCCACCTCCGACGGCGTGATCGACTGGCGGGCGTGCCTCGACCCCGAGGCCGAGCAGATCGAGGTCG
>JANWJC010000154.1 GCA_025449595.1 Acidobacteriota bacterium | reverse complement strand
TGCGGTTGGATCAGGCCCGCTTCGATGCCGCGATCGACCTGCTCACCAGCGCGTTCGAGGCACCCTGGTACCCCCAAGGCAAGAGCCGGCGCCGCACCATGGTCCAGCTCATCACCACCGTCGCCACGCTTACCGGTGCCGATGAGGACCTGTCCGAGCTGGTCGGGTACGGGCCGGTCACCGCGATGACCGCCCGCCGCATCGCCGCCGACGCGGACCTGTTCCAGGACCTGCAGGTCCACCCCACCATGGGATTCCTGATGGACGCCGGAACCCTGCGCCACGACCCACCCCCGACGCTGCACGACTTCCTCACCGCGCGGCGCCTGACCTGCGCGATGACCGGGTGCCAGCAGCGCGCCATCGACACCGACCTGGACCACGGCATCGAACACCACCCCGACGGCACCGGCGGACCCACCGCAGCGTGGAACCTGGAACCCATGTGCCGGTTCCACCACCGCGCCCGCACCCTGGGCCTGTGGAAACTCGCCGAGAAACACATTGATGGCGCGATGACCTGGATCGACCCCGCCGGACGCTCGTACCGCCAACCCGCCCAAGACCTACGACCCGGCGCCGACTCTTGATGCCCGCACAATGACGCTCTCGACCTGGGTCCGCGAAATCAGCTCGCCGTCTTGGCCGCTCGCCCGCTACGCACGTGCCACCCTGGCCCCTTGTTCAGGGTTAGCGCATAAACCTAAACATGCTCCCGCCCTGTGCAGGGATCAGCGCCATGAGCGCACGACGCATCGCTGGGACGTCGGGCAGCGAGGGACGGGCCGGCCGGGCTGACTACCCTGGCGGCATGCCGACTCTTTCCGAACTGATGGCTGGCCGTCCGTACCTCGTTCTCGACGGTGCGATGGGCACGATGCTGCAGGGGGCCGGCCTCGAGGACGGCGGGTCCGGGGAGCTGTGGAACGTCGAGCACCCCGACGAGATCCTGGCCATCCACACCAGCTACCTGCAGGCCGGCGCGAACGTGCTCACCACGAACACCTTCGGCGGTACGAAACCGCGGCTGGACATGCACGGCCTCGGGGACCGGGTCCACGAGCTCAACCGCGCCGGGGCTGCACTGGCCAAGCAGGCCGCCGAGCCGTTCGGCGCCCTGGTCGCCGGGGACCTCGGCCCGACCGGCGAGCTGCTCGACCCGCTCGGCACGCTGTCCGCGGCGGAGGCGCAGGCGCTGTTCGCGGACCAGGTCGCCGGGCTCGTCGACGGCGGGATCGACCTGGTGGTGATCGAGACCATGAGCGACCTGGCCGAGGTCGAGGCGGCCGTACGCGCTGCCAAGGCGACCGCCCCCGGCGTCCCTGTCATGGTCACGCTCAGCTTCGACACCAAGCTGCGCACCATGATGGGAGTGACGCCGGCCGCCGCGGTGACGGCGCTCGCCGCCCTCGGTGTCGATGCCGTGGGGGCGAACTGCGGACGCGGGCCGCAGGAGATGGAGACGGTCATGGCGCAGATGAGCGAGGTACGCCCGGTCGGCCTGCTGCTCCTCGCCCAGTCCAACGCCGGGCTGCCACAGCTGGTCGGGGACCACTTCGAGTACGACTCCCCGCCAGAGCAGATGGCGGCCCACGCTCAGCGCCTGCGGGACCTCGGCGTCGACCTCATCGGAGGCTGCTGCGGGTCCACCCCGGATCACGTACGGGCCATGAGCGAGGCCCTGGCCGCGGCCTGAGCGCGCGTCGGTTCAGCCGGCAGGCGGTGGTGACCGGTGCTCGGTCGGTTCGTCCGTTGCCCGGCGCCGCTGCGTCGGGATCACCTCGAGCAGGGCGCGCACGTCACTGGCCCGATAACGCCGGTGCCCGCCCAGGGTGCGGATGCTTGGCAGCTTGCCGGACTGTGCCCAGCGGGTGACCGTCTTGGGGTCCACGCGAAACAACGACGCGACCTCGGACGGCGTGAGGAGTCGTTCCTCGGAGTCCGGCGGCAGTCCCACCATGAGTCGTTCTCCTTCTGGCGGACGTACGCCAAGATCCCCCCGCCCAGGGCTCCCGCGGATCGGGTGCGCCCGGGCGGTCGTGACGTGTCCGCCGCGGCAGTGTGGCAGGTACGGGCGACTTTCGCGCTCCGAACGCCTGGACACCTGACATCGTGAGGGGGCGCGAGCACGCCCACCGGGGCCGTTCCGACCGCCCCGGTGGCGATCGTCCCGGCAGCACTGCCACGACCTGAGAGGGAGAGACCCGATGGACTACGAGCCCAGCAGCGCGGCCACGGAGGTCGGCGCCGGCCACGAGCAGGTCGTCGTGGCGCACGACCGGGCCAGCGGCCTGCGCGCGGTCGTGGCCATCCACTCCACCGTGCTGGGCCCAGCGCTCGGGGGCACCCGGATGCGGGCGTACGACGACCTCGACGCGGCCGTCGCGGACGCGCTGGACCTCTCCCGCGCCATGACGGCCAAGAACTCCCTCGCCGGGCTGGCCCACGGCGGCGGCAAGGCCGTCATCATCGGGAACCCGGCCACCGACAAGTCCCCGGCGCTGCTGCGCGCGTACGGCCGCCTGGTGGCCTCGCTCGGCGGGCGCTACGTGACGGCCGCTGACGTGGGCACGTACGTCCAGGACATGGACGCCATCAGCGAGGTCAACCCGTGGACCACGGGGCGCTCCCCCGAGCTCGGCGGGGCCGGCGACTCCGGGGTCCTGACCGCGCTGGGGATCCACGCCGCGATGCGCTCGTGCGCCGAGCGGGTCTGGGGCTCGCCGTCCCTGGCCGGGCGTCGGGTCGGCATCGAGGGCGTCGGCAAGGTGGGGTCCCGGCTGGCCGGGCACGTGCTGTCCGAGGGCGGCAAGGTCCTGGCGTGCGACGTCGACGACGACGCGATCGCGCGGCTGCTGGCCACGTACCCGCAGGTGCAGGTCATGGACCGCGAGGAGCTGCTGCAGGCCGAGCTGGATGTCCTGGCGCCCTGCGCCCTGGGCGGGACGCTGACCCCCGCGGTCATCGCCGCCCTGCGCACGGCTGTGGTGTGCGGCGGCGCGAACAACCAGCTCACGACCGACGACGGAGCCGAGGCGCTGGCCGGTCTCGGGGTGCTGTACGCGCCGGAGTTCGTCGCCAACGCAGGCGGGGTCATCGCGGTGGCGGACGAGTTCTCCGGCTACGACGCGGAGCGGGCCACCGCGCGGACCCTGGCGATCGGGACCACCATGGCCACGGTACTGCAGCGCGCCGCCGACGCCGGTGTCACGCCGTGGGTGGCCGCCGAGGCGCTGGCCGGCGAGCGGATCTCGGCGGCGGCCGGCGAGGTGCCGTCGTACCGCACGTTCCCGCGCTGACCCTGGGTCCGCCCACGGGCGACGCGACGGGCGCCCAGGTGCCCCCATGACGTACGCTGTTCCTACATTCCAGCCGGGGTCCGACGAGCAAGTCGTCGCAGCCCCGGTCCTGTCGGTCCGAACCCGGGCAGTAGGCCCAGACGAGGGGGTCGCGCTATGGGACGCGGTCGCGCCAAGGCCAAGCAGACCAAAGTGGCCCGCCAGCTGAAGTACGGCGCTGTGCACTCCGACCTCGGGGCGCTGCAGGCCGAGCTGGGCCATCCCGGCGAGCCCATCCGACCGGCGGTGGAGGACGTCGACGCGGTCGACGAGGACACCGATCCGGACGACCCGTACGCCGCGTACCTCGAGGACGAGGACGACGACGCTCCCACCAGCAACGCACGCTGAGCCCGCCGGCTTCGTACCGGGCCGGGGTCAGGCGTGGCTGCCGACCAGTGTGACGGCCCCACCGCCTCCGCCCTTGGCGACGGCGTCACCGCGCTCGCCCTGACGGGGGACCGCAGCACCGAGAACCCAGGCCGGCACCCCGCGCGCGGCAAGGCGGGCAAGTGCGGCGTCAACCGACCCCGGGGCCACCAGGGCGACCATGCCGACGCCCATGTTGAACGTCCGCTCCAGCTCGGCCAGCTCGACCCGACCGACCTCGCCGATCAGCGTGAAAACCGGGTGCGGGGTCCAGCCGGACCGATCCACGACGACGTGCACGTCGGGCGGCAGCACCCTGGCCAGGTTGGCCGCCAGCCCGCCGCCGGTCACGTGCGACACCGCGTGCAGGTCGACGTCGTCGGCGCGCGCCAGGGCGAGCACGACGAGGGAGTAGATCCGGGTCGGGGTCAGCAGCTCCACGCCGAGGGTACGGCCGAACGCCTCGACGTACAGGTCCAGGCGCCTCCCCGCGTTGGTCAGCAGCACGTGCCGGGCCAGCGAATACCCGTTGGAGTGCAACCCGGATGCGCGCATCGCGATCGCGACGTCGCCGACCCGGACCCGCGCCGGACCCAGCAGCGCGTCGGCCTCCACCACACCGGTGCCGGCCCCGGCGACGTCGTACTCCTCCGGGCGCAGCAGCCCGGGATGCTCGGCCGTCTCCCCGCCCAGCAGCGCGCACCCGGCCAGCCGCGCGCCCTCGGCGATGCCGGACACGATCGCGGCCACTCGTTCGGGTACGACCTTGCCGACGGCTATGTAGTCGGTCATGAACAAGGGCTCGGCACCGCACACCACGAGGTCGTCCACGACCATCGCGACAAGGTCGATCCCTATGGTGTCGTGGATCCCGAGCCGCTGTGCGATGACGACCTTCGTGCCGACACCGTCGGTGGAGGTGGCCAGCAGCGGCCGGCGGTACGCCGTGAGCGCCGAGGCGTCGAAGAGCCCGGCGAACCCGCCGAGATCACCGACGACCTCCGGGCGCTGTGCCCGGGCCACCGATGCCTTCATGAGCGCGACCGCGCGCTCCCCGGCCTCGACGTCGACGCCGGCGGCCGCGTACGTCGCCGGGTCCGAGCCACCCCGGACCACGGGCACCGTCACGGGCGGCGCAAGGCGTCGGCCGCGCCGGCGCCGCCGACCATCGCGGGGACCACGGCGAGGGAGTCCGTGGCCAGCAGGCGCTGCTCCAGGCTGGCCAGCAGGTTCTCGTCGAGCCACTCGTCCTGGGACCGGTCGGGCAGCTCGACCGGGTAGACCCCGTCGAAGCACGCCCGGCACAGCCGGTCCTTGGCGACCCCGGTGGCACCGACCAGCCCGTCCAGCGACACGTAGCCCAGCGAGTCGGCACCGATCGAGGTACGGATCTCGTCGACGGTGATCCCGTTGGCGATGAGCTCGGCGCGGGTGGCGAAGTCGATGCCGTAGAAGCACGGCCACTTCACCGGCGGCGACGCGATGCGCACGTGGATCTCGAGCGCGCCGGCCTCGCGCAGCATCCGGATCAGAGCACGCTGGGTGTTGCCACGCACGATCGAGTCGTCGACGACGACGAGCCGCTTGCCGGCGATGACGTCGCGCAGCGGGTTGAGCTTGAGCCGGATCCCGAGCTGACGGATGGTCTGAGAGGGCTGGATGAAGGTCCTACCGACGTACGCGTTCTTCACCAGTCCCTGCGCGAACGGGATGCCCGACTCCTGGGCGTAGCCGACGGCCGAGGGCGTTCCGCTCTCGGGCACCGGGATCACCAGGTCGGCCTCGACCGGATGCTCCCGGGCCAGGACGCGGCCGATCTGGGCGCGTACGCCATGGACCCCGTGTCCGGAGATGGAGGTGTCCGGCCGGGAGAGGTAGACGAACTCGAACAGGCAGCCCTTGGGGTCCGCGGTGGCGAACCGCTGCGAGCGCAGCCCGTGCTCGTCGATCGCGACCAGCTCGCCGGGCTCGATCTCACGGACGAACGAGGCGCCCACGATGTCCAGCGCAGCAGTCTCGCTGGCCACCACCCAGCCGCGCTCGAGCCGGCCCAGCGTCAGCGGCCGGATGCCCTGCGGGTCCCGGGCGGCGTACAACGTCGTGTCGTCCATGAACACCAGCGAGAAGGCGCCACGCAGCAGCGGCAGCTCGACCATGGCGGCCTCCTCGACGGAGGTGTCCGGGTGCGAGGCCAGCAGCGCGGTCATCAGGTCGGTGTCACTGGTGGCAGCGACCGGCTCGTGGCCCAG
>JANWJC010000153.1 GCA_025449595.1 Acidobacteriota bacterium | reverse complement strand
TTGAAGAAGCTGTGGCGCGACGACCTGCGTCCCGAGCAGGCGGTCGAGGTCGCGCTCGAGGCGTTGTACGACGCCGCCGACGACGACTCGGCGACCGGCGGCCCCGACCTGGCGCGCGGGATCTTCCCCGTCGTGGCGCAGGTCGACGCCGACGGGTTCCGCCGCTGGGGCGAGGACGAGCTCGACCCGATCGTGCGCTCGCTCGTGGCCCGGCGCGGGGAAAGACCGGACGGTCCCGTCGTACCCGTGTCGGAGGTCTGATCGTGAGCGTCCCGTTCTACGTCTCGCCCGAGCAGATCATCAAGGACAAGGCTGATTTCGCTCGCAAGGGCATCGCCCGCGGGCGAAGCGTCGTGGTGATGCAGTACGGCAGCGGCATCCTGTTCGTCGCGGAGAACCCGAGCCGGGCCCTGCACAAGATCAGCGAGATCTATGACCGCATCGCGTTCGCCGCGGTCGGCAAGTACAACGAGTTCGAGAACCTGCGGGTCGCCGGCGTCCGGCTGGCCGACGTGCGCGGCTACTCCTACGACCGGCGCGACGTCACCTCACGATCACTGGCCAACGCGTACGCCCAGACCCTGGGGACGATCTTCACCGAGACGACGAAGCCGTACGAGGTGGAGCTCACGGTGGCTGAGGTCGGGGCGACGGCAGCCGACGACCAGCTGTACCGGCTCACCTTCGACGGGTCGGTGGCCGACGAGCACGGATTCGTCGCGATGGGCGGGTCGGCCGAACCGATCACCGCGGCGCTGTCGGAGCGGTGGAGCGAGAACGCCACGCTGGAGGTCTCGCTCGCCGCCGCCGTCGACCTGCTGGCCACGCACGGCGCCGCCCCGGCGACGAACGGGGACGCTGCCACGCGGCGCACCCTGACGCCGGCGCAGCTGGAGGTGGCGATCCTGGACCGCACCCGGCCGCGACGTACCTTCCGGCGCGTGAACGGGCAGCGGCTGGCGGACCTGCTCGGCGTGGCGGACGACAGCGACGAAGCCGCCGGCGACCCGAACTGAGCCAACCCACGACGGGCGACTCGGCCGCGCCGGGGAGCGCCAAGTAGCCCGTACGCCCGGTTTGCTGCCTACATTGGAGCCGTGGAGCGACGCATCTTCGGCATCGAGACCGAGTACGGCGTGACGTGCACGTTCCGCGGCCAGCGACGACTGTCCCCGGACGAGGTGGCCAGGTACCTCTTTCGGCGGGTCGTGTCATGGGGCCGGAGCAGCAATGTGTTCCTGCGCAACGGGGCGCGGCTGTACCTCGACGTCGGCAGCCATCCGGAGTACGCCACTCCGGAGTGCGACGACATCCTCGACCTGGTGGCGCACGACAAGGCCGGGGAGCGGATCCTGGAGAGCCTGCTGGTCGACGCGGAGCGCCGGCTGCGGGAGGAGGGCATCGCAGGGGACGTGTACCTGTTCAAGAACAACACCGACTCGGCAGGCAACTCGTACGGCTGCCACGAGAACTACCTGGTCGGGCGGCAGGGGGAGTTCTCCCGGCTCGCCGACGCCCTGATCCCGTTCCTGGTGTCGCGCCAGATCATCGTCGGTGCGGGCAAGGTGCTGCAGACCCCGCGGGGCGCCGTGTACAGCGTCAGCCAGCGCGCGGAGCACATCTGGGAGGGGATCAGCAGCGCCACCACCCGGTCCCGGCCGATCATCAACACCCGGGACGAGCCGCACGCCGACGCCGAGCGTTACCGGCGCCTCCATGTGATCGTCGGGGACTCGAACATGAGCGAGACGACGACGATGCTGAAGCTCGGCTCGGCGGACCTCGTACTGCAGATGATCGAGCACGGCACCGTGCTCCGGGACATGACGCTGGAGAACCCGATCCGCGCGATCCGGGAGATCAGCCACGACCCCACGGGTCAGAAGACGGTTCGGCTCGCGAACGGACGCGAGCTGTCGGCGCTGCAGATCCAGTCGGAGTACTACGAGCGCGCCGCCGACTTCGCCGAGCGGCGGGGCATCCAGGACCACCAGGTCCACGGGCGCGTCCTGGACCTGTGGGGCCGCGCGATCGAGGCGATCCGGGTGGGGAACCTCAGCGCGATCGAGCGGGAGATCGACTGGGTGATCAAGCTGCGGCTGCTGGAGCGCTACATGGCCAAGCACTCCCTGCCGCTGTCGAGCCCGCGGATCGCTCAGCTGGACCTCGCGTACCACGACATCAGCCGTGGCCGGGGCCTGTACTACCTGCTGGCGCAGAAGGGCGCCGTCGCGCGGGTCACGACCGACCTCGCCTCGTTCCAGGCAAAGAGCGTGCCGCCGCAGAGCACCCGGGCCAAGCTGCGTGGCGACTTCATCAAGCGGGCCCAGGAGCGCCGCCGCGACTTCACGGTCGACTGGGTCCACCTCAAGCTCAACGACCAGGCCCAGCGCACCGTGCTGTGCAAGGACCCGTTCCGCAGCGTCGACGAGCGGGTAGACAAGCTCATCGCCAGCATGTGAGGAGCGCAGGGAACCGAGCACCGCAGCCTGCTGGCCAGTGTCATCGCCAGCATGTGAGGAGCGCAGGGAACCGAGCACCGCAGCCTGCTGGCCAGTGTCATCGCCAGCATGTGAGGAGCGCAGGGAACCGCAGTCGACCGAGCAACCCACAAGATCACCCAAAGACACCAACCGCCACCAACCCGCAGCGCTCGAGGACGTCGCCGCGGCACGCCAACCGCTGCGGCTCAACTTCCTTGATCTTCCTCTTGGGGCGATCAAGGCAGTTCAACTGCACGATCTGACCCGAAGTAGCGATCATGGACGCGCGGGAGCATCGCACGGCCCCGCTAGATCAAGCGGGTGCTTCCACCATCACGATCGCGCGGTCCGTAACGTCCGCCTCGGATCCGAACGCCATGCCCGGCCGGGACGGGCCGGACCGGGCGCGGGTCGAAGCCCCCGAGCGAAGCGAGGTGCGGCGGCGAGTGGCGGGGCGAAGCCCTGCCCGAGCTGTCGCTGGCGGAGACCCTTGCGCCCGAAATAGAAGCCCTGCCCGAGCTGTCGCTGGCGGAGACCCTTGCGCCCGAATGAAGATGCTCAGGGCTTGTGGCCGACGCAGAAGATGCGGCGGAAGGCGAAGAGGGTCGTGCCGTCGACGGCGGGGTACGCCGAGCGCAGCGCCGCGGCGTAGTCCCGTTCGAACCTGGCTGCGTCAGTCGGGACCAGGACCGCCAGCAGCGGCCGTAGCGCGGTGCCCCGTACCCATTCCAGGACGGGGTCCTGTCCCACCAGGACGTGCTGGTACGTCGACTCCCAGACATCGGCCGACATGCCCTCGTCGACCAGCAGCTGGGCGTAGCGGTCCGGTTCGAGCACGGCGTCGGAGTGCCGCAGGACCCCGCCCAACCGGCGCGCCCAGCGCGGGGACTCGGCCAGCTCGCGCATCAGCCGGTGCGACGGGCTGCCGAAGTTGCCCGGCACCTGCCAAGCCAGCCAACCATCCTCGGGCACGGCCTTGGCCCAGCGGCGCAGCAGGTCCGGGTGTCCTGGCACCCACTGCAGCGCCGCGTTGCTGACCACGACATCGGTGTCGTCGCTGGGTGCCCAGTCCGCGATGTCAGCCACCCGCAGGTCCACCCCCGTCCCGACCGCCGCGCTGGCGATCATCTCCGGCGATGAGTCGATCCCCTCGACCCACGCGGTCGGCCAGCGCTGGAGCAGGGCCTGGGTCAGCGTGCCCTGCCCGCAGCCCAGGTCGACGACGCGTCGCGGGGCGGTGGCGCCGATCCGGTCGACCAGCTCGTGGAACGGCCGGCTGCGCTCGTCCTCGTAGACGGCGTACTGCTGCGGATCCCACGTCACGGCTGTCCATCTCCCACACCGGTGCAACACATCGATGGCTGCCGCGCGTCGGTCGGACGGTACGGCTACGCCGCACCCTAGGATCCCTGCGACACCCATGCGAGGGAGCTGGCCGAGATGGCACTGGACAAGCCCGAGATCGACTTCATCGACGGCCCTGCCCCGGTCGAGCTCGTCATCACCGATCTGGTCGTCGGAGACGGTGCCGAAGCCGTACCCGGCGCCACGGTGCTGGTGCACTACCTCGGGGTCGACTTCGAGTCCGGTGAGCAGTTCGACGCGAGCTGGGACCGCGGCGAGCCGATCGAGTTCCCGCTGCGCGGGCTCATCCAGGGCTGGCAGGACGGCATCCCGAGCATGAAGGTGGGCGGGCGCCGCCAGCTGGTCATCCCGCCGCGTCTGGCGTACGGCGAGTCCGGCGGGCACCGCCTCGCGGGCAAGACCCTCGTGTTCGTGATCGACCTGCTCGCCGTACGCGGCTGAGCAGCCGGCCGACACCAGCGGCAGGACACGACCACCCTCCGGGAGCCCGATGAGCCAGGCGCAGCGCACCGAGCGGCTGCTCAACCTGCTGTTCGTGCTGATGTCCTCGAGCCGGCCGGTCGCCAAGGCCCGGATCCGGCAGGCGCTCGATGACTACGCGGCAAGCCCGTCCGACGACGCGTTCGAGCGGATGTTCGAGCGTGACAAGGAGGAGCTGCGTTCGATGGGGATCCCCATCGAGACGGTCGAGGGCAGCCTGGGTGCCGGCGGCATCGACGGCTACCGCGTCCGCGGCGACGAGTACGCCCTGCCCGAGGTGCGCTTCAGCGCGGCCGAGCTGACAGTCCTGGGCCTGGCCGCCCGGGTCTGGGAGCAGGCGAGCCTGGGGCCGGCGGCCCGAAGCGCGCTGCGCAAGCTCGAGGCGTCCGGCGAGGTCGTGCGCCGCGATCCGGCCGGTGTCATCGCCCGCGTCACCACCCCGGAGCCGGCGTTCCCTGCACTGCTGGCCGCGGCCCAGGCCCGGCGACCGGTCCGCTTCGACTACCGAAAGCCCGGCGAGGTCGACGCCGCACCGCGCCGGCTCGCGCCGTGGGCGGTCCTGGCCCGGCGCGGCCACTGGTACGTCGTGGGCCAGGACAGGGACCGCGAGGCGGCACGCGTGTTCCGGCTCTCGCGGATCGTCGGGGACGTGGCGCCGGACGGCAAGGACGGGTCGTACGAGGTCCCCGCGGGCGCGCGGATCCACGACGTGGTCCAGTCCGTGGCCGACCGCCCGCAGGCCACGGCGGTGCTGCAGGTACGGGAGGGGCATGCCGCCTCGCTGCGTCGCCGGGCCCAGGACGCACTGGCCGAGGACGCCCCGTCCCAGGACGCACCGGCCGGGGCCGGACCCGCCGACCCCGCGACCGGCTGGGACACCCTCACCGTGCGCTACGGCGACGACGAGGTCTTCGCCGAGGACCTGGTCGGCTACGGCGCGGACGTCGTGGTCAGGGAGCCGTCCGGGCTGCGCGACGCCGTCGTACGCCGCCTGCGGGCAGCCCTGCAGTCAGCGCAGGGGGCCGCGTGAGCGCCTCGACCCCGGCGGCACCGTCCGGCACCGCCGGGGCCCGACTGACCCGGCTGCTGCAGCTCGTCCCCTGGCTGCTGGCCCGCCCGGGCATCTCCCAGCGCGAGACCGCCGAGCACTTCGACGTGACCGAGGAGCAGCTGCTCGCCGATCTCGACCTGCTCATCTGCAGTGGCCCTGGCCAGTTCCACGGCGAGCTGCTCGACATCTGGTACGACGACGAGGGCGGCATCACGGTCCAGGACCCGCTGTCGCTGACCCGCCCGCTGCGGCTGACCTCCGAGGAGGCCTCCGCCCTGCTCGTGGGGCTGCGCCTGCTCGCTCAGGTGCCCGGCGGGCAGGACAGCCAGACGGTGGCTCGGGTCACCGCCACCCTGGAGGCGGCCGCCGGTGCCTCCGCAGGCGCCGTCGCCGCCCTGGACGTGTCGGTCGAGCGGACCCTGGACCCCGATGTGGTCGCGGCCATGGAGCGTGCGGTCGCCGAGGGCCGGGTCGTACGGCTGCGCTACGCCGGTGCGACCCGGGACCAGGAGACCGAGCGCGATGTGGTGCCGGCCGCACTGCTCTCCCTGGACGGGCGCCCGTACCTCTCCGGCTGGTGCCGGCGCGCCGAGGCCATGCGCACGTTCCGGCTCGACCGGGTGCTGGCCGCGGACGTCCTGCAGGAGCGGGCCAGCGTGCCTGCCGACGCCGCCGGTCCGGACCTGGGCACCGGCGCCCTGCGCCCCGACGGACCCACCCTCACCCTGGACCTCGCGCCCGGCGCCCGGTGGGTCGCCGACGAGTACCCCGTCGACTCGGTGGTGTCCCTGCCTGGCGGCGGCGCGCGGGTCGCGCTGCCGGTGTCGGACCCGCGCTGGGTCGTACGTCTGCTGCTGCGTCTGGGTGGTTCCGCGACGGTCGTCGCGCCTGCCGAGATCGCTTCTGCCGTAGCGGAGGAGGCACTGCGAGCACTGGCCGCGTACGAACCGGGCGACTCCGAGGCGCTCTAACGCTCAAGGCCCCCCGCCCCTCATGCCGATCACCACCGCACAGCCGGAAACCACCCGGCACAGGACGAGGTTGGAGGCGCAGGACATGGCCACTATCAAGGCCACCTGCCCGGTGTGCGGGGACGTCGATCTCACCCCCCGTCAGGTACGTGTGCGGGTCATCGAGGCCGTCGTGGACGACCTCGCGCGACGGACGTACGCCTTCAACTGCCCCGAGTGCCAGCTGCTCGTCGAGAAGCCCGCCGACCTGGAGGTCGTACGGCTGCTGACCTCCGCCGGGGTGCAGGTATCCCTGGTCCCCGTCCCCGCCGAGGCCCGCGAGGCCCACGCCGGTGCCGCCCTCGACTACGACGACCTGCTCGACTTCGCGCTCTGGCTCGACGGCCACGACGCGCTCGCCGCCCTGATGGAGCCCGTCCGCGGCGTGTGAGCCCGTGACGGGCCGAGCCCGCCCACCCGACGTAGGATGCTGGGAGTACAACGGTCACCCTGCCGTGGGTGCTCCCCGGTGGTGCATCTGACAGGGTTCGCCGAACCGACGCGTCAGAGCACACGCCGGTCGTCGTACGGGAGAGGAATCATCATGGGCGGTCTTTTCGACAGGCCAAGCGTCCTGATCCTGCTGATCATCCTGCTGGTGCTGCTGTTCGGCGCCAAGAGGCTGCCCGACGCCGCCCGCGGGCTGGGACGGTCACTGCGCATCTTCAAAGCCGAGACCGAGGGCCTGCGCTCGGACGGCAACGAGGCAGGTACGTCCACGCCGCCGCCGGCACCGGCCGCCATCACCACCGCTCCGGTCGCCCCGGCACAGCCCGTCCCCGTCCCCGCGGACGGCCCGCGCTACCTGGTCGACCCGGTGACCGGTGAGCGGATCCTGGCCCAGCCGGTGCAGCAGCCAGACAAGCCCCAGGGCTGACCGGCGCAGGCCGACCCGGCGCACGACCTCCGACGCCGATGACGACGACCGAGGACGCCACCACCCCGCCGCGCAAGGGCCGCAGGGGGCGGCGCGGCAACCCCGACGGCTCGATGAGCCTGCTCGACCACCTGCGCGAGCTGCAGCGCCGGCTGTTCCGCTCCGCCCTGGCGATCCTGATCGGCGCCGCCGTCGGGTGGGCGTACTACACGCCCATATTCGACTGGCTGCACCGCCCGATGGACCCGGTCATCGAGCAGGCAAAGGCTGAGGGCCGCCCGATCACGTTGGCGGTAACCGGCATCACCGACGCGTTCACGCTGCAGCTGAAGATCTCGCTGGCGGTCGGTCTGATCCTCGCGTTGCCGGTGTGGCTGTACCAGCTGTGGCGGTTCATCGCACCGGGCCTGAAGGGCAACGAGCGGCGCTGGGCGTACGGCTTCGCAGCTGCCGCGACGCCGCTGTTCCTCGGCGGGATCGCCCTCGGCTATGCGGTGATGCCCAAGATCCTCGAGGTGATGCTGGGGTTCACCCCCGCCACCGTCGAGAACATCATCAGCGTCGACTTCTACCTGTCCTTCGTGATGCAGATTCTGCTGTTCTTCGGCTTCGGGGCTCTCGTACCGCTGCTGTTCGTGATGCTCAACTTCGCCCACGTCCTGAGCGCCCGGCGCTTCCTCGGCTGGTGGCGCAGCATCATCGTGGGGGCCTTCGTCTTCGCCGCGGTCGCCACGCCGACCGGCGACCCGGTGACGATGACTCTTGTCGCCGGCCCCGTCCTGGGCCTGATGGTGATCGCCGGCGTGATCATGGCGATAAACGACGGCCGTCGGGCCCGCCGTGACCGCTCGGTCGGCTACGCGCAGTGGGCCGACGACGAGACCTCACCGATGCCCGAGACGATCGAGGACCCCGTCGACAGCTGGCCCGACGCGTCAACCGCAGACGTGACCACGGCCCACCAGCGCGACGACACCGCGTCCGACCTGGCCCCGCCCACGCCCGACGGCGACGACATCACCTGAGCCCACCCGAGCGGCGCCTGGAACCCGGTCGGGCACGCGGCTACCCTGCGCTGACATGAGCGGCGCCCGGGTGGTTCTCGTCGTCAACCCGCGGTCGGGGCGCGGCCGCGCGCAACGCGCCGCACCCCTGATCAGCCAGCGCCTGCGCGAACGGGGGCTCGCCGTCGAGGTCGTGTCCGGGACCAGCAGGCAGGACGCCGAGAACCGCCTGCGGGTGGCGCTGAGCACACCGACGGCCGCCGTGGTCGCGTGCGGCGGCGACGGGACCGTGAACCTGGTGCTGCAGCAGCTCGTCCGCACCCCGGTCGCGCTCGCTGTTGCGCCGCACGGGACCGGGAACGATGCGGCGGCCGCTCTGAACGCCCCTCACGACCCGGTGGCGGTAGCCGACGCCGTCGCCGACGGGCTGGCCGACCCGCAGGATCACTCGCGGGTCGTGGATGTCGGGGAGATCACGGCCGCGGACGGCACGGTGCGGTGCTACCTGGCCGTCATGAGCTCGGGGTTCGACTCCATGGTCAACGCCCGCGCAGAGGCGATGCGCTGGCCGACCGGCCGGGCACGGTACGTCGCCGCGGTCCTGGCCGAGCTGCCGCGCTTCCGGGCTGTGCCGTACGACGTCCGGATCGACGCCGGGCTCGCGCACGAACAGTCGTTCCAGCGTCGCGGGATGCTCGT
>JANWJC010000152.1 GCA_025449595.1 Acidobacteriota bacterium | reverse complement strand
CCTGCAGGACCGGCCAGAACGACGACCGGAAGATCGAGGGGTCGAAGAACGCCGCGCTGACCGCCGGCCAACCGGGCAGCCGCGTGACCAGCACGACGACGACCGCCAGGAACACCACCAGGCTGACGCTGGCGACCGTCACGTCCCGACGGGTCTTGCGCCGGGTCGCTGCGCGCCGGGCCGGATCGACGTACGGCGGGTCCGGGGACATCACTGCGTGAAGTACGGGGCCTTGGCCTCGGTCGAGAGCCACTGGTCCTGGATCTTCGTCAACTCACCGGACGTCGTGAGATCGGCGAGCGCCTTGTCGACGCACGCGGTCAGCCCGCTGTTCTTCGCCAGCGTCAGCCCCCACTGCTCTCCGGCGGCATCGGATCCCTTGAACTGTCCCACGACCGTGGACCCGGGGATCTCGGCTGCGGTGATGTAGAACGCGGTCGGCAGGTCGGTGACAAGGGCGTCGATCGTGCCGTTGTTCAGGGCCCGCTTGGCGCCGTCCGTGTCGTTGAACACGTACGGCTGCTGCGTCGGCGCGATCACGCTGGTGACGTAGTTCAGGCTCGTCGTCCCGACCTGTACCCCGAGCTTGAGCGTCTTCAGGTCGGCCACCGAGGTCGCCGAGGATGCCGCGGTGTTCTTCGTCAGCGCCACGACCGCCTGGTTGGCGGAGTAGTACGGCGTGGAGAAGTCGATGACCTTCGCGCGCTCCGGGGTGATCGACACCTGCTGCAGACCGAAGTCGAACGTCTTGGCACCGGGTGCGTACGACTGCTCGAACGTGACGAAGGTCCACTTCACCTGTGCCGGAGTGAAGCCGAGCTTCGCGGCGACCGCGTACGCGACCGCGGACTCGAATCCCTTGCCGCTGGCGGGGTTGTCGTCCATGACGTACGGCGGGTACGCCGGCTTGGACGTGCTCACCGTCAGCGTGCCCGGGGTGACCAGCGGCAGGGAGCTGGGCGAGCAGTCCAGGGTGCTGCCCGAGGCCTGCGGCGCCGCGTTGGACGCGGGCGCGGCACAGGCCGCCAGCAGCAGGGCTGCCAGCGGGAGCACCATGAGCGACTTTCCGGGCACGACGAACCTCCGTGATCGTGTGGGGAGAGCTACCGGGGGGACTTCCCGCGCCGGCTGGGCAAGTCTGCCATGATCAGCGACCGCGACGAGCCGGGGTGGTCGCCCACAACCGGACGCGCTCGATGCGCTCACGCAGCTGCGTCGCCGATGCCCGGGCCGTCTCCGGCCCGCCGCAGGCCCGCCGCAGGTCCGCGTGCACCACGGCCGCTGCGGTGCCGCACTGGCGGGCGTAGCCGCGTACGCAGTCGGAGAGCTCGCGGCGCAGGGCCGGCAGGTCGACGTACGCGGCGGTCGCCGGTGGCGGCCTCACGGGGGCGGGCCGGGACTGCCGCGACCGCAGCAGGTCACTGACCTGGCCGGGATCGAGCAGGCCGGGGATACCGAGGAACTCCTCCTCCTCGGCACTGCCGGGCAGGTGCCCGGTCCCGAACTCGGCCCCGTCGAAGAGCACCCGGTCGAACGTGGCATCGCTGGCCAGCGCCTCGAAGCTGAGCTGGTCCTCCAGCAGGTCCGGTGTTGTGCGCTCGGCGAGCGCCGCTGCGACCAGCGCGTCCTCCTCGGTCCAGACGCCCTCGCCGGGGGGCCGACCCAGCACGTGGTCGCGGTGCTGCTCGAGCTCGGCGGCGTGCCCCAGCAGGGCCGGCACGCTCGGCAGGAACACGCTCGCCGTCTCACCTCGCCGACGCGCCCGCGCCAGGCGACCCACCGCCTGGGCGAAGAACAGCGGGGTGGCGACCGAGGTCGCGTAGACCCCGACCATGAGCCGCGGGATGTCGACTCCTTCGCTGACCATCCGCACCGCCACCAGCCAGCGCTGGTCGCCCTCGGCGAACTCACCGATCCGCCGCCCGGCGCCCGGGTCGTCGGACAGCACCACCGTGGGCTTGCTGCCGCTGATCTCGGTGAGCAGTCGGGCGTACGCCCGGGCCTTCGTCTGGTCCGCCGCGATCACAAGACCACCGGCGTCCGGGACGTGCTTGCGCAGCTCGGTCAGGCGGCGGTCCGCGGCCCGCAGCACCTGCGGGACCCACTCCCCCTGCGGGTCCAGCGCCGTGCGCCAGGCCTGCTTGGTCACGTCCGAGGCCTGGTCGGCGCCGAGCGTGGCCTGGACCTCGTCGCCGGCCCTGGTGCGCCAGCGCATCTGCCCGGAGTACGCCAGGAACATCACCGGGCGCACCACACCGTCCGCCAGGGCCTCGGCGTAGCCGTACACGTGGTCAGGCGCACTGCGCGGTACGCCGTCGGGACCGGGGGCGTACGAGACGAACGGTATGGGGTTGATGTCGGTGCGGAACGCGGTGCCGGTCAGCGCCAGGCGGCGGGTCGCCGGCTCGAACGCCTCGCGCAGCGACTCCCCCCACGACAAGGAGTCACCCGCGTGGTGCACCTCGTCGAAGATGACGAGGGTACGGCGCGCCTCGGTGCGGCGCCGGAACCGCAGCGGTGACGCGGCGACACCGGCGTACGTCACCACGACCCCGTCGAAGTCGCTGCTGCTGGAGCCTTTCGACCCGCTGAACTCCGGATCGAGCCAGATGCCCACCTGGGCCGCGGCGTGGGTCCACTGCGTCTTGAGGTGCTCGGTGGGAGCAACGACGGTGACCCGCTCCACGATGTGGCGGTCGAGCAGCTCGGCGGCGACCTGCAACGCGTACGCGGTCTTGCCCGACCCGGGGGTGGCGACCGCCAGGAAGTCGCGGGGCTGGCGGCGCAGGTACTCCTGCAGCGCGTCCTGCTGCCAGGTGCGCAACGCCGTCGCCGCGCGCCGCGGCGCGCGGGCGGGGTGCGCCTGGGGCAGGGGGGAGGGAGCTGACGTGGTCACGGGAGGGCGAGCGTAGGTCAGATCGGCAAGGCGACGTGCCCGGGAGCGAAGCGGGGGCCGATCAGGCGGTCGCCGTGATAGTGGCGCGCCCCCCGGACCGCACCACGACCCGCCCGGAAGCCAGTACCGCGACCACCATGACCACCGCCATCGAGGTCCAGATCACGTCGAACGTGGCGACCCCGACCGTGCCGACCGCGAGTGCGCCGGAGTAGACGGCGCCGGCGAACCCGACGAGAAGCACGGACCCCACGGAGTCGCACATCTGCAGTGCGGCGGAGTTCTCGCCCTGCTCCTCCGGCGAGGACAACAACAGGGTCTGGTTTCCCAGCGTCCCGAACGCCATGCCCATCCCGAAGGCGGCCACGACCCAGGACAACGTCGCGACGTAGGGCGGCAACGTCGGAACCAGGCACAGCGGGAGCGTCGCCAGCCCCACCACGCAGCAGCTGCTGCCGACGCGCAGGAGCCGTACCGGCCCCCACCGCTGGTGCACCCGTCCCTGGACCACTGAACCGCCGGCCCAGCCGAGGGCCCCGGCGGTGAGGATCAGCCCGGCGTGGGCCGGGGAGAGGCCGCGCAGGGTCTGAAGTGCCAGTGGTACGAACGTCTCTCCGGCGAAGAACGCCCCGGCCATGATCCCGCGCATCATCACCACGGACGGTAGTCCCCGGCGCAGTCGCCAGGTCCCCTCCGGCAGCAGCCGGCGCAGGGACGGCACGAGGACGGCGGCGCCGGCGACCGCCAGCGCGATGCCCGCGCGGCCCAGGCGCGTGCCGCCCTCCTGCATCAGGGCGAGCCCGGCCGCTGCGACCAGCGAGAGCCGGAGCCGGCGACGGGCGTAGCTGCGGTCGGCCACCTCACCGGTGTCGAGGTCATGGTCCGATCCACCGCCGAGCCGCCCGAGCCGGGGAGCCAGCAGCAGCGCCGGCGGGACCACGAACGGCAGGACGAGCCAGAACACCGCCCGCCATGACACATGCTGGGTGAGTGCGCCGGCGATGAAAGGACCGACGATGCTGGGGAGGACCCAGGCACTGGACAGCAGCGCAAAAGCCTTCGGCCGCAACGAGCTGTCGAAAGCGCGCCCGAGGACCACGTACGTCGTGACGATGCCCATGCCGCCACCCAGGCCCGCGACGAACCGCCCGCCGATCAGCGCCGGCATGGACCAGGCGGCGCCGCAGATCAGCGCGCCGAGCCCGAACAGCGCGACCCCGGCCAACAACGGCTGGCGCGGGCCCCGGGCGTCGCACCACTCACCGGCGAGCACCATCCCGACCAGGCTGGCGACCACGTACCCGCTGAAGGCCCAGGCGTACGCATCGAGACCGTGGAGCGAGGCTGCGACTACCGGCATCGCTGTCGCGACGCCGACGCCTTCGAACGCGAACATCGTCATCACCGTCACGATGCCGACGGTGAAGGCGCGGTGCGCGGGGTCGAACAGCCTCGCGTTCGCGCTCAGGGCTTGGCTCCCGGGTCCCCGTCGCCCTTGTCGCCACGGCCCGGGATGCCTTCGTAGATCCGCTTGCAGTCCGGACAGACCGGGAACTTGTTCGGGTCGCGGCCCGGGATCCACTTCTTGCCGCAGAGCGCCTCGACCGGGGTGCCCGTGACCGCCGACTCGACGATCTTGTCCTTGCGCACGTAGTGCGCGAACCGCTCGTGGTCCCCGCCGCCGGGCTGGGTCTGCGGTCGCTCCTCGACCAGAGTCCCGCCACCGGTGGCCGGCGCGGCAAGGGGTTCGCTGGACATGGCCCACATCGTATCTCCCACCCCCCAGGCGACGTCACTCACGCTGTCGTCGTTCCAGCGCACGGAATCAGCCCTGGAACGACAACAGCGTGAGTGACGTGCGGGAGGCGGGTCAGTTCAGCGTGGGGTCGTCGACTCCGTTGGACAACAGCGCCAGGTCACCGTGCTGGCGGCGCAGCACGTCGCGCCACAGCGTCTGGGGGCTGTCCGTGAACGCGTCCGAGTGCTCGCCCTCCACGATGTACCAGGCACCCTCGTCGAGCTCGCTGTACAGCTGGTCGGCCGCCCAGCCGGCGTAGCCAGCGAACAGCCGTACCGCGGTCAGCTCGGCGGCGACGGAAGCGTCGACGTCGAGATCGACCAGTCCGAGCGGGCCCACCAGCCGGCGAAAGCCCAGCGGCTCGGGGCCGTCGTACGCCCCTGGCAGCCGACCCAGGCCCAGCGCGCTGTCGTCCCCGACCGGTCCGCCGCTGAACAGGACCGGTTCGCCGGTGGTACGCCCGGACCAGGCCGGCAGGACCCGCTCGACCGGGATCTCCGAAGGCCGGTTCAGAACCAGCCCGAGCGTGCCGTCGTCGTCGTGGTCGAGCAGCAGGACGACGGCACGGTGGAACGGCGGCTCCTGCAGGACCGGGGAGGCGACCAGGAGTCGGCCGGCAGCCGGCATCGTCCGGGGCAGCTCAAGCGGTTGCAGCGTCACGACACCAGCATGCCGGTTCGGTGGCGCGGTCCGCGAGGACCATCTGGTCGACGCGGACCGGACCGGGACCGGGAGCTTGTCAAGAGTCGTACGCCGTTGGAACCACGCCGCTTTGCTGGCAGGCTCGACGATGCGACCCGCTCGGCCGACGAGGCTGCCCGCCCGGGGATGTCGCAGGACGACCAACCGGTGAGAGGGAACTGATGACGTATCACGTGGACTCCGAGGTCGGGCAGCTCAAGCAGGTGATCGTGCACCGTCCCGGCCTTGAGCTGTCCAGGCTGACGCCACAGAACGTCGACGACCTGCTCTTCGACGACGTCATGTGGGCGGTGAAGGCACGGGAGGAGCACGACGCCTTCGTGTCCAAGATGCGCGACAAGGGCGTCACGGTCCACCACTTCTCCGACCTGCTGGCCGATGTGCTGAACACGGACGAGGGACGCAACTTCGTGCTCGACCGCGTCGCGACGGCGCAGACGGTTGGCCCCCAGCTCGCCGCACCACTGCGTGATCTCGCGGAGGGCATCGACGGCGCTACCATGGCCGACTTCTTCATCGGTGGCATCATCAAGAAGGACCTGCAGCTGCCCAAGGGCACGTCGTTGTTGTGGGAGTACCTCGACGACTACGACTTCGTCATGACCCCGTTGCCCAACCACTTGTTCCAGCGTGACAACACCGCCTTCGTGTACGAGGGCCTGTCGGTGCATCCCATGGCCAAGCCCGCCCGGCAGCGAGAAACCGTGCACTCCCGGGCCATCTGGAACTTCCACCCCATGTTCAAGGACGCTGGGCTGCACTTCTGGTACGGCAACGACGACGACCATCACCAGCCGGCCACCGTCGAGGGCGGCGACGTCCTGGTGCTCGGCAACGGTGCCGTCATGATCGGGATGGGCGAGCGGACGACGCCGCAGGGCATCGGCATGCTGGTGAACAGCTACTTCAGCGATCCTCGGGAGCTGGTCGACAAGGTCATCGTCGTGGAGCTCCCGAAGACGCGGGCGTTCATGCACCTCGACACCGTGATGACGATGATCGACAAGGACGCGTTCAGCGTCTATCCGTACCTCCCCGGCGAGCTGAAGTCCTACCTGCTGACCAAGAAGGGCGACGGCGGCGAATACACCGTGACGGAGAACAGCTCGCTGTTCCCGGTGATCGCTGAAGCCGTCGGCGTGCCCAAGGTGCGCGCGCTCAAGACGCCGATCGACCAGCTCGGCGCGGCCCGCGAGCAGTGGGACGACGGCAACAACTTCCTCTCGGTGTCTCCCGGCGTGATCTTCGGGTACGAGCGCAACACGACGACGAACACCTTCTTGCGCAAGAACGGGATCGAGGTCGTCACGGTCACCGGCAACGAGCTCGGGCGCGGTCGCGGCGGACCCCGCTGCATGACCTGCCCCATCGAGCGCGAAGCCGTCAGCTGACCGCTCGCCGGCCAGTCCGCCTCGTACGAGAGAGTTGAGCCCATGCCCGTCAACCTGCACCAACGCGACTTCCTCAAAGAGCTCGACTTCACGACCTCCGAGCTGCAGTTCCTGCTGGACCTGTCCCGGGACCTCAAGCGTGCCAAGTACTCCGGGAACGAGGTCCAGCGGATGCGGGGCAAGAACATCGCCCTCATCTTCGAAAAGACCTCCACGCGGACGCGATGCGCGTTCGAGGTCGCCGCGTACGACCAGGGGGCGCACGT
>JANWJC010000151.1 GCA_025449595.1 Acidobacteriota bacterium | reverse complement strand
TCTCCTGCGCCTTCTGCTCGCTGTAGTTCTTCCGGGTCACGAAGTCGCGCCCGAGAAATACGTCGGCGGAGTCGTCGCTGTAGGAGACGGGCCCGATGCGATCGCTCATGCCGAAGCTGCACACCATCTCGTGGGCGAGCTTCGTCGCCTGCTGCAAGTCGTTCGACGCCCCGGTCGAGAAGTGTCCGAAGACGAGTTCCTCGGCCGCGCGCCCGCCCATCGCGTGGCGGATCATCGCGACCATCTGGGCGCGGGTCAGGTTGTAGCGGTCCTCCGCCGGGAGCGTCTGCGTCACCCCGAGCGCCATGCCGCGCGGGATGATCGTGACCTTGTGCACGGGGTCGGAGTCCGGGTTCAGCATGGCGACGAGCGCGTGCCCGCCCTCGTGGTACGCGGTGATGGTGCGCTCCTGCTCGCTCATCAGGCGGGTCCGCTTCTGCGGGCCCCCGATGACCCGGTCGATCGCCTCGTCCAGCGCGGCGTCGTCGATGAGCTTGCCGCCGGTGCGGGCGGTCAGCAGCGCGGCCTCGTTGAGCACGTTGGCCAGGTCGGCGCCGGTGAACCCGGGGGTGCGCCGGGCTACGGACTCCAGGCGTACGTCCGGCGCCATCGGCTTGCCCAGCGAGTGGACCTTCAAGATCGCCTCGCGGCCGGCCATGTCGGGCGCGGAGACCGCGATCTGGCGGTCGAAGCGGCCCGGGCGCAGCAGGGCCGGGTCCAGGATGTCGGGACGGTTCGTCGCGGCGATGAGGATCACCCCGCCGGTGACGTCGAAGCCGTCCATCTCCACGAGCAGCTGGTTCAGAGTCTGCTCGCGCTCGTCGTGACCGCCACCGAGACCGGCGCCGCGGTGCCGGCCCACCGCGTCTATCTCGTCGACGAAGATGATCGCCGGGGCGTTGGCCTTGGCCTGCTCGAACAGGTCACGAACCCGGCTGGCGCCGACACCGACGAACATCTCGACGAAGTCCGAGCCGGAGATCGAGTAGAACGGAACGCCTGCCTCGCCGGCCACGGCGCGGGCGAGCAGCGTCTTGCCGGTTCCGGGGGGCCCGTACAGCAGCACACCCTTGGGGATCTTGGCTCCGACCGCCTGGAACTTGGCCGGCTCCTGCAGGAACTCCTTGATCTCCTCGAGCTCCTCGACGGCCTCGTCGGCCCCCGCGACGTCACCGAACGTCGTCTTGGGCATGTCCTTGTTGAGCGCCTTGGCCTTGGACTTGCCGAAGTTCATGA
Organism: Acidobacteriota bacterium; assembly: GCA_025449595.1. Classification (GTDB taxonomy): domain Bacteria; phylum Actinomycetota; class Actinomycetes; order S36-B12; family CAIYMF01; genus JAFIHG01. The sequence goes on along the minus strand of JANWJC010000151.1, from coordinate 5,252 downwards.
TGCGCGAGCCGCCGCCCTGCATCTGGCTCATGAAGAAGAACAGCAGCAGCACGATCAGCACGACCGGCAGCAGCGAGATCAGCAGCGTCGACCAGATGCTGTCGTGGTTGATCTTGACGTCGGCGCTGTCCGCGGGCAGCAGCTTCTGGTCCACCTTGGTCTGCAGCAGGTTCTGCAGCTGCACGCCCTGCCCGTCGATGAACGAGGCCTGCACCTGCGACCCGTCCTTCAAGGTCAGCGCGATGGTCTGGTCCGGCATGATCAGCGTCGCCTTGCTGACCTGGTTGTTCGTGATGTCGTCGACGGCCTGGGATGTCGTCACGGTCTTGGGACCACCGAGGTTTCCGAGCATCGTGCTCGCGACGATGACGAGCACGACAGCGGCAGCGATCCAGACGACCGGGCCGCGAAGCAGACGCTTGATGTCCATGACGCGGGGCTTGCGCCCCACCCTCCTGACCTGCGACCTCTGGCCGCGACAACGAACTCCGACCCAAAGTTCAGACGACAGATCCAGACGTCGTCGCACCGTGCGGCGCCGCCCTTCCCCCGAAGGTACACCGACGGGTACGACAGCAGCGATTCCCGGTGATCTTCAACGAGCCTTCACAGCGCCCTCAGAACGTGGATCCCTACGTCAGCGCAACGCCCGGTCCCCCGCCGGCAGTGGCAATGTTCGCCACCGGTGAACCGCGACCACTCGGCTCATCCGCCATATACATGCGGGGCGAGGGTTCCGACGACGCGCAGGTTGCGGTACTTCTGCGCGTAGTCGAGGCCGTAGCCCACGACGAACTCGTTCGGGATGTCGAAACCGAGGTAGCGGGTCGGGACCTCCACCTTGACCGCGTCCGGCTTGCGCAGGAACGTGCAGACCTCCACCGAGGCCGGGCCGCGCGAGCGCAGGTTGCGCAGCAGCCAGGACAGCGTCAGACCCGAGTCGAGGATGTCCTCCACGACAAGGACGTGCTTGCCGGTGATGTCCCTGTCGAGGTCCTTGAGGATCCGTACGACTCCGCTGCTCTTGGTGCCCGAGCCGTAGGAGGACACCGCCATCCAGTCCATCTCGACAGGGATCGAGAGCTCGCGCGCCAGGTCCGCCATGATCATGACTGCGCCCTTGAGAACGCCGACCAGCAGCAGCGGTCGGTCTGCGTAGTCACGGGAGATCGCGGCGGCCATCTCTCGTACCTTCGCGGCGATCATCTCTTCGTCGATCAGGACTTTCTGCAGGTCGTCGCCGAGGTCGCTGGCTTGCACGAAGGTCTCCCTGAAGTCGGACGGACGCGGGCCTGCTCAGCCGGCGGCAGCTCGCAGCGTGAGCCTGCCACAGCGACGTTCGGCTCTCACACCACCCGGCAGGCCGGGTCCCTGCTGCCCGTGCCAGTCCGTAACCATCGAGTCCAGGGCCGCGACGTGCCCAGCGTTCAGCGGGCCCGCCGGCACGCCGGCGGCGATCGCGGCACGTCGCAGCACCCGGGTGCGGACAGCGGCCGGCAGCGCAGCCAGCTCCGCGACGTCCAGACCGGCTTCGGCACCCAGCCGTTCGTGCTCGCGTGCCGCCCAGTCGTCGAGGGCGTCGGCGTCGGACCGCAGCAGGTCAGCGGTACGAGCCAGCGCGGCAGCGATGCCGGGGCCGAGCTGCGCCTCCAGCACTGGTAGCACCGTGGACCGCACCCGGGACCTGGCGAACGTGGGGTCGACGTTGTGCGGGTCGTGCACGACCGGGGCGTGCGGGTCCAGGGCGGCGTGCACGGTCGAGCGCGCGAGGGTAAGCAGGGGCCGGCGGTAGATCCCGCGGACCAGTCTCATGCCGGACAGGCTGCGGGCGCCGGACCCCCGGGCCAGGCCCAGCAGCACCGTCTCGGCCTGGTCGTCGCGGGTGTGCCCCAGCAGCACAGCGGTGGCGCCGGTGCGCTCGGCGACGGCGGCGAGGGCGTCGTACCGAGCCCGGCGCGCGGCATCCTCCGGCCCGCCCGCCCCCTCGACCTCGACGCGGACCACCTCGACCGGGTCCAGTCCCAGGTCCTCCAACCACCCGCCGGTAGCCGCGGCGACCTGCGCCGAACCCGCCTGCAGCCCGTGATCCACGACGACCGCTCCGGCGCGCAGCTGCGCGCGCGGGGCCGCGAACGCCAGCGCCGCGGCCAGTGCGCTGGAGTCCGGTCCGCCGCTGCACGCGACGAGCACCAGGGATCCGGGGGGCAGGTCCGCCAGGGCGGTACGCACCGCGTTGCGCACGGCGAGCTGCTCCGGGCTCGCCCAGCCGGACTGCGGCCTGCCCTGCTCGCTCACCGCGTCAGTCCTGCTACCGGATCACGCGTCGAGCACGCGAGCGCACCAGGTCTCGGGGGCGGCGATCTCGCCCCGCGAGGGCAGGTCCGCCGGGGAGCGCCACACGGTGTTGAAGCCGTCGATCCCGACCCGGTCCACGACGGACCGCACGAACGCCGCACCGTCGGCATACTGGGCCATCTTGGCGTCCAGCCCGAGCAGTCGGCGCAGCAGACCGTCGAGGCCGACGTGAGACCCGCGGCGGGCGTCGAAGCGCGTCCGGATCGTCGCGACGGACGGGACGATGTCCGGACCGACTGCGTCCATCATGTAGTCGGCGTGGCCCTCGAGCAGGCTCATCAGCGCAGTGATCTGGTCGAACGCCACCTTCTGCGCCGGTGACTGCGCCGCGTCGATCAGGGACGTACCCGACCCGCCGCGTGCCGACGCGACCAGCGCTGCAACGACCCGGCGCAGCAGCTCCGCGCCGTCGGACTGCGTCAGCTCGAGGTAGCCGTGGATCTGGGAGACCAGGTGCTCGGTCAGCCAGGGCACGGCACCGAACTGCACCCGGTGCGTCTCCTCGTGCAGGCACACCCAAAGCCGGAAGTCGTGCGGATCCACCCCGAGCGCGCGCTCGGTGGCGACGATGTTCGGTGCGACTAGCAGCAGCCGGCCCCGGTCACCGGGCGCCGCGAAGGCCTCGAACTGCCCCAGCACCTTTCCGGAGAGGTACGCCAGGACCGTGCCGAGCTGGAGCGCCGTTGCGCGCGACCCGACGGCCGTGGTCATCGGACTGCTGTCCTTCTTGCTGCGCAGGCGTTCCAGCATCGGCTCGAGCACCACCCGGAACCCGTCCACGTTGCTGGCCAGCCAGGTGGGCCGGTCCACGACAACAGCCAGCGCATCGTCGTGCTCGGCCACCAGCCCGGTCCGCTCACGAACCGGGGCCACCGCGCTCAAGGCCTGCGCACGCAGATCGCTGACAGCGGCGTAGGTCTCGTCCGCGCTCAGGTCGGGGCCTGCCGGGGCCAGCCGACGCCCGACCGAGACCGCCAGCTCCCAGTCGATGACGTCGTCGCTCATCGTTCGAGCCTACGTCCTGGCCTTCGACCGCCAGCTCAACCGACGAGGGCAGCGGCGATCCGGTCGACCTGGTGCTCGGCTGCATTCTTGGCGATCACCCGGTCGGCCATCACCGCGAACGCGAGCAACTGACCCTGGGCGGTGCGTACGGTGCCGGCCAGCGTCACGACACCTGTCAGCGTCCCGGTCTTGGCCCGGACCACACCGCGGCCGACGGCGGCGTTGCCCGTGAACCTGTCCGCGAGGGTGCCCGTGGCCCCGGCGACCGGCACGCCCGTCAGGACCGGCCAGACTCCCAGGGTGCGCTGACCTGGAACCGCGACCGCGGCGATCGTGGCGGCGAGCGTGGACGCGGGCACGGCGTCCTGCAGCGAAAGTCCGCTGCCGTCGCGAAGCGTGACCCCGACCGGGGAGACACCCAGCACCGTCAACGTGTTGAATACCGCCGTCACCCCGTTGGCGAACGTCCCCGGGAAGCCGCTCTCCTTGGCGCCACTGAGGTGCGCGAGCGTCTCGGCGAAGTCGTTGTCCGACACCGTGAGCATCTTCTCGACGAGGTCGGCGATGGTCGGGGACGACACGGCAGCGACGGTGGTCGCGCCGGCAGGCGAGGTGGTACGAGCCGGCGTGCCCATGACCTTGATACCGGCGGCCGTCAGCCGTCGCGCGAAGTAGGTCGCTGCCGCCAGCCCAGGGTCGACGCTGCGGGTCATCGCCCCGGCTGCGGTTCGCCCGCCGTCCGCGGACAGGGCATCGACCGGCGAGACGACGCCGGTGGCCACGTACGACGCCGGCCATCCCTGGGCCGTCCGCGGCCCCGCGAACAGGGAGTCGTCGAAGTCGAGGGACACGGTCGTCGTGCGGCTCGCGGACAACGCGGCAGCGGTACGGGCGGCGAGCCCATCGAGGTTGGCCACAGCGAACCGCTGCCCGGGAGGTGAGGAGGCCGTGCCGGCCGGCCGTCTGGTCAGGCTCGGGTCGCCGCCTCCCACCAGGACGATCTGGCCCGGACCCACCATCACCACGCGGGTGCTCAACCGCGTGTTGGGTCCGAGCAGCCGCAACGCGGTCGCTGCGGTGAGCACCTTCAGCGTGCTGGCCGGTGGCTGCGGTCGACCCCCGAACGACTCGTACAGGACAGCTCCGTTGGCCGGGTCCACGACCGACAGCGACGCATCGGATCCCAGGGCCGGCGAGCGCAGCAGCGGCGTCAGCGTCGCAGCGAGGGCAGCGGCCGTCGGCGCGACCACCGTGCTGCCGGTGACAGTCGTCGCGGGCAGCACCAGCAGCGGGGGTACGGGCGGCGCCACGACGGCGACGGCCGGTGCGGACGGTGCCGCGACCGCTGGCACGTCGGAGACGGCCGCGAGGACTACGAGGGCCGTTGCTGCGGCGACGAGGACCCGGCCAGGCAGGGCGGACACACTGCCGCCTTTCCGAGGGGTCCGGTATCGGCGCGGAGGGAGGCGCCGGGTACGGGGTGGGGCAGACTGTCTGCCGCCACCGGCCGCGTGCGAAAGACTAAGGCACGCACCTGTGCGTCACCGGACCGTCGGTCCGGTTGAGCAGCGATACCCCGCCGGCACACGAGAGAGGCGCGTCGTGGAGTTCGACGTCACCATCGAGATCCCCGCTGGACAGCGCAACAAGTACGAGGTCGATCACGCCAGCGGCCGGATCCGGCTGGACCGCATGCTCTTCACCTCCACGCGCTATCCGCACGACTACGGGTTCATCGAGGGGACGCTGGGGCAGGACGGCGACCCGCTCGACGCGATGGTGATCCTGGACGAGCCGACCTTCCCGGGCTGCCTGATCAAGTGCCGGGCGATCGGGATGTTCCGGATGACCGACGAGGCCGGCGGCGACGACAAGGTCATGTGCGTGCCGGC
>JANWJC010000150.1 GCA_025449595.1 Acidobacteriota bacterium | reverse complement strand
CGGCACCGACGACGTCCGCGACCTCCGACAGCCGCCGGCGCAGCGAGGCGATGTGTACGTCGAGGGTCTTCGTCGATCCGAACCAGTTCTCGTCCCACACGTCCGACATCAGGCTCTCACGGGTGACCGCGTCCCCGGCGTCGCGCGCCAGTCTGGCGAGCAGGTCGAGCTCCTTGGCTCGCAGCGGAACTGGCTGCCCACCCAACGTGCAGGCGCGCGCGGCGACGTCGACGACAAGCGTCCCGAGGACCATGGGTTCGGCCCGCGTGGGCGAGGCCGGACCGGTACGACGCAGGTGGGCACGGACCCGCGCGAGCAGCTCCACCAGCCCGAAGGGCTTGGTCAGGTAGTCGTCCGCGCCGCTCTCCAGGCCCGCGACCACGTCCATCTCGTCGCGGCGCGCCGTCAGCATCACGATGACCGCTGTGGGCAGCAGCATCCGCAGGTCGCGGCACAGCGCGACGCCGTCCCGGTCGGGCAGACCCAGGTCCAGCAAGATCAGGTCGAAGGCCTGCTCCTGCGCCGCCCTCGCGGCGTCGGCACCCAGACGGTGCCAGGTGACTCGATAACCGTTGGCGCGCAGCCCGGACTCCAGCAGCTGGCCTATCGCGTCGTCGTCCTCCACGACCAACAGGTTCATCACGTCGCCGATGCTAGGTGAGCCCCAGTTCGCCCGGACAGTGCTCGCTCCCACTAGGGATTCCCATGCTTGCGTGCACGCTGGCTCCGGGGTCCCCAGCGCGGTGCCAGCGCGCCGTCAACGCCGATCACGACACCCATGATGATCGCGGCGATCGCGGCCGATGCCAGGACGTCGCTGGCCCAGTGGTAGCCCAGGTACAGCCGGCTGCTCGCAACCAGCCCGAAGACGACGACGGACGCGGTCAGCCAGGTGGCCAGGCGGGCGGCACCGCGACCGACCGTCCACCACAGGTAGCCGAGCAGCAGCACGAACGTCGTGGCTCCCAGGGTGTGGAAGGACGGGAACGACCCGTTCGTCTCGATCGCTCCGAGCATCGTGGTGGCTGGCGGCCGCTGCCGGTCCAGGCCCAGCTTGAAGATCTCGGCGACGACGACCGCGAGGAACATGGCGCCGCCCAGCAGCACCACCCGGTACAGATGACGGGTACGCCAGAGAATCACCACGGCCACGACCAGCACGATGAACGGCAGCACGGTCTCGCTGGAGACGGTGCTGATCGCCCGCATGACAGGCGTGAGGCCGGCGGAGCGATGCTCGACGAACCAGGTGTAGACGGGGTGGTCGAAGCCCGCCAGTGCGTTCCCCAAGTCGATCGCCCACAGCAGAGCACCCAGGGCCAGGGCCCCGAGAACGACGAGGGCGGCGCACTGTGACAGGACCGCCGTCGTGGGCGTACCCGGGGCGATGCCCTTCTCGGGTGTCGGCGCTCGGTCCTCGCCCTCCACCCGTACCGTCAGATCGCCAACCACCCCAACATCATCGAGAACACGAGGTAAGGGGAGGGTGAACGAGCCGTCGATCAGGCCAGGGCCGCCACGATCTGCTCGGCATCGTCGAGGGTCACGACGAGCCGGTCGTACGCCTCGCCCTTCAGCTCGATGACGACGGCGGGTCGACGACCGTGGCAGACGGCGAACGTCTTGGAGCCCTGGTCGCGCCAGGTCCCGACCGCGATGACGCCTGGCAGCCCGGTGCCTGGCGCGCGGATCCCGTGCAGCTCGGCCATGCCGTCCGAGGCCACGCGAGCCTTCGTGACCGAGGAACGCGCCACCACGACGTCACGCAGCGCCTCGAGCTTCTCGACGTCGGTCATCGACACGGAGAGCGTGTCCGCTGCCAGGAGGATCTGAGCCACGTGGCTCAGCCTGGCCGCCTCGACGACACACAGTCAAAGCGCCGGGTACGGCACGGGTACGGTGAGTCACGCGCACCAGCCGGGGAGTCGCCATGAGCACGCCCATCGAGCCGCCCGACCCGCAGCTCCGCGCCAGCGACTCAGACCGGCGCGGTACGGCGGACCGGCTGGCGCGCGCGCTCGCTGCGGGCGAGCTGTCGCCGGACGAGCACGCCGATCGGGCTGCGACGGCCGCCGCGGCCCGTACCCGGGGGGAGCTCGCCGCACTCACGAAGGACCTGGCTGCCGACTCGGCACCCGAGGAGCTGTCGTGGCAGCAGCGCGCGGCGGCGCCGGCACCGTACGACCGACCACGCCGGCACCGCGTCGGCGAGCTGGCCTCGGGGTGGCGCTCGTGGGCCGGGACGGCGGTGCTGCTCACGGTGATCTGGGGCGTGGCCAGCGTGGCGACCGGGCACCTGACGGCGTACTGGCCGGTCTGGCCCCTGGCTCTCTGGGGCGCGGGCCTGATCATCAGCGGCATCCGCGGCCCCCGGAACGACGACTAGCTCGCCCCCTGCGCCCGCGCAGTGTGGGCCAGGTTCACCGGCTTCCCAGCGTTGGTGGGCGGGTTCACCGGCGTTTGATCGACGGTGGCCGGCCTCACCGGCGTCTGATCGACGACACGCCGTACCAGCGCCGGAAAACGCGATCAAACGCCGGTGAACCCCGAGCGCGCGACCAAACGCCGGTGAACCCTGACCGTGCGACTCCTGGCGAAAGGACTGAGCTCGATTCGATCCGGGGCCGGTGCCCGGTGCGGGCCGGCCGTGCGAGAGGGTCCTGACATGGCTTGTCGGTTCGCCCTCGAACGTCTCGTTGCGGGGCAAGGCTGATGGAGCTCGCCGCGGTCGTTCTGGGCTGGGTGGGCGCTGTCCTTCTCGTGGGCGCGTACGCCCTGCTCGCGGCTCGTCGACTGGCTCCCGGCCTGCTGTACCACTGCATGAACATCGCGGGCGCAGCCGGGTTGGCCTTCAACTGCGCGGTCAACGGCGCGTGGCCGAGCACCGCGCTCAACGTCATGTGGCTTGTCATCGGCGCCATCACGATCGCGCGGCGGCGGAGCACCGAGGCAGTCACGGCCGCCGGATCCGCCCACGACGAGCGGCGGTGAGGACTGGCTATCGGACGAGCGCGACCGCGAAGCCGTCCCATCCCTTGGACCGCACAGTCTGGGTCGCCGTGGCCTCACCAGGGGCGGGGGAAGCGTTTTGGCTTGGCGGGCAGGGTGCCGCCGCCGCCGTGCAGGACCGTGATCGCTTGCGCCACCTGGGCGTCGGTCTTGGGTTGGCGCGAGAACGTCGTCAGGGCCAGAGGAGCGGCGAACCGTTGCCGTGTCACGGCTTTGGCGTACGTGAACTCCTTCAGCCCGTCCGGGCCGTGGATCCGGCCGAATCCGGAGTCACCGACGCCACCGAAGGGCAGTGACGGGATCCCGACGAACGCGATGACCGAGTTCACCGACGTCATCCCCGACCGCAGCCGCCGGGCCAGCGCGGCACCGCGGCTCGCGGAGAAGACGGCCGAGCCCAGTCCGTACCTGGTGGCGTTGGCCAAGGTCACGGCCTCGTCCATGTCGGCGACCTTGTTGATCGTCAGCGTCGGCCCGAACGTCTCCTCCGTGATCGCGCGGGCATCCTGCGGTACGTCCGCCAGGATCGTCGGCTGTACGTAGCGGTCCCCGACGGCGTCCGGGCCGCCCAGCAGCACCGTGGCGCCCCGGGCGACCGCGTCCGTGAGGTGGTCGCGGATCACGTCCAGCTGCGCGGGCATCGTGATCGGCCCGATCTGCGCGTCGTCGTCCGATCCGACCCGGATGTCCCTGGCCAGGTCGACCACCTTGGCGACGAACTGGTCGTAAACCTGGTGGTGCACATAGGCTCGTTCGATTCCGGTGCAGGTCTGCCCGGCGTTGGACATCGCCCCCCACACCGCGGCGTCGGCGGCCGCATCGACATCGGCGTCCGCGTCCACCAGCAGGGCGTCCTTGCCCCCGGCCTCGATGATCACGGGGATCAGGTTCTCCGCGCAGGCGGCCATGACCCGCTTGCCGGTGCGGGTGGACCCGGTGAACGCGACCTTGTTCACACCGGCCCGGCACAGTGCCGCGCCCGTGTCACCGTGACCGGTCACGACCTGGAAAACCGGATGACCGGGTACGGCTTCCGCGAAACTGTTCGCCAGCCACACCCCGACCCCGGGGGTGTACTCACTCGGCTTGAACACCACCGCGTTGCCCGCTGCCAGGGCGTACGAGATCGACCCCATCGGCGTGAACACCGGGTAGTTCCACGGACCGATGACGCCCACGACGCCGTGCGGGAGGTACTCCACGGTCGCCGCCTGGTTGGCCATCAGCAGCCCGGGGGCACGGTTCCTGACCCCGAGGACCTTCTTGGCATGGCTCGCGGCCCACGCCAGGTGGTCGATCGCGATCACGACCTCGAGCTGGGCGTCGCCGTACGGCTTGCCGGTCTCGGCGTGCACCACCTCGACGAGCTGGGCCATCCGGCGGGTCAGGACGCCCTTCCACCGCGTCAGGTGCTCGGCGCGCTCACCGAAGCTCAGCGCCGACCACCACCGGGCCGCCTCCTGGGCCCGGGTCACGGCGGCGCGCACCTCGTCGGGCCCCTGCTCGGGGTAGGTGCCTGCGACGTCCCCGGTGGCCGGGTCGAGGGAGTCGAACGTCGCGGTCATCGGGCACCCCTGATCAGGTCGGCGGCCTTCTCCCCGATCATGACGGTCGGCGCATTCGTGTTGCCCCGTGGCACCTCCGGCATGACCGAGGCATCGACGACGCGCAGCCCGGCGACCCCGCGGACCGCGAGCTCGGGATCGACCACGCTGCCCTCGCCGCTGCCCATCGCGCACGTGCCGACCGGGTGGTACAGCGTCTGTGTCATCTCGCGGATGTGCTCGACGATCTCGCTGTCGTCGGGATAGAGGGCCGAAGGCCGCCAGGGCCGGTCGATCAGCCGGGCCAACGGCCCGGAGCGCGAGATCTCGCCCAGGACCCGTACGCCGGCGACCATCGCGTCGAGGTCGGCCTGGTCCTTCAGGTATCCCGGGTCGATCGCGGGGTGCCAGGACGGGTCGGTCGAGCGCAGCCGGACGCTGCCCCGACTTCGTACCGACACCAGCGTCGGCGCGACCGTCACCATCCGCGTCGTGGGCTCGTGCAGCCCGTTGTCGTAGAAGCCGGTCGGTGCCACGTGGACCTGCAGGTCCGGGGCGGGCAGACCGTCGCGGCTGGAGAAGAACCCGCCGGCCTCGCCGATGTTCGAGGCGAGCGGGCCCGTGCCGGTCGAGCGCCACCTGACCAGGTTCGCCAGGTTCGACGCCTCGGCCAGGTCGGAGGTGCCGCGGGTACGCCACAGCATCGGGACCGCCGGGTGGTCGTGCAGGTTCTGGCCGACCCCGGGCAGGTCCGCGACGACGTCGATGCCGGTCTCGCGGAGGTGGTCGGCGGGACCGATCCCGGACAGCATGAGCAGCTGCGGGCTGTTGATGGCCCCGCCGCAGAGCACCACCTCGGCATCGGCGTTCGCCGTCCGCTCGCCGCCGTGGTAGCGGTACGCGACCCCGACTGCCCTGCCCTCCTCGAGGAGCACCCGGGTCGCGAACGCGCCGGTGCGTACCGTCAGGTTCGGCCGTTCCATCGCCGGGCGCAGGTACGCGTCGGCCACCGACCAGCGCCGCCCCCGCTTGCATGTGACCTGGTAGAGCCCGGCACCCTCCTGCTCGGCACCGTTGAAGTCGTCGTTCGCCTTCAGCCCGTATGCGACCGCCGAGTCGACCCAGGCGCTGGACAGCTCGTGCGTGAACAGCCGGTCCTCGACGTGGAGCGGTCCACTTCGGCCGTGGTACGGACCACCGAGCCGGGTGTTGCCCTCCGCCCGGACGAAGGAGGGCAGGACGTCGTCGTACCCCCAACCGGTCGCGCCGTGCGTGTCACGCCAGCCGTCGTAGTCACGCCGGTTGCCGCGGATGTAGATCATCGCGTTCATCGACGAGCAGCCGCCGAGCGCCTTCATCCGGGGCCAGTACGCCCGCCGGTCGTTCAGCTGCTGCTGCCCGGTCGTGGCGTAGTTCCAGTCCCAGCGGGTCTTGAACAAGGTGGAGAACGCCGCCGGGATCTTGATCTCGTCGGCGGAGTCCGGGCCGCCGGCCTCGAGCAGCAGGACACTGGCGCTGGGGTCCTCGCACAGTCGGGCCGCGAGCACACACCCCGCGCTACCGGCCCCGACGATCACATAGTCGTAGTTCTCGTTGTCCTGTGGCTCCACCGGAACTCCTCGGCATCGGTGGACCCGAAGTTACGGTCGTTCCCGACCCGAGGCAACCGGCCGCCCCCAACGCACCTGGGTACGCGGAGGCCGGCTTGCGTCGAGGTAGGGCTCGCGGTGGCCTGACCCTTGACGTCGCGTGAAGCCAGCCAGCCAGCTCAGGCCTGGGCCGTGTCGGGCCGTCTCGACGAATCGGGAGCAGTGACCCTGGAACGCCACGGAGACCGTGGCCGCCTCGGAACTCCGCGGCAGCGGTGCGCCCGACGTCACGGTCGGTCCCGAGCTACGGCAAACCACCGGCCCCCGCGCAGCTGGTACGCGGAGGTCGGTGAGTGTGCTCTTGTCCTGGGCACGGTGCAGGGCCAGGGGCCTGGTCCGACGCCTGAGGGACCCGACCGATCGACGACGCGTTCTTGTCGCCATCACTCTGGACGGTGCGGATCAACCCAGGATCTTGGCCTTCTGAGCCGCGAACTCGTCATCGGTCAAGATCCCCTTGTCGTGCAGGCCGGCGAGCTGGGTCAGCTGATCCATCCCTGCGCTGCCGAGCCCACCGGCGGGAGCCGGAACTGCCTGCCGCTGAGCGGCCTGCGCGTTCAAGGCCTGCTGCTCCTGCAGATCTGCAATGTCATCCTGCTGCTGCTGTTCCGCGGCCTGGTTCTGGGCACTCTTCTTGCCCATGTGGTGTGCCACACCCCCGGCCACGACGGCTGTACCGACGATCGCCCTTCGCCGCATCCGGCGTCTCATAATCCCAGGCATGTGCGTCTCCTAAAGTTCATCGAGTGGTCGTGGGTTCTTGGGTTGTCGTCAGCTGTCGGTGTCGTCGTCGATCATGGCTTCGAGCTCGTCCAGCGCCGCGTCCACGACGTCGGGGGCGATCCGTTGGTGGGCCAGCACCACGGCACCCTGGCGTCGCAGAGCGATGCCGGCACGGATCGCCCAGGTGTTCTCCCAGGCCAGCAGCGCGATGGCGCTGCCCGCGGGCATGTCCTCGGCGGCGGAGCGCGCGTCGGCATCGGTGAGCAGGCCGGGAACATCGCCCTGGATGGCGATCAGGTCCGGAACACCGTCACCGTCGATGTCCGTCACCTCGGCCAGGATCACTTCACCGGAGTCGTCCTTGTAGACCAGGACGAGGTCCAGGATGCGGACGGTGCCGTCGGCCACCAGCTCGCCGATCGCCTCGGCGATGGAGCCGTCGGGCCTGGCGTCGGGGAACCCGACGACCAGAACATCCACAGGCCCCACCGGCCGGATATGCGGTGCCGGTTGAACGTTGGTCGTGCTCATGCGCTCCTCCAGAAATTGGGTCGCTCTATCGAACGGTGCAGGTCGGATCACCGCGGCTTGCCCGAAATACCAGCGGGCTCTGCGTGCCAACCGGCACGTTAGCAGCGCCAGTTTGTCGATGGGTCCGACTTCGTCGAACACCTGCATCCGGGGAACCTGGTCAGGTGCGTGTGCCCAGCCGACCCAGCAGCGGGTCCTGCCTCAGCTCGGTCGGCCACGAGCCCGCGGCTCGAGCGATGGCGCGTCGCACGGGCGACCAGGCCTTCGGGTTGAGCCTCAGGCCTGCGCCATGTCGACGAACCGGGAGTAGTGACCCTGGAACGCGACAGTGACGGTGGCCGTCGGGCCGTTGCGGTGCTTGGCCAAGATGATGTCGGCCTCGCCGGCACGCGGGGACTCGCGTTCGTACGCATCCTCGCGGTGCAGCAGCAGCACCATGTCGGCATCCTGTTCGATAGAGCCCGATTCGCGTAGGTCGCTGATCATCGGGCGCTTGTCGGTGCGCTGCTCGGGACCACGGTTCAGCTGGCTGATCGCGACGACCGGGACCTCGAGCTCCTTGGCGAGCAGCTTGATGGAACGGGAGAACTCCGAGACCTCCTGCTGCCGGCTCTCGACCTTCTTGCCCGAACTCATCAGCTGCAGGTAGTCGATGACGACCAGGCGCAGATCGTGGCGCTGCTTCAGGCGCCGGCACTTCGCCCGGATCTCCATCATCGTCAGGTTGGGGCTGTCGTCGATGAACAGCGGCGCCTCGGACACGGTGCCGATCTTGCGGGCGAGCTTGTTCCAGTCCGCCTCCCCCATTGTGCCGCCACGCAAGTGGTTCAGAGCGATGCCGGCCTCGGCGGACAGCAGCCGCATGGCGATCTCGTTGCGGCTCATCTCCAGACTGAAGATCGCACTGGTCAACCCATGCTTGACCGACGCCGACCTAGCAAGATCCAGCCCGATGGTGCTGTTGTGAACCACGACGTCGTCGGCCACGAAGTTGTGGTTGCCCGCCACGGTGAGGTCGTAGACCCGGTCGGTGCCGTCCGGCTCGACCGACGTGACCGTGTCCCACAACACGTCACTTTCGGCAAGATCCGCCAGCTCAGGACTGTCGAGCCCAGCTGCGAGATCGCCAAGCCGTTCGCGACTGAGTGGCTGACGCGAGGACTGGTGCCAGTTGTGGTTGGAACTTCTCCCCGCGGCCCGGCTCACCTCAGCCCAAGTCCGTTCGCCCTTGGCCTTCAGGATCGCATCCCAGACCTCGTCAGGGATCGAGTCTCTCACCGCGACGGTTCGCGTCCGGGTATCCACCGCCCGCAGCGCCTCCAACATGCGATCTGCCTTGCCGACGATGCCCACACGATCGGCGAACTTCCGTATGCCGGTGGCGTCGTGGATCTCAACTGCATACGAGGCCCGTCGGCCGCCTCCATAAGCGACGGAGCGTAGGCGGAGGCGCGCATTGATCCCCAGACGTAGCAGCAGATGCTGTACGTCTCGCGCCAACTGCTCGCTCACGGAGCCGAAGCCGACCTCCACGAGCGGGCGGGGACGAGCGCCCCTTCTTCGCACGATGTACGACACAGACGCCCATCCGTCCGTTGCGAAGAGACGCGACAAGAGAATCGCGATCTGATAGTCCGGGAGGCCGAAGAATGCTCGCGGAACATGTTTGTCGTGGGCGCCCAAACCTTGCAACCCGAGCTCACGCAGGGCGTCGAGCAATGGGTTGGGGCGGCCGCGCTCGGTCGTCAGGCCCAGCGCTGTCGCGTGTCGATGCCCCAATTCGCCGTCCCGCAACTGACGCTGTGAATCGTCGCACGAGGGTACTGAACAGATCTGAAAAGCCTTGGGTTTCGCCGTGACACCTAACTGAGCGGCGAGCCGACTCGCGTCCGCGACGATAACGGGGTTCACAGCAGAGAGCACTGGGCTCCCTCCAGTGATGCACCCGTCTCCGAGCAGGTAGCCGACCAAGCCCACCAATGCATCGGGCATGACCTTTGTGACTGCTCCCGTTTTCACGCGGCGTGGAACGGCAATGCGATCCCCGGGACGCAACTCCTCCATCGGCACCCAGCCATCGACCGTCCGCAGCGGGTGGCTGCCGGTAGCGCGCAGCCGTCGACCGGAGCCGGTCGTGAGCGCCATCACGTCGCGGACGCCGTTGTCGATGAAGTCGCTCGGCTCGACCACCTGCAGGTGCCAGCGCTCGTCCAGGCTGTGCACCGCCAGCAACTCTCCCGCGTTGCCGCGTCGGACGAAGTCCGCGATGGTCATTCGCTCACCGGTACGAGCCTCCGTGATCAGGCTCGTCGAGGCGAGGCACTTGCCGATCGCTGGTCTTGCGGCGATGACGATCATCTGGCCGGGGTGCAGGCCGTTGGTGTAGCGGTCCAGGTCGGCGAAGCCGGTGGGGACGCCGGCGAGCACGCCGCCGCGGTTGGCGATGGCGTCGATCTCCTCCAGCGTCGCCGGCATGATCTCCGACATCGGCAGGTAGTCCTCGGACGTGCGTTTGTCGGTGACGTCGTAGACGGCGGCCTGCGCCCGGTCGACGAGCAGGTCCACGTCGCCCTCGCCGGCGTACGCGAGCTGCGTGATCCGGGTCCCGGCCTCGACGAGGCGGCGCAGGATCGCCCGCTCCCGGACGATGCGGGCGTAGTAGTCGGCGTTCGCGGCGGTCGGGACGCTGGCGACGAGGGTGTGAAGGTACGGGGCGCCGCCGACCCGGCCGATCTCGCCGGTGCGGGTCAGCTCACCGGCGACGGTGACCGCGTCGGCCGGCTCGCCACGGCCGTAGAGGTCCAGGATCGCGGCGAAGACGCTCGCGTGCGCCGGGCGGTAGAAGTCGGTCTCCCGGATCGTCTCCACGACGTCGGCGATGGCGTCCTTGCTCAGCATCATCGCGCCGATCACCGACTGCTCGGCGGCGAGGTCCTGGGGCGGCAGCCGGTCCTGGTCACGCGAGGCGCGGCCGAACTCGTCGTCGTAGCCGCCGGCGGAGTCGCGCAGCTCGACGACACTCACGCGGCACGGCTCACGGTAGGGACCTCTCGGCAGGACGGACGCGGACGACCTCAGGTCTACGCCGGGGGTCTGACACCGAGCCGAAGGCTAGGGACGGGGCGGGAGG
>JANWJC010000149.1 GCA_025449595.1 Acidobacteriota bacterium | reverse complement strand
TACCCGCACCCGGCGACCCGCGCCAGACCGGTGGTCGCGGCCGAGGTGGCCGACTCGGCAACCCCCGCCAACGCAACAGTCGCCGACGCGACAGCCGACTCCGAGAGCTGCTCCAACGACCCCGCCGCCAACAGCTCCTGCACCCGCGCCGCAACCGCGGTCAGCTCCACGACCGCACAATGCAGCGCCGGCCCCGAGGGGACCAGCGGCGACATCACGGATGCGGTGCTCATGAAGATGAACGTACGCAAGGGGTCCGACAGTGCCTCCCTCTAGAACCGGACATATCGCCTATTTCCGACATTTGCTGTTTGTGACCTGCATCACACGCTCACGGAGGGGCCCCGGGGAGCAGCGAGCCCGAGCTCAGCCAGGCGACCGACGCCCCAACCCCGCATCGACCATTGGCGGCTGACGCCATCTCGAGCCACGACGCGCAGATCCGGGGACAGCACGAGCACGTACGGCCCGACCCGAGCCGGGTCACCGGGCGCCAGATGGCGGAGGGCGTACGCCTGACAGCGCCGCAACGCCGCCGTCACCGGTCCTGCCGCCGGGCCCATCGCAGACCCGAATCATCAAACCCGTCGCCCTGCAGCCGCCGCTACAGATGAGCGGTCTCAACGGGTCGAATTCCAGACCATTCGACGTCCAGATTGACCAACGCCGCCGCGTCACGTTGAACGTTGGTCAACGTGATCGGTAGCCCGGTGACTGCTTGAGTTCTCCGATGCGTGACAAGGAAGAGAATGGCGCGGCATGCTGATTGGGTGAGCGGCAGCGTGGTCGTCGAGCCGGGGCACCCCACCCTCGACGAGGCAGCACTCACGCTGCTGCGACAACGGCTCCGGAGCACTCGGCTGCTCGCCCAGGATGGGACCGGGTGGGAACGCGGCGTACCGGGGCAATGGTTGGCCGAGCTGCTGACCGGCTGGCAGGCGTTCGACACGGCGCTGTTCCAGTCCCGGCTGGATCGCCTCGACCATCTGCTGATCAATGTCGGCGGTCAGGCAGTGCACGTGGTCCGTGCGCCGGGGGTCGGACCGGATCCGATGCCGTTGCTGCTGACCCACGGTTGGCCTGGTTCGTTCTGCGAGTACCTGCCGATGCTGCCGTTGCTGATCGACCCCGCCTCGGACGGTGGTGATCCGGCCGACGCATTCACCGTCGTCGTACCTTCTCTTCCGGGGTTCGGCTTCTCCGGCCCACCTACGACGCCCGGCCTCGGCGCGACAGCGGTTGCCGAGCTGTGGCATCGCCTCATGACCGAGGGTCTCGGGCACTCGCATTTCGCGGCCCACGGCAGCGATCTGGGGGCCGGGATCACTGCGCGGTTGGCCCGGGCCCACCCCGAGTCGGTGCTGGGCATCCACCTCGCCACTCCGGAGCTGCCACCGCCGCCACGGCCCTGGACGGAGGCCGAGGAATCATATTTCGCACAGCGGGAGAAGTGGTCGGCGCAGGAGGGCGGCTACGAGCACGAGCAGGCAACCAAGCCTGCCACGCTGGGTGCCGCGTTGCACGACTCCCCTGCTGGGCTCGCGGCCTGGATCGGGGAGAAGGTCGAAGCATGGAGCAGCACGACACCGGACGGCCATACCGCCTTCGACCGGAGCCTGCTTCTCGACACCCTCACCCTGTACTGGGCGACCGGGACCATCGCCTCGTCGTTGCTGCCCTACTGGGCGTATGCCCGCAGCGGAGACGGTGCGCTCCCGGCCGGCGACGCGGTCGCGGTGCCCACTGCCATCAGTGTCTTCGGGGGCGAGCGGGTGCCGTTCCCCAAGCCCCATCGCGCGCTGGCCGAGCGATACTTCACCGTGTCCGCGTGGCGAGAGTACGAGTGCGGCGGCCACTTCCCTGCCGTCGCCGAACCAGCACTGCTTGCCCAGGTCCTCCGCGACACCTTCCGCCCGCTCCGCCGCGCGCGCTGAACAGCCCGGGCGACCTCGTACCGGCTGGGAGGCGGCGCCGGCTCAGCGGAGCGCGTCGTCGGCCCTCATCGCCGCACGTCAGACGCCACCTGCGGGATCCCAAAGCGCCTGCGCGTGACATGGACGCTGCGCGTGGGGCGACCGCCGTCAGACCCCAGCCGCGGCGGCGCGCCGCTACCGCTGGCAGCGGTCGGCTCAACGGGCGTCACGTGGGAATCGCCTCGGATGACCGGAACGATCAGGCCGAACGCGTGGTCGGAGCGGGCTTCTTGGCCGGCTTCTTGGCGGTGGTCTTGCGCGACCGGGGTTCGCTCTGGGCACCGGCCTTCTCGCCCACCGGCTTAGCGGTCGATCTTGCCCGGGTGGCACGGGGCGCGGCCGCTGCGGGCATCGCCTCGACCTCGGACTCCGCCTGCTCCGCGGGCTGGTCCTGCGCCGCGCGCTCGGCCTTGCTGCGCTCGACCGAGGCGCGCAGCGCCTCCATCAGGTCCAGCACGGCCGCACCGTCCTGCGCGATCCCGCCGGACGCGTCCACCGGCGCGGTCGCCTGACCGGTGGCGACCTTGCCGTCGATGACAGCGAGCAGCGCTTCCCGGTATTCGTCGTTGAACGCCGTGGGATCGAAGTCGGTCGCCAACGACTCGACCAGCATGTCCGCCATGGCGGACTCCGACTCCTTCACCGACACATCGGAGTCCAGGACCTCGAAGTCGGCGCTGCGGACCTCGTCCGGCCAACGCATCGTCTGCAGCAGCAGCACATCGCCGCGAACCCGGAGCGCCGCGAGCTGGGTGCGCTTGCGCAGCACCACCTTCAAGACTGCCGTACGGTCGGTCCTTCCTAGCGCCTCACGCAGCAGCACGTACGGCTTGAGCGCGGACTTGTCCGGCTCGAGGTAGTAGCTCTTGTCGAAGAGGACCGGGTCGACCTGGTCGCTCGGGACGAACTCGACGACCTCGAGCTCCTTGCTCCCAGGCACCGGCAGGTTCTCGAAGTCCTCGTCCGACATGACGACCGTGCGTCCGTCCGAGGTCTCGTACGCCTTGGCGAGGTCTTGGTACGCGACCTCCTCGCCATCCACCTGGCAGCGCCGGACCATGGAGATCCGGCCCCCGTCGGCGGCGTGGACCTGGTGGAAGCGGACGTCCTTCTCCTCGGTCGCGGCATAGACCTTCACGGGCACGCTCACCAGCCCGAAGGCGATCGAGCCCTTCCACATCGCGCGCATCACGACCTCCGTCCGACCACCGATAAGGCGGCCCAGCGACCCTCGAACAGCCAGGATGACCCAATGCGGCCCATGCTCGCCACCCCCGGAGCGCTTCCATTGTCGGCGCAGTGGGCCTATGAGCTTAAGTGGGACGGCATCCGGATGCTGGTCACGTGCACCGCCGGGAGTGCCGTTCTGACCTCGCGCAACGGGGTCGACCACACCGCGCGATGGCCCGAGGTGGGTCCGGTCGCTGCGTCGCTGCCCCCCGGGCGCACGGTCCTCGACGGCGAGCTCGTTGCGTTCGACGAGGCCGGACGACCGTCCTTCTCGATCCTGATGGCTGCCCGTGGTCGTGCGCCGGGAGTGGCGACGTTGTGCGTGTTCGACGTGCCGGTGCTGGACGGGCAGGACCTGACCGGTCGGCCGTGGCAGGAGCGCCGACGGGCACTGGAAGGGCTGGGCCTGCAGGGGGTGGGCTGGCGCACGCCGGACACGTTCGACGACGGCTCGGCCCTGCTGGCGGCCACGGCGACCCAGGGGCTCGAGGGTGTCGTGGCCAAGCGGCGCAGCTCCCCCTACCGACCCGGGGTGCGCAGCCGGGACTGGGTGAAGGTCGCCCACCGCCGGACCACCAGCGTCGTCGTCGGAGGCTGGCAGCCCGGCGGCGCGGACGGGGTGCGGTCGCTCGTCGTCGGCGTCCCGATCGAGGGAGACCGCCTGGAACCACTAGGGTCCGTCGGCTCCGGGCTGTCCGGTGCGGAGGTCGCGGCGCTGCTTCCGGTGCTCGCCCAGCTCGACGTGGCGGTGAGCCCATTCGACCCGGCACCTGACCTGGCCGCGGCGCACTGGGTGGAACCGCTGCTCGTCGTCGACGTCGAGCACCTCGGCCACACCCAGGGACGCCAGCTGCGCCAACCGGTGTTCGTACGGGTAAGGCCCGACCTGACTGCCACCGACCTGATCTCCTCCGAGGAGGGCGAACTTTGAGCCCGGACTCCCCGGTGACCGTGACGGTCGAAGGCCGCACTCTTCGCCTGACGCACCTGGACAAGGTGATGTACCCCGAGACGGGTACGACGAAGGCGGACGTGATCGGGTACTACCAGGCGATCGCTCCGGTGCTGCTGCCCCAGCTACGGGACCGCGCGATCACGCGCAAGCGCTGGCCCGACGGGGTCGACGGCCCGGTGTTCTTCGAGAAGAACGTGCCGCGAGGCCACCCCGACTGGCTGCGTACCGCGACGTTCCACCACTCCGACCGGGGCCGGGGCCGGGAGGCCAGGGACGTCGAGTACGTCCTGGCCGACGACACCGCCACGTTGGTATGGCTCGCGCAGGTCGCGGCCCTCGAGCTGCACACGCCGCAGTGGCGGGTCGGCGCCAAGGGCAGCCGGCTGGCCCCCGACCGTCTGGTCGTCGACCTCGATCCCGGGGCGCCCGCCGGGCTCGCCGAGTGCGCGACGGTCGCCCTCGCCGCCCGTGACCTGCTCCGCGACGCGGGCAGCGACGCGGTCCCGGTGCTCTCCGGCAGCAAGGGGATCCACCTGTACGCGCCTCTGACCCCCGCTGCGCCGGCCCACGCCGCGGACGTCGCCCGACTGCTCGCCCAGGCACTGGGAGAGCTGCTCCCGGACCTGGTCGTGACGACGATGGCTCGCCCGGACCGCACCGGCCGGGTCTTCGTGGACTGGAGCCAGAACAACCCCGCCAAGACCACAGTGACGCCGTACTCGCTACGCGGACGCGACACACCGACCGTGGCGACCCCTGTGACCTGGGAGGAGCTGGCCTCCCCCGACCTGCGCCAGCTGCAGGCGGACGAGGTCCTCGAGCGGGTCTCCCGGCTCGGGGACCTGATGACCCCGTGAGAGCCGGGCGGCCGAGTCTGGTAAGGTGGTCGCAGCAGTCCGCCTAGTGTCTGCCCGAGAGTGCCCCGAGCTGGCAGGTCTTCCGCCGGCCGAGCACCCGGATCCGTCTTCTGGATCTCACACCGGAAGCAGGACAGTTCACACGTCCGTCTCCGCGAATTCGCGTAGCAGACGGATGGCCATGAAAGGAAGTAAGCATGTACGACGCTGACTACGGCCCCTGGGACGACTGAGCCCGGCCGGTCCGCTCCTCGGAGCTGACCGGGAGCCATCGCAAGACGAGGGCCCCGACCGCACCGCGGTCGGGGCCCTTGCCATGTGCCCGTCCTACGCTGAGGACATGAGCGTTCCCGTCGACCTGTCCGAGCTGGCCAAAGTCGCAGCCGACTACCGCTTCGCCTACCTGCTGAGCAACGCCGGCGAGCGACCCCCGCACGCCGTCGCGGTCACCCCCGCGTTCGGGGACGGTGTCCTGACGGTCGAGGGCCTGGGACATCGGACCCTCGACAACATCACCGCACATCCCGGGGTCTGCCTGCTGTGGCCGCCCACCGCGGTGGACGGCTACTCCCTCATCGCAGACTGCCAGTCCAGCCGGGACGGCGACATCGTCAGGCTCGTACCCGAACGCGCCGTGCTGCACCGACCCGCCCCGGCACTCGGCGCCGACAGCTCCTGCGGCTCGGACTGCGTCGACCTGCCCGTCAGCTGAGGCCCGCGACCGCGGTCAGTCCGGCCGGGCCGAGGTGAAGATGAGCTCGTACTCCGCGACACTGGTCATCGTGAGTCCGGCCCGCTTCATGGATTCTGCCCGGATGGCCGCCCCGGCGTCGCGACTGGCGTCCAATGCCGCGTGGTCCTGGTAGACGCCGGTCGTGGCAGCATTGCCCGACTCGCGGTCGACGAACAGCAGTGAGCTGATCAGTCCGGGGATGCCCGAGAGCGCCGGAAGCGTCGTGCTGCGGAACTGCTCGATCGCTGCGTCGATGGTTGACAGGTCGTCCAGGTGGGTGCGGGTCAAACGCATCCAGGCACCGGGGCCAGGCATGCTGCGCCGCTGGAACACCGCGACCTCGAAGTTCTCCACCGTGGCCGACCCGGCCATGAGGTCGACGGCCTTCTCACGTACGCCCATGACCTTCGGCGCAGAGGCCTGCATCGCCTCGGCACTGTCGAAGAAGGACACGACACCGCCTTCACCTGAGTCGCGGGCGACGAACAGCGCCATCCCGCGGCTGCCGGGCTGGGCCTCGACCAGGGGTCGGACGTCGTTGTCCACGAGGGAAATCAGATCGTCCATCTTTCTGGGGTCGCCCGTCACCATCGTCAGACGTGCATGCATGCTGATACCTCCTGCTCGGACAGCTGTTTCGGGGACAGATGGGTTCCCCCGACGTGCTGGTGGCGACCGCTGCAGGCTCGCCGCGGCGCCGTCGATGTATCGCACGCTCACCGTGCACCCCCACGGGCCCGTGGTCAAGGCCACCTGTACCCAGGCGGCAACGCCTTGACGTCCTAGAAGATGGCGCTGTAAGCGTTCAACGCCGGCTGACCTCCGAGGTGGGCGTACAGGACCGTCGAGCCCGCGTCGATCGTGCCGTCAGTCACCAGGTCGATGAGCCCGGCCATGGACTTTCCTTCGTACACCGGGTCGATGATCATCCCCTCGAGACTGCCGGTGAGCCGGATCGCATCGATCGTGGACTGCACCGGGATCCCGTACTTGTCCCCCGCCCAGCCCTCGAGCACCGTGATCTCGTCATCACGCAGGTCGCGTCCGAGCCCGACCTTCTCGGCGGTGCCTCTCGCGATCCGCCCGACCTGTTCTCGGGTCTGGTCGATGGTCGCCGACGCATCGATCCCGATCACCCGGCGCGGCCGGTCCTGTCCGGCGAAGCCAGCGATCATGCCGGCGTGGGTGCTGCCGGTCACGGTGCACACCACGATGGTGTCGAAGAAGACCCCGAGCTCGCGTTCCTGCTGCTCGACCTCGTACGCCCAGCCGGCGAACCCGAGCCCACCAAGGGGATGGTCGGAGGCACCCGCGGGGATCGCGTACGGGGTGCCGCCCCGGGCTCGGACCTCCTCGAGCGCACGCGTCCAGCTGTCCTTGAACTCGATGCCGAACCCCGCCGGGTCGAGGCGTACTTCGGCTCCCATGATCCGCGACAGCAGGATGTTGCCCACCTTGTCGTTGACCGCATCCGGCCAGTCGACCCATTTCTCCTGTACGAGCACGGCTTTCAGCCCCAGCTTTGCTGCGACCGCTGCGACCTGCCGGGTGTGGTTGGACTGGTACCCACCGATCGACACCAGTGTGTCGGCACCCTGTGCCAGCGCCTCGGGCACGAGGTACTCCAGCTTGCGGGTCTTGTTCCCTCCGAAAGCAAGCCCGGAGTTGCAGTCCTCCCGCTTGGCCCAGATCTGCGCTCCGCCCAGGTGTGCGGTGAGCCGCCCGAGCCGGTGCACGGGACTGGGCCCGAACAGCAGCGGGTAGCGGGGGTAGTCCTGCAGGGAACGACCAGAAGACACGGTGACGGGACCTCTCACGGCGACGACTTACGACGGCTGAACTCCGGACGCTGGTGCAGCGGGCTGCTTCTGTCAAGGCACCGCCCGTGCCCAGCTCGCTTCCCCCACTGCCCGAGATAGGGCACCGTTGGAGCCATGACCATCGATACGGAACACGAGCTCGAGCCAGCGCCGCGGGTACATCCCCTGCTCCACCTGCTGGCACCTGTGGTCGCGGCGGGAGCGGTCTGGGTGACCAGACAGGTGATCAACCAGTCGTACCAGCGGATGTCTGGGCGAACCGTGCCGGCCCCGAGCGATCCGCGGACGTCATGGAAGCGGGCGTTCGCCTGGGCGGCACTGACCGCCACGACGGCAGCGGTCATCGAGGTGGCAGTGCATCGAGTAGCCAACGAGCGTTTCACCCGAAGGCAGTCCGCGGGCGACATTCCCGTCCAGTCGTAAGTTCTGGGACGACCCGGAATCGACGCCAGTCGCGGCTGCAAACCCCACGATCCGAGCGGCCGCGACCAGTACGCTTCGCGCAGTACGCGGCCCACCCCCGCAGGGCCCGTACTCCGTGTCGCGTTCGGGGGTCGCTAGGAGGCAGTAATGAGATTGATCGCTGATTTCGGAACTGGGCAGGTGTTCTGGTCGATGATCTGGTTCACCCTGTTCTTCATCTGGGTGTGGCTGCTGATCACCGTGTTTGCCGACATCTTCCGCAGCAACGACATGGGAGGTGGGACAAAGGCGCTGTGGTGCATCTTCGTCATCGTCCTGCCGTACCTCGGAGTGTTCGTCTACCTGATCGCTCGAGGCCACAAGATGCAGGAGCGCAACGTTCGAGATGTCCAGGCGCAGTCGGACGCCCAGCGCCAGTACATTCAGAGCGTGGCAGGGAGCGGAACGAGCACAGCTGAC
This sequence comes from Acidobacteriota bacterium, assembly GCA_025449595.1. Classification (GTDB taxonomy): domain Bacteria; phylum Actinomycetota; class Actinomycetes; order S36-B12; family CAIYMF01; genus JAFIHG01. The sequence goes on along the minus strand of JANWJC010000149.1, from coordinate 795 downwards.
GAGATCGCGCGCCTCGACGATCTCAAGACCAAGGGTGTCCTGACCGACGCGGAGTTCCAGGCGGCGAAGGCCAAGGCTCTCAACACCTGATCGGGCTGCTGTCCTACCTGGGGGCATCGGTCTACGAGCGTTGATGTTCAAGCCCTATGGCTGCACCGTGGGCGACTGGTCCGGGTTGGTGGATGCGAGCGCAGCCTCGAGTGTGCGAGCCGCAGCCGCCAGCTCGGGGCCCGCGGTCGCGTGCTCGCCGGATTGGACCAGTCCGTCGAGCCGATCCTTGGAGGCGCGTACCGCGTCGCGGAGCGTCCGCGCTCGGGCTACCTCGGTCTCACCGGGGGCGGTGGACTCAAGGCCGGTCAGTGAGTCCTCGACAGTAACCACCCTGTCCCTTGCGACGTGCCAGCCGCCGGTCACCTGCTCGACGGAGGGCTGCTGCTGAAGCTGCGGGATGAGTACCCGCGCGAACCAGGCGGCCTCCGCGGAGGCCGCCGCCATTCGATCCGCCCAAGTCCCGCGACGCCGTGCTCTCAACAACACGGCCAGGGCGACAAGGACGGCTGCGAGCAGCCACCACACCCATGCAGGCACACCGGTGGACGTCGACGCTGGCTCGGTCGACGCCGCTGGCGTGGCTGTGGGGGTCGAAGTTGGCGTGGGTGTCGGCGTCGGTGGCGGCGTCGGTGACGGCGGCGGCGTCGGCGGCGGTGTCGGCGTCGGGGTCGGCGTCGGGGTCGGGGTCGGGGTCGGGGTCGGGGTCGGGGTTGATGTCGATGTCGCTTCAGTCGTCCGTGTTCT
>JANWJC010000148.1 GCA_025449595.1 Acidobacteriota bacterium | reverse complement strand
GGGGTCGACCGACCACTGCCGCACCGTGATGCCGGTCTGCTCCAGTCGCCGCCACGAGCCGATGTTGGCCTCGTGGTCCTGGTTGGTGACGATCACCTCGTCCCCATCGCTCATCTGCCCGCGCAGGGCGTGGGCGAGAACGTAGGTGTTGGCCGAGGTCGAGGGCCCGAACATCACCCCGTCAGGGTCGGCACCCAGCGTCGCCGGCAGCAGGGCGTACGCACGGTCCATGGCCTCGCCGGCCCGGGCGGACGGCTCGGCCGAGTAGTACGGCTGCACCTTCGTGGCGACGAAGAAGTCGGTCAGCAGGTCGATCACCTGCCGCGGGACATAGCTGCCGCCCGCGTTCTCCAGGTGCGCCCACCGCGAGACACGCGGGTCGGAGAAGGCGGGGAACTGATGGCGTACGAAGTCCAGGTCGAGCTCGGTCACGAGGGTCCCCATCCAGAGTCGAAACAGTGGCAGGTCGCATCCTGCCTCAAGCGGTGACACGCAGGTCGATGTCGCTGGTCCAGGCCGACAGGTACGGGGTCCAGGCCGCGTCGAGGGAGACCACCGAGACGATGAGCCAGGCGCGCGAGGTCGGTGCGGCCACCGGCTCGGGCTCGGGCCAGCCCAGCTCGGACAGCAGCCGATCACCCTTGCGGTGGTTGCAACGTTGGCAGGCGGCGCGCTGGTTCTCCCAGGAGCGCGCGGCACCGCCCCGAGAACGCGGGACCACGTGGTCCACTGTGGTGGCGCGTGCCTTGCGGCAGTAGACGCACCGGTGGTTGTCCCGGGCCAGGACACCATGGTTGGTCACCGGGACGCCGGCTCGGAACGGGATGCGGACGTAGCGGGTGAGGCGGATGACGCTGGGCACGCGCAGGGTCGTCGACGGTGAGCGCAGGACGCCGTCGCCGTGCTCGACCACGGTCGCCTTCTCGGTCAGGACGAGCACGACCGCGCGACCGACGTCGACGACGGTCAACGGCTCGAACGACGCGTTCAGCACGAGGGTACGAGACACGGCGCGCCACCTCCTCCCTGCCGAAGACTGCCACCTGGGCGGCGAGAACCTCACCTCCGGGGCGGCCCTGTGCCCGATTGTGACCTTGAGGGTCAGGGCGTGGCGCCACCGGTCGCCCTCGCCACCGGCGATGTGCCAAGGGCCTCGTCCGCCGGCTCGGTGGTCAAGGCGATGAAGGCGCCGAGCTCGGCGAGGTCATCCGGTGTGGTGGGCAGGTAGTCGGTCAACCAGGGCGAGCGGATCACGATCGCGGCCCACTGGCCGCGGGAGACCGCGACGTTCACCCGGTTGCGTGAGAGCAGGAATCCCATGCCGCGCGGGACGTCCCCGCCGGCCGATGCCGCCATCGACACGATCACGACGGGTGCCTGCCGGCCCTGGAGCTTGTCGACGGTGCCGACCTCGACCTGCTCGAGACCGGCGGCCCGCAGCCGGGACCGGATCAGCGCGACCTGCGCGTTGTACGCGGCCACCACCATCACCCCCGCCTGGTCCAGAGGCCGCGGCGCCGACCCGTCCTCGGACCACGGCAGACCTAGCACGCGGCGCACCTGGCGTACCACCTCGTCGGCCTCCTCCGGGCTGGCCACCGATCGGCCGAGGTGCTTGACCGGCACGACGTGCACGCCGGGATCGATGCCGTCCAGGCGGCGCCGGCCGGCAACCGAGTGCTGCGAGTGCAGCCGGTCGTCGTACGACAGCCGCGACACCTTCACGCACAGCGCGGGGTGCATCCGGTAGGTGTGCTCCAGGAAGTAGCCGCGTTCTGGCGGCAGCGCCCGGTGCCCCTCCGCCAGCCAGCCCAGCGCTGAGTCGTCGACCGGCTCGGGGTGGCTGCCCTGGCTGACCTGCGGCAGCTGGGCGGGGTCGCCGAGCAGCAGCAGCCGCTGCGCCGAGACGGACACAGCCACGGTGTTGGCCAACGAGAACTGCCCGGCCTCATCGATGACCAGCAGGTCGAGCTGGCCGCGTCCCACCCGCTTGGTATTGGTGAAGTCCCACGCCGTGCCTCCCACGACGACCCCGGAACCGGCCCGGTCGGCGAGGAACTGCGCATAGTCGTTGCTGCCGAACCCGACCCACCGTCTCGGGTCGGTGTCTTCGACCTTCTTGCCGATCTTGTCGGGATCGACTCCGGCCGCCACGACCTCGTCCAGGAAGTTCTCGACCGCCTGGTGCGACTGCGCCACGACCCCGACGCTCCAGCCCTGGCCCACCAGCTCGCGCACCACCCGGGCTCCGACGTAGGTCTTGCCGGTGCCGGGGGGACCCTGCACAGCCAGGTAGGAGTGGTCCAGCCGCTGCAGCGCGGCGGTGATCGCCGTCCTGGCATCGTCAGCGACGATCTCCGGCAGGCCACCGGGCACCCGGGGCGGCAGGCGGCGCAGCACGTCCAGCGCGGGCTGCTGCAGCAGTGTCCCCGCCGAGACGACCTCTTCGGCGACCTCTCGCAGAGCCGCCTCGATCGAGGTCGTCGGTGGCCCCGGCACCGGCCCGAGAGCCATCGGCAGCTCGCGGTATTCCTCCAGACCCTTGCGCAGCAGCTCCTCGATCACCACGACGTCCGCGCCGTCGTCATCGCGAGTCATCGCCTTGACCGTGGCGCCCCCCGCGGTGCCGCGGATGCACCCTGGCGGCGCCTCGACGCCCGCCGGCAGGGGCCAGCCGTAGATGCACGTGACCGCGGACCCGGCACCGAGCGCAGTTCCCTCCGGGAGCAACCCGCGCAGCACCAGCTCACGCCGGCGAAGCTGCTTGCGAGCTGGTAGGTGCCAGTCCTGAGCCAGCTCGACGGACGAGGGCACGACCACCTCCCGGTTGGCGATCCACTCGTCCACCGGCTCGCGCAGCCGGTCGAAGTGCTCCCACCAGTACGGTTTCTGCTCCCGCCGGTGAAAACCCAGCGACGCGCCGAGCATGGCGTAGGCCTGCTGGTCAGGCGTCCTGTCGGCCGGTGGGCCGTCCCCGGCCAGGTCGAACAGGGACTCGGTGAGCTCGTCGGGCTCCGGTTCTTCCAGCATCTCTGCCGGCGGCTGCGCCGGCGAGGTGACGCCGTTCTCGACACCACGCTCGCGCAACCATGCCAGCAGCCGCAACGTCGACACGCAGTCGTAGTGGTTGTAGTCCTCGATCACGTCCAGCTTGTGGGCCGCCTGCGCAAACTCGCCGTCGTCGCGCAGCGCGCACGCGGCCGCGTACTCGACGATGGAGTCGGCGGCGTTGTCCAGCTCGGCGGAGCGCAGGTCGGTCCCCATGTAGAGCGGCTCGAGCTTCTTGATGGAGTACGAGGGCTGGGAAACCCGTACGCTCTGCCGGACCGTGGAGTAGAGGTCGACGAGAACCCCTTGTGCCAGCAGGGAGTCCAGGACCTCCTCCCCCACCCGGTGGCGCACGACCAGCCGTCGCAGTGCGGTCTTCTCGTACGCGGCGTAGTGGTAGATGTGCATGCCCGGGTGCTCGAGCCGGCGCGCCACGACGTAGTCCAGGAAGTCGACGAGGGCCTGCTTCTCCTCCCGTCGGTCGTGCGCCCACCAGGACCGGTACTTCTGGTCCGGGCCTGCCTCGACCACCCCGTAGAGGTATTCCAGTCCCCAGTCCGTCGAGCCGTGCTCGGCCCAGAGCGGGTCACCCTCGAAGTCGAAGAAGATGTCCCCGGCGTCCGGCGCCGGGAGGGCCGCCAGCGGCGCGCTGTCGAACACGGCGAACCCGACGTCGGGGCGCCCGTCCGGCCCGACCGGACGCCGGCCCTGCGCCACCTGCAGGCGGGCCTGAGCCCGCAGCGACTCCAAGGTCGCCGCGGACATCCCGGCCACCGACGTCTCACCCTCCGCAAGCTCGGTCATCGTGGTGATGCCCGCGCTGCTGAGAACCGTGCGCTGGGAGATGCGCAGGCCGGCGACGAGCAGCAGATCGTCGCTGGCCGCGACCTCGCTCGCACACGTCTCGCAGCGCCCGCAGGCCAGGTATCGGGGGTCGCCCCAGGCCACCGGTCCCGCCGAGGCCTGGTGCTCGTCGAGGATCTGTTGCATCCGGGTCCGGCGCTCCCGGTAGACCGGCACCAGGTCCGCGACCCGGTGCCGCGACGGCGTCCCGTCCCCGAGCACCAGGACCGCCTCGGGGGCGACGAGGATCCCGCTGGCGGTGAGCTGGTCCGCGTAGGCCGCCAGCTGCAGCAGCGCAGTGATCTTCGCGTGGCGGGCGAGCTTGCTGTCGTAGACCGCGATCCGCCCTTCCTCCTTGACCAGGAAGTCCGCCCGGCCGTAGAACCGACCGTCGAAGAACGCGCCCTGGTAGACGACGTCGGCCCCGGCGCGCAACATCTGCAGGGTCTCGTCGCGGCCGGCCAGCAGGCTGGCGCGGTCCCAGGTGCGCGGGTCGGGGATCTCGACCACGCCGGCTGCCCGCGCGACGGTGAAGTCGCCGTACTGCTCGCGCAGGTCGACCAGGACCCGGGCCTCGTGCTGGTCCCCGAGCTCGGCCGTCCGGGCGAGCATGGCGTCGGCGGCCTTCGCGCGGGGGGCACGCCCCAGCTTGGCGTCAAGGTTGCGCAGCAGGGCGAACTCGCAGCTCGAAGCGACAGTCAGGTCGCTGGCGCTGTAGACCACCACGTCATCGAGTACGAACACCTGCTGCTGCCTCTCGCTGGACTTCGGTCGAGCATCGCAGCAACATCCGACAATGCGGCGAACGATGGCGCGAGGGGCGCCGTGGGCCAACCACGCACCGCGCCGATGGGTAGTGTCGAAGGACACGAGTGGTGATCACCTGGAGGTGGCGAGATGCCGACCGATGCCGAACTGGCGGCGCTGGAGCAGCGCCGTGCCGAGCTGCGCGGGCAGTATCTCGTCCCCGCCGGGCAGCGCGAGCCCTCGACGGCGGCGGGCATCCACCACGCCGCCCTGATCTGCGCAGACCCGGAACGTACGATCCAGTTCTACCAAGGCCTGCTGGGCTTTCCCTTGGTGGAGCTGGTCGAGAACCGCGACTACGCGGGCTCGTCGCACTTCTTCTTCGACCTCGGCAACAAGACCCTGCTGGGATTCTTCGACTTCCCCGGCCTGGGCCTCGAACCGGCGGTCGAGGCGATCGGCGGCGTGCAGCACATCGCCATCCACGTCCCCCGCGACCGCTGGGAGATGCTGCGCGCCCGCCTGGAGGACGCCGATGTCGCCTATGCCGGGCCGGACCGCGGCATCCCGGAGTCCATGTACCTGCGCGACCCGGACGGCATCGGAATCGAGCTGCTCAGCGATCCACTGATGTTCTTCGCGGGCCAACACCTCGATCGATGAGGCAGCCGCGAACGGGTAGCGCCACCGAAGAGGTGCATCCATGAGGCTCGGACTTGGGCTTCCCGTGTCGGGGGCTTGGGCGACCCCCGAGACGATGAGCTACGTCGCCACCCGGGCAGAGGAGCTCGGCTACGACTCGCTGTGGACGTTCCAGCGCCTGCTGCACCCGCTCGACGAGGAGTGGGGGCGGGCCTACCACGCGGTCCTGGACCCGATCACGGCACTGGCGTACGTCGCCGCCGTGACCTCGCGGATCCGGCTGGGACTGGCGATCGTCAACGTGCCGTACTACTCCCCCATCGTGCTGTCGAAGGCGTTGACGACCCTGGACATCGTGTCGCACGGTCGGCTGGACGTCGGGCTGGGTCTGGGATGGACCCCGCAGGAGTTCGCGGCGGTCGGTGTCTCGTTGGCCCGGCGCGGTGCCCGCGGCGAGGAGTTCGTCCATGCGCTGGAAGCGATCTGGACCCAGCCCGAGGTCGAGTTCCACGGTGAGTTCTATGACGTGCCGCGCAGCCGCGTGCAGCCCAAGCCCGTGCAGCGGCCCCATCCCCCGCTGCTGCTGGGCGGCACGGCCGAGGCCGCACTTCGCCGGGCCGGGCGCATCAGCGACGGCTGGATCAGCAGCAGCCGCACCGATCTTTCCGCGATCGGCACCTCCATCGGCGTGGTCCGTTCAGCGGCGCTCGAGGCCGGACGCGACGCCGATGCGCTGCGTTTCGTCGTACGCGGCGTGGTGCACCTCACGCCCGACCCGCAGGTCGACCGCAAGGCACTGAGCGGGTCGGCGGCCCAGATCCGTGAGGACCTGGTGAAGCTGGCAGGGGTCGGTGTGACGGAGGTTTTCCTCGACCTGAACTACGACCCGAGGACCGTGTCCGACGACGTCGACGAGCAGGCAGGTCTGGCCAACGCCGAACTCACGATGACCGAGCTCGCGCCACAGCCCTGACGCCTGTCGTCCGTCGATCGCCGCCCCGGCCCTGTTCAGCCGACGAGCGTCGCGACCGTGAGCCCCGCAGCGGTGGGCGGCGCGCTCATAGCCGCCAGCGCAACGGGGACCTCGTCGAGCCCGATGCGTCGGGTCACCAGCTGGTCCGGGCGCAGGGTGCCGGCGACGACGGCGGCCAGCATCCCCGGATAGCTGTGCGCCGCCATGCCGTGGCTGCCGAGGATCTCGAGCTCCTGCGCGATGACCTGGGTCATCGGCAGCGGCGGCAGTCCCAACGCCGGCGGCAGCAGCCCGACCTGCACGTGCCGGCCCCGCCGGCGCAGGGAGTGCACCGACCCGGCGCAGGTCGCCGGGCTGCCGAGCGCGTCGAGGGACAGCCGGGCCCCACCGCCGGTGGCATCCCGTACCGCCAGACCCACCCGCTCGGCGGTCGCGGCGAGATCGCCCTCGCTCGGGTGCGACACGTCGAGGCAGACCTCTGCACCGAGGGTCGCGGCCATGACGAGCGCCGCCGCAGACACGTCTACTGCGACGACCCGGGCGCCGGCGGCGACCGCGACCATGATCGCGGAGAGCCCGACGCCGCCGCAGCCGTGCACGGCCACCCAGTCCCCCGGCATCGGCCGACCCCGCTGGGCCACGGCGCGGTAGGCGGTCGCGAACCGGCACCCGAGCGCCGCCGCGGCCACCATGTCGAGCTCGGCCGGCAGCCGTACCAAGTTCACGTCGGCGTGGTGCACGACGACCCGCTCCGCGAAGGAACCCTCGTGGGTGAAGCCGGGCTGGGTCTGGTTCTCGCACACCTGCTGGTCGCCGTCGGCGCAGGACGGGCAGGTCCCGCACCCGCACACGAACGGCGCAGTGACCCGCTCACCCGCGTGCCACCGGCGTACCAGCGGCCCGACTGCTACCACCACTCCCGCGAACTCGTGACCTGGCACGTGGGGCAGCGTGACGTCCTTGTCGTGCCCCTTCCAGCCGTGCCAGTCGCTGCGACAAAGACCCGTCGCGTGCACGTCGATGACGGCACCGTGGTCCGGCAGCTCCGGCTCGGGCACGTCGGCGAGCTCGAGCTCGCCCCCGAAGGTGTGGAAGCGCACAGCTCTCATACCTGCTGAACCTAGATGCCCCGGGCCCGGGGGGTCACCCAGTCGCCCAAGCGGATGCCAGGATTGCCGTTGGGACATGCAGTTCGAGCGACGGAGAGGTGGCGCCGATGGGGGCGTACGACACGCTGCGTGCCGAAGGACGCGAGCTGTATCCAGGCGTACGGATCGGCAGGCCCGGGCGCTCCCGCGCGTACTGGCCGTCGATCGCGATCATGCGGGTGCTGCGAGCGCGGTGGAAGGTCGACATCCAGGGTGCCGAGCACGTCGCCCGGGGTGCCGGGATCTTCGTCGCCAACCACCTCACCGCGATGGACCCGGTCATGGTGGTGATCAGCGGGTGGTGGCGCGTGACGGCGTTCGCGAAGGTCGAGGTGTTCGAGAACCGGGGTGCGATCTTCTTCCGCCTGATGGGGCAGATCCCGTTGCGACGCGGCGATTCTGACTCCACCGACTGGGCGATGCGGATGGCTGCTGGAACCCTCGCGGACGGGGCCAAGATCGGGCTCTACCCGGAGGGCAAGCGCTCCCCGGACCCCACCAAGCTGCACCGGCTGCACAAGCGGATCCTGGTGCCGATGCTGCAGGCCCACCCCGACGTGCCGGTCTACGCAGTAACGACGAGGTACACGGCACGACCCCGGCGACGCACGAGCGTGCAGGTGAGGATCTCGCCACCGCTGGCACTGGACACCGCCACGATGGACCCGCAGCAGCTGACCACCGTCATCCGCGACGCACTGCTCGAGCTCGGTGGTCAGACGTACGTCGACGTGTACGCCCGCGACGCGGTCCGCGAGCGCCGCTGAGCCCGGCGCTCGCCTAGGTCGGCCGCAGCGGCCACGGCTCCTGCCACGCCCCGTAGCCGGCCACGATGCGCTCGGCGGCGGCCGGACCCCACGACCCGGGCGCGTACGGATCGGGCTGGCCTGGCAGGTCCAGCAACGGGTTCAGGACCCGCCAGGTCTCCTCCACGGAGTCCTCGCGCGTGAAGTGGCTCTGGTCCCCGACCATGGCGGCGTGCAGCAGGACCTCGTACGGCGAGGGCATCACCTCCTGGGGGGAGAAGTCCATGTCCAGGGCCACACGGCGCAGCCCAGGGCCGTCGGCACGCTTGGCCTGCAGCACGAGCCGGGCCCCCGGGTGCGGATCGACAAGGAGCACCAGCTGGTTCGGCTGGGGGCGCGGACCTCCTGCGGTGAACCCGAGCGAGGGTGGGTTCTTGAAGACGACCCTCACCTCGGTCGTGCCCGTCGGCAGACACTTGCCGGCGCGGAGGAAGAACGGCACCCCGGCCCACCGCCAGTTGTCGATCTCCAGCCGCAACGCGACGAACGTCTCGGTGTTCGAGTCGGCCGCGACCCCGTTGGTGCGTTGATACCCGTCGTACTGGCCACGGACGAAGTCCGCAGGGTCCGCGGGTGGCATCGCGGCAAAGACGTCGCGCTTTCGGTCGCCGAGGGCCGTGAGCCCGGACCGCGACGGGGGCTCCATCGCCACCATCGCCAGGACCTGCATGAGGTGGTTCTGGACGACATCGCGCAGCGCCCCGACCTTGTCGTAGAACCGTCCTCTGGTGGACACGTCAAGGCTCTCGGCCATCGTGATCCGCACGCTGCTGACGAAGTTGCGGTTCCAGACCGGCTCGAGCACGGTGTTCGCGAACCGCAGGTGCAAGATGTCCTCGACGGAGAGCTTTCCCAGGAAGTGGTCGATCCGATACAGCTGCGACTCGTCGAGGATCTTGCCCAGCTCGGCATTCAGGGCCTGCGCCGATGCGAGGTCGTGCCCGAACGGTTTCTCCACCACGACACGGGCTCTCTCGGTGAGGCCGACCCCTGCCAGGCCCTGGGCCACCTGCCCGAACAGTGCCGGGGGGATCTCCAGGTAGAACACCGGGACCAGGCACGGTCCCAGGACCTTGGCGAGGTGGCTGAATGTCGCGGGGTCGGTGAAGTCACCGCCTACGTAGCTCAACCGACCTTGAAACCTGGCCAGCGCTGCGCGATCGAGCTCGCCGTCCCCGATGGCGGCCGTGACCGACTCCTCGGCCCGGCGCCGCAGGTCGTCGTCGGTCCAGTCCTCGGCCGCGACGCCGATCACCGGGCAGGTCAGCAGACCTCGGCACTCCAGCCGGTACAACGCGATGAACGTCATCTTCCGAGCCAGGTCCCCGGTCATACCGAACGCGACCAGGGCATCTGCCTGCGCGGC
>JANWJC010000147.1 GCA_025449595.1 Acidobacteriota bacterium | reverse complement strand
TGGCCGTAGCTGTAGACGTACGAGCCACGGAACGGGTTGTTCGCCGGCACCCGGCCGGCCGGGGTGAGCCGGAGGATCTTGCCACCGAGCGAATGCAGGTTCTGCGCCAACGACTTCACGCCGCTCTCCCCGGTGGACGCGTACAGCATCCCGTCGGGGCCGAAGCCCAGGCCGCCGCCGTTGTGATGCAGACCGCGGGGAATCCCCTTGAGCACGGTGCGCAGCGAGCCGAGCCGTCCCCCGGCCCACGTCATCCGCACGATCCGGTTGTCGCGCAGCGTGCTCAGGTAGATGTACAGCTGGTGGTCCACCGCGAACCGCGGCGAGAGTGCGAACCCGAGCAGGCCGGCCTCCCCTCCCTGCCGTCCGTTCGAGACCACACCGGAGATGTGACCGACGAGTCGAGTCGGCTTCCCCGACCGAACCAGGTAGATGTTGGCCGTGTCGCGGGAGCCGACGAAGGCGCCACCGTTGCCGGGCAAGAACGCGATGCCCCACGGGGTCTCGATGCCGGTCGTCACTGTGCCCACCACGCGGGCTCCGACCGCGGGCGTCGCCTTCGGGGGGGCGAGCGGCGGCTGCGGTACGACCCGCGCGCTCGCGAGCGTGCTCGCGGTCGCTGCCTGACCGGCCGGGCCGGGAGCCTGCGCGCACCCGACGAGAAGGGCGGCAGCGGCCACCGCGACCGTGATCGTGGGTGCGATGCGCATCTGGGCCTCCTGGTGGCTGCGCGGACTACCTAGGACAGCACACCGACCACGCCCATGACCACAGGGGTTCCGCTGACGGCTCCGGACCGGGCACCTGCGAATCCTTGATCGGGAGAACCGAGCCGCACAAGCGCCATGGGGAGGTCGGTCGGGACGAGCACGCCGGAGCAAGAGGGCGGCCGGCCGGACTACCCGACGATTCTCCCGATCATGGTTTCGCGACTGTCCACAGCGCGGCGCGTTGCTTCCGTCATCCACGACGGGCGCGGAAGGTACAGCGGGTCGCCGTTGTCGGAGGGCACCCTGCGGTCCATGGACCAGGTTGACGATGCCGTAGTGCTGGTGCGGCGGGCGGAGCTGCGCGACAGGGGCGTCAGCGCCTGGCGGGAGCTGCAACGCGTGCGGCGGGGGGAATGGTCCCGGCTGTACGGCGACGTGGTCGCGCTCGGCCCGGCCGCGACCGCCGACCTCCTTCGCGCCGCATTGCTGGTGGCCTGGCCAGACGTCGCGCTCACCGCCGAGAGCGCCGCCCGGCTGTGGCTGGACCGGGAGGTGAACACCCCGATCCAGCTGGCTGTGCCGCACGGCCGCCGGTACCCCGACACGGCCGAGGTGCGATTCCACCAGACCCGGATCTGGGTGCCGCCCCTGCTGCACCGGGGCCTGCCGGTCCTGCCCCCGGCACAGGCTGCGGCCACTGCCGCCGGCGGTCCGCTGCATGAGGCGGACCGGCGCGCACTGGTCACCGGGCTGGTACAGCGTCGCCTCACCACCCCCGCCGAGGTGGCTGCGGCCGCCGCAGATACACCCAAACGGGGGCGCACCCAGGTCCGCCGACTGGTCGAGGAGGTGCTGGCAGGGGCCGAGTCGGGCCCCGAGGCCCGACTTTGGCGCCACATCGTCGAGGCCCGCTTACCGGTGCCGGCACTCAATCACCCCGTTCGAGGCGGTGCGCGCCGGATCGATGGATACCTCCCGGAGCTGGCCGCGGGCTACGAGGTCCAGAGCGCGACCCACCATTCCGGGACCTGGCGGGAGGACAGTCTGCGCCTCGGCGAGCTCTTGGTGGAGGACGGAATCGTGGTCCTGCTGGTCCTGGTTGAGCACGTCGAACACCGCATCGACTGGGTCCTCGGTCAGTTGGAGGGCTTCTGGCGCAACCGTGCTCACGAGCTGCACCGACCCTTCCCACGCTTCGTCGCGCCGCCCACCTGGGTACCCAGCAGGTCGCCGGCGCCATGATCGGGAGTGCGGAACCGTAGTGGGCCGGCCGTCGTCCCAGCCGCTCCAGCACGCCCCGAGAGCGCGATGCGCGGGATCACTGCTGAATGTTGCTCCCGATCATGCAGTTTCGCGCCCCGAGGACTTCGATCATCGTCAGCCCGGGGTGCCTGACAGCTCCTCGGCGATCGCGGCGGCGAAGGTGTCGACGTCGGACTCTGTGGTGTCGAACGAGCACATCAGCCGCACCTCACCGGTCGACTCGTCCCAGGTGTAGAACCGGAACCGCTTCTGCAGCCGCTCGGTCACGTCGCGCGGCAGGATCGCGAACACCACGTTGGCCTGCACCGGCTGGGTCACCCTCACTCCGGGGATGTCGCGGATCGCAGCATCCAGCCGGGTCGCCATCGCATTGGAGTGAGAGGCGTTGCGCAACCACAGGTCTCCTGACAGCAGAGCCTCGAACTGCACCGAGATGAACCGCATCTTGGAGCCCAGCTGCATTGCGGACTTCCGGACGTACAGCATGCCTTTCGCGACGTTCGGGTTCAGCACCACGACGACCTCACCGATCATCAGGCCGTTCTTGGTGCCACCGAACGAGAGGATGTCGACCCCGACGTCGGTGGAGATCTCACGAAGCGTCGTGCCCAGCGATGCGGCCGCGTTCGAGATCCGTGACCCGTCCATGTGTACGCGCATCCCTCGTGCGTGCGCGTGGTCACAGAGCGAGCGCAGCTGCTCCGGCGAGTACACCGTGCCCATCTCGGTGCTCTGTGTCAGGGACACGACCTGCGGCTGCGCGCGGTGCTCGTCGTCGAATCCCCGCGCCTCCCGGTCGATGAGCTCCGGGGTGAGCTTGCCGTCCGAGGTCGGGACGGCATAGAGCTTGAGCCCGCCCACCTTCTCCGGCGCACCGCACTCGTCGTTGTGGATGTGGGCGACGGAGCTGCACACCACCGAGGCCCACCGGTCCGTGACAGCCTGCAGGGCAACGACATTGGCACCGGTGCCGTTGAACACGGGGTACGCCTGCGCCTGCTCGCCGAAGTGTCGCTGGAACAGCGCCTGCAGGTGTTCGGTGTAGTCGTCGTCGCCGTACGAGACCTGGTGGCCGTCGTTCGCGGTCGCGATCGCCGCGAGCACCTCGGGGTGGATCCCGGAGTAGTTGTCGCTCGCGAACCCGCGCACCGCGGGGTCGTGCCGGCGGCTCGCGGCGGTGGGTCGATCACTCACGTCAGTGCTCCAGTTCCAGGCGGGTGCCGTTCAGGGTCGAGGCGTCGCTCTCCCACAGTCCGACGATGGCTGCGGCGAGATCGTCGACGTGCGTGTAGCCGGCGAAGGACGCGTCAGGCTTCTCCGCCCGCATCGCGTCGGTGAGCAGCGCCTTCACCACCAGCGCCGTGGCAGCCGCCCGCAGCGGTGGCCCGCCGGTCCCACCGGACTGCACCGCCGCGAACGACGCAGCGAGCGCGAACGTCCACGTCTCCGCCGCCGCCTTCGCCGACGCATACGAGGCACTGCCGGGGGACGGCCGTTGCGCGGCGGTCGCAGAGATGATCACGAAGCGGGCGGACGGGCTTGCCACGAGCGCGTCATGGAACGCCAGTGAGACGGTCTGGAGAGTACGCAGCAACAGGGAGAACAACCAGTCCGAGTCGGCAAGGGTGTTGTCCTCGAAGGACTTTCCGCCACGGAAGCCGCCAACCAGGTGCGCTACGCCGTCAACGCGGCCGTACGCGGTCAGCACGCCGGCGGCCCACTCCCGGGTCGCCGCCTCGTCGAGCAGATCCACGACCTGCCCGTGGAATCGTGCACCCTGCTCCCCCGGCAGCGACTGCGCCAGCGCGGTGAGGGCGCCGGCGTTGGCGTCCGCCCCGACCACGACGGAACCCTCCGCGAGCAGGCGCCGTACCGTGGCCTGCCCGGCCGGTCCCCCACAACCGGTGACGACGACCACAGTGCTTGCCAGTGCGTTGCTCATGGCGGTGCCGTTCTGTGCTCCGGACGCGCGGGCGGTCCCCGCACGGGCGTGGTCCGTCGCAGGGGACAGCGCCGACACGAACATACTGAGCGCTGCCCGGGCCGTCAGCACGGCCTGCGCCCGACCTTTCGACGGTCGCCGGCACGCACGCTCCGCGATGTGAGACGGTCCCGGCATGAGCGATGACTACCAAGTCGTGAACCGCGCACGCTGGGACGAGCGGGCTCCAGCGCACGCCGCGTCGCCGGAGTACGGGATCGAGCGGTTCGCCGCCGACCCGGCGCACCTGAGCACCGTCGTGCAGTTCGACCTGCCCCGCCTTGGCGAGGTGCGTGGCCTGCGTGGCGCGCACCTGCAGTGCCACATCGGCACAGACACCGTCTCGCTGGCGCGGCTGGGCGCCCGGAGGACCGGGCTGGACTTCTCCGACCCCGCGATCGAGCAGGCCCGTGAGCTCGCCGCGACTGCCGGCGTCGACGTCGACTTCGTCGTCGGTGACGTGTACGACGCGCCGGAGCTGCTGGGGGCGGAGGCGTACGACCTCGTCTTCACCGGCATCGGCGCGTTGAACTGGCTGCCGGACGTGCGGCGCTGGGCCTCGGTCGTCGCAGCACTGCTGCGGCCCGGCGGGCGGCTGTTCCTGCGCGACGGGCACCCGATGCTGTCGACGCTCGCGGACGTCCGCGAGGACGGACTGCTGGTCGTGGAGTACCCGTACTTCGAGCGGCTCGAGCCGAACGTGTGGAACGAGCCTGGGACGTACGTCACGACCGACGTGCAGTTCACGGCGACCCGGAGCATGGAGTGGAACCACGGCCTGGGGGAGGTCGTGTCAGCCCTGATCGCCGCCGGACTGGCGATGACGATGCTGGAGGAGCACGACAGCGTGCCCTGGAACGCCTTGCCTGGACAGATGACCGCCGACGACCTCGGCGAGCATCGCCTCACCGACCGGCCATGGCGGTTGCCGTGCTCGTACACCCTGCAGGCGGTCAAGCCATCATGACCACGGCGCAACCGGTCGCAGCATCGGCGCGGGCGGGTGCTGTACGTGGGCTGCTGCCCGGTTATTTCGCCCTCGTCATGAGCACCGGGATGGTGTCGATCGGGCTGAACCTGCACGACTGGCACGCGGCATCGGTGGTGCTGTTGTGGCTGTCGGTGGTGTGCTTCGTCATCTTGCTCGTCGCGACCGTCCTGCGCTTCCTGCGCTTTCGAGCTGAACTGGTCGGCGACCTGTCGAACCCGGAGCGGGCATTCGGGTTCTTCACGATCGTCGCCGCGATCGACGTGGTGGGCACCCGCCTGGTCATCGACGGCCACAACCACCTCGCCGGCGCATTGCTGGCGGCCGCGTTGGTGGTGTGGCTGGTGCTCGGATATGTCATTCCCGTGGTGGCCGTTCTGGGTCGTCGGGAACGTCCGGTCATCAACCACACCAACGGGACCTGGTTCATCTGGGCCGTCGCCAGCCAGTCGGTGACGGTGCTCGCCGCCACCTTGCAGCCCACCGGCGTCCCGGGCACAAACCTGCTCGCGCTCATCGCGGTGTTCTCGTGGTCGCTCGGTGTCTTCCTGTACGCGGTCGTGGGGATCCTGCTCATCGTCCGGCTCACGGTCTACCCGTTCGGGCCGCAGGACATCCAGCCCCCGTACTGGGTAGCCATGGGAGCCACCGCCATCACTGTTCTCGCCGGATCCCGCATCGTCGCGATGGAGCAGGCGCCCACGGTGGACGTGACCCGCGGACTGGTCGCCGGACTCGCACTGCTGTTCTGGTGCTTCGGGACCTGGTTGATCCCGGCGCTACTGGCCATCGGCTGGTGGCGCCACATCACCCACCACATCCCGATCCGCTACGAGCCGGCGTGGTGGAGCCTGGTCTTCCCGGTCGCGATGTACGGCGTCGGCAGCCACTACCTCGGCGTCGCCGACCACCTGCCGATCGTGACCTCCGTCGGCGACGTCGTCATCTGGGTCGCCGTCGCGGTCTGGGCGCTCACGTTCGTCGCGATGCTGGCCCATCTGTGGCGCAGCCTCGTCGCGTCGCAGTGAGCCTGCCGTGCGTCTCAGGGGCGCTGGTGGATGACGACAGGAAGGACGGCGGCGGCGCCTGACTCACGCAGCAGGGCTCCGGCCAGGGTGGTCGTCCAACCGGTCCGCCACGTGTCGCCCACCAGCAGCACGACGGCACCAGCCGGCACGGGGCCGGACAGTCGCATCGCCGGCTCCAAGGCCCGGGCACGGGCGGCCGGTGACAGGTCCGGGCGCGGCGCCGCGCCGGTCACCGCCAACACGTCGAGCAGCTCGAGCCGACCGATCACGGCCAGGTGCGCTGCCAGCCCCGAGACCAACCGCCTCCGAGACCTGGACGGGATCGGGACCACCACGGTCGGCCGTTGCGACCAGTCCCGGCGCCACCGGCCCAGCAGCTCGATCGCAGCGGCCTGCAGCCAGTCGGGCGGCTCGGCGTCGGCCGCGGCCAACAGCGCCGCCACGTCCGGCCACGCCGGGTCGTCGGCGAACGCGAGCGCGCGGCCCGACTCCACCGCGAGGCCCGCGGCGATCCGGCCCCGCCGCCCGGCCATCCCGGACGCCCACATCTTGCGCGGCTCGAGCACCACGTCCAGGCCGCGGAGATGGTCGCGGGCAGCGATGACCGCCTCCGCCTCGGGAACTCGGGGCAGCCCTGCCGGCAGGGCGCCGGTGCACACCGAGCAGCGCCCGCACCGGTAACCATCGGCCACCTCGTCGTCCAGCGCCCGACGCAGGAACGCCTCCAGGCAACCGGCGCCGTGAGCGTACGAGCGCATCAGGTCGGCCTCGGCCCTGCGGGCCTCGCGCAGGTCGGCGTAGCGCTGCCGGTCGTACGTCCAGAGTGCCCCTGTCGCGGCCCACCCGTCGGCGCTGCGCTGCACCGCCCCCTCGACGGCCAGCACCTTCACCAGCAGCTCGAGCCGGGTACGGCGGATCCCGGTCGTGGCCTCCAGCGCCGGGACGCTGAGCGGTCCGCCGGCATTGCGCATCGCCGCGAGCACCTGCTCGGCATGGTCGGGGTCCGGGATGCTCGCGGTGGCGAAATACTCCCAGAGCTGTTCGTCTGACTCCGCGGGCAGCAGCGTCACAACCGCGGTGTCAAGGGCTCGTCCGGCCCGCCCGATCTGCTGGTAGTAGTCGACAGGTGAGGCCGGCGAGCCGACGTGCAGGCAGAACGCCAGATCGGGCTTGTCGTAACCCATGCCCAGCGCCGAGGTTGCGACAACGGCCTTGATCTCGTTGCCGCGCAACGCATCCTCGATACCCGCGCGGGTGTCGGAATCGAGGCGTCCGGAGTATGCAGCCACTCGGTGGCCGCGCGCGGTGAGAAACCCGGCGAGTCGCTCGGACTCCGCCACCGTCAGCACGTAGACGATGCCCGAGCCCGGCAGGGACCGCAGCGCCGCGTCGACCCACGCGTATCGCTCCAGTGCCGCGAGCCCGGGCAGCACTGACAGGTGCAGGGAGTCGCGGGTCAGCTGCCCGCGCTGCACCAACGTGGCGGGGCCCAGCTGCGCTGCGACGTCGGCGGTGACCCGCTCGTTGGCGGTCGCCGTCGTCGCAAGAACCGGCAGCTCGGGGTTGGCCAGCAGCAGTCGGGCGATCCGTTGGTAGTCCGGACGAAAGTCGTGACCCCAGGACGAGATGCAGTGCGCCTCGTCGATGAC
>JANWJC010000146.1 GCA_025449595.1 Acidobacteriota bacterium | reverse complement strand
GACCGCCCCGTCGTGGTCGAGGTCGATGCGCCACAGGACAGCGGGACGATCACCGTCGGGCAGCAGGCTCGCCGCCTGCTCGCTCAGCACCGGCGGATGCAGCGGCGTGCGAAGGTCCGGGCTGTAGAGCGTGACGGCCCGCGCGTGGGTCTCGAGGTCGAGGGGACCACCCGGAGGTACGAAGGACGCGACGTCCGCGATCGCGTAGTGCACGCGGTAGCCGGCTCCGTGGCGGTCCAGGGCCATCGCCTGGTCCAGGTCGGTCGACCCGAGCGGGTCCAGGGTCACGAACGGCAGGTCCGTGGCATCGACGACTTCGTGACCGACGTCCGGTGGCAACCGCGGCTCCCGGGCCATGACGCCGGCCTCGGCCAGAGCTGGCCCCGGGTACTGCGACGGGATGCCGAGCTCGGTACGGATCGCGGCGAACCCGGCGCGCAGCTGCGCGGTACGGGACGTCGCCTCGTGCATCCGCCGCCTGGCCACAGCGGGAACCGTAGACCAGCACCCCGGCGCCGCCGACACCGCCGAAGTAGCGGACGGCTCACTCCCTGGGCATGATCACGAGGTGCTCATCCTGCTGCCACCCTCGGAGGGCAAGGCTGCTCCCGCCAGGGGCCGGCCGTTGTCGCTGCCCACCCTGTCGTTCCCGACATTGACAGCCACCCGCGCCAGGGTGCTCGACGCCGTCGTACGCCTCGCCGGCTCAGACCCGCGCATCGCACGCGAGGTCCTCGGCCTGTCCGAACGGCAGGACTCCGAGCGGGTACGGGACGCCGAGCTGCTCACGGCGCACTGCGCACCGGCCGCCGCGGTGTACACGGGCGTTCTGTACGACGCGCTCGGCCTCTGGACCCTCCCGTCGCCGGCCAAGCGTCGCGCCACCGCCTCGCTGCTGATCTCGAGCGCGCTGTTCGGCACCCTGCGCATCCGGGACCGGATCCCGGCGTACCGCCTGTCCGGTGCGGTGTCGCTGCCCGGCCTCGGCCCGGTGGGCGCGATCTGGCGTAGCGCATTGCCCGAGGCCATGACGGCCGCGGCCGGGCGAGGCCTGGTCGTGGACCTGCGCTCCTCGACGTACGCGGCGATGTGGCATCCGACCGAGGACCTCGCGGCCCGGACGGTGACGGTCCGGGTGCTCCAGCAGCTCCCGGACGGCCGTCGACAGGTGGTCAGCCACTTCAACAAGGCCACCAAGGGTCGACTCGTCCGCTCGCTGCTTGTCGACGGGAGCGCGCCCCGCGATGCGCCGGCGTTCGCGGCGCTCTGCCAGTCCTACGGGTACGTGGCCGAGCTGCACCCGCCCGAGCGAGGCGGGCCCTGGCACCTCGACGTCGTCGTCACCGAGGTCTGAGCGGTGTGGATCGCAGCAGCGGCCGGAGCTCTGCTCGTCCTGGTGACCGGGCTGCTCCCGCTCGGCGCGGCCGGTGACATCCTCGCCCACGTT
Source organism: Acidobacteriota bacterium (assembly GCA_025449595.1). Taxonomy (GTDB): domain Bacteria; phylum Actinomycetota; class Actinomycetes; order S36-B12; family CAIYMF01; genus JAFIHG01. Next base: position 8,310 of record JANWJC010000146.1, on the reverse strand, counting down.
GCCCCGGTCCTGGTGTTCCTGGTCGGGGTGACGATCGTGGCCGAGCTGGCCGACTCCTCCGGGGTATTCGACGTGGCCGCCCACCGGACGGCGGTATGGGGGCGGGGTCGCACCCTGCGACTCTGGCTCCTCCTCGTAGCACTCGGCACCGGCATCACGATCCTGCTCTCCCTCGACACCACCGCTGTGCTTCTCACGCCGGTCGTCATCCTCTTGGTGCAACGGGCGGGCCTGCCAGTGCTGCCGTTCGCGATGGTCACGGTGTGGCTGGCGAACACCGCAAGCCTGCTGCTGCCGATCTCCAACCTGACCAACCTGCTGGCCCAACAACAACTCTCAGCCAGCACCCTGGAGTACGCATCGCACATGTGGCTCCCGGCGGTCGTGGCGGTGATGGTGACGGTTCTGGTGCTCGGGCTGCGCTACCGGCGGGACCTGCGGGGCTCGTACCCGGTCCCGGACGCACCGGTTGTCGCAGACCATGTGCTCTTCCGATGCTCCGCCGCGGTGTGCCTCGCCATCGGCCCGCTCGCCATCGCCGGGATACCGGTGATGTGGATCTCTGTCGCAGGTGCCCTCGTCCTGACCTTGCTGTTCGCCGCACGGCGGCGCGAGCGGCTGCGGCTGGACCTGCTGCCGTGGCGCCTCGTCGTGCTCGTCGTCGGACTGTTCTTCCTCGTCGGCTCGGCTCAGCAGCACGGCCTGGACCAGTTGCTGTCCGACGCCGTCGGGCACGGGTCGTCGTGGGGCTCCGCGCTGCGACTCGCCGCGGTGGGTGGTGTCGGCGCCAACTTGATCAACAACCTGCCGGCCTACGCCTCCCTGGAACCTGTCGCTGCCGGCGCCGGCATGCTCTACCCCTTGTTGCTCGCGGTGAACCTTGGCCCGCTCGTGCTGATGTGGGGGTCGCTCGCGACGCTGTTGTGGCGCGAGCGCTGCCGATCCCTCGGGGTGGACGTGCCCTGGCGGGAGTTCGCACTGGTCGGGCTGATCGGGGTTCCGCTGCTGCTGATCCTCACCACAGCGGCCGAGCAGCTCACACGCTGACCAAGAGTGGCCGCTCGGCTCGGTTCAGTAAGCGCCGCGAGCGGCCACGACCGCGCGGAAGGTACGCATCAGGATGGACACGTCCAGGAACAGGTTCCAGTTCTCCACGTAGTACAGATCCAGGCGGACCGACTCGTCCCACGTCAGGTCGGAGCGGCCGCTGACCTGCCACAGCCCGGTCAGTCCCGGCTTGACCAGGAGCCGGCGGTAGACGTCGTGGGCGTACTGGGCCACCTCGCCCGGCAACGGCGGCCGCGGGCCCACCAACGACATCTGGCCGCGCAGGACGTTCCACAGCTGCGGCAGCTCGTCCAGTGACGCGCGGCGCAGGACCCGCCCGACCCGCGTGACGCGTGGGTCGGCGGGGGCCTTGAACAGCGGGCCCTTCTCGTGCACGTTGTGCGACATCACGTCGTCGAGCTGGCGCTCGGCGTCAACGTGCATCGAGCGGAACTTCAGCATCCAGAACGTCCGGCCGCCGCGACCGACACGCTGCTGACGGAACAGTGCCGGTCCCGGGCTGTCCAGCCGGACCGCGATCACGCACGCCAGCAGGAACGGTGAGAGCAGGACCAGAGTGGTCAGTGCGATGCCGCGGTCGAACAGCCCCTTGGCCACGCGCCTGATCCCGGTGAACTCCGGCTTGTCGACGTGCAGCAGCGGCAGCCCGGCGACGGGCCGGATCGAGAGTCGGGGGCCGGCGACGTCCGTCAGGTTCGGGGCGACGAGTACGTCCACGTCCGTGCCCTCGAGCTCCCACGCCAGCCGTCGCAGCTCCAGCTGCGAGAACGTCGACCATGCCGCCACCGCGATCGCGTCGACCTCCAGCTTGGCCACCACGGCGCTGGCGTCACGGGAGGCGCCGACCACCGGGACGCCCTCGATGACGTCGGAACGGCTGGTGTCCACGAGCGCACCCACGAGCTCGAACGCGTTGTCCGCGAGCCCGAGCCGGCGCACCATCTCCGCGATGGCCCTTTCGGTCCCGATCACCAGCACACGTTGCCGCGCCCGTCCGGCGTGCTCGGCCCGGTGCAGCAGCGCGCGAGCCACCCGGTGCACCAGCAGGGTCCCGACCACCATGAGGGGCAGCGCGATGATCGCGTAGCCGCGGGCGAACTCCCAGTGAACGGTGAACGTCAAGATCGCGAGTACGGCCAGCAGTCGCAGTGCGGAGTCGGCGATCCTGCGGAACTCGGCGGACCCCTCACCCAGGAAGCGGTGCTCGTACACCCGTCCGAGGGCCAGTGCCGCCACCCAGACCAGCGGCAGTGCCAGCGTGACCATCACGTACAGCGCGCTGGGCCCGCTTCCCGCTGAGATCCCGAAGCGCACCAGCAGCGCGACCACAGCGGCCAGCAGCGCGGCAGCAGCGTCGGCGAGGACGAGCCAGCGGACATAGCGGTTCAGCCAAGTGGACCGCCGGCTGCGGCCCATCCGACCGGTCGGCTCCGGAGTGTCTGGCAGGACAGCGAGGTCAGGTCCCATCGTCGGGCGTGTCGCGGCCCCGACCCGCTCAGCGTGGCCTGCGACGACCTTCGACGCCGGGCCACCCATGGGGAGCAGGCTCACCGTCTCGATGGCAACGCCACGAGACGGCTCAATCGAAGTAGTCACCCGCCGCGCCCAGTCTCGGCCCGCCGGGCCGGTTCGTCTTTCTGAATCATGATCTTATCGGCACGGACCCGTTCACCCGCGTAGGTGGGGGCCACCAGAACTGATGGCGTTCGATCCAGGGCCAGACCGAATCGCTCGCGCACCGGGAACTCTTCCCGATCCGCCGCCGCCTCGCCTCAACCCAACGGGCGATACCGAATGGACCATTGAGGGGCAGGGGGCTCCCGGGCCGTACCCATCGTCAGGAAACCAATACGTACCGTGGTGTTTTGGGCCAACTGAGGGCGCGAGCCGGGTCCGGCTCGGTCCCCGGTCACATCGGGGCGATCTCACCGTCCGCCGGTGCCACGACCGACGGCGGCAGGGCCTGCAGCCCGAGCTCGGCCGGGCTGACGAGCCCGTCGTGGACCGGCAGGATCCGGACCGTGTAGCCGAAGGCACCGTTGCGGTCGAGCTCGATCTCGGACTCGAAGCGCCACTGCCCGCCACCGAGTGCCAGCACCGGCACGAGCGCGACGAGCCGCGGCTCGACGAGCCGGTCGTTGTGGTCCACCCGTCCGGCGACCAGCTGGCACACCACGTCGTCCGGATCCAGGCCGTCGAGCTGGACCTGGGCTCGTACCGTGATCTTGTCGCCGCGCTGCGGCGCATCGGCGATCCCGACAGCTTCCACGTGCTGGACCTCGACGAGTCGCCATGACGCCAGGACGCGCGCTTCGTACGCCGCGAGCCGGCGTCCTTCGGCCGCCCCGTCGGCCAGGACCAGCCGGGAGCTCTGCACGGCCGGGTCGTACAGCTCGGTGACGTACTCGCGGACCATGCGCGAGGAAAGCACCTTGGGGCCGAGAGTGCTCAGCGTGTGTCGCAGCATCGAGATCCATCGGGCCGGGCGCCCGTCCGCATCAGTGTCGTAGAAGGTGGTCGAGACGCTGCGTTCGATCAGGTCGTACAGCGCCGCCGCCTCCAGGTCGTCCCGGCGGTCCGGATCACTGACCCCGTCGGCGGTCGGGATGGCCCAGCCGTTCTCGCCGTCGTACCACTCGTCCCACCAGCCGTCGAGGATCGACAGGTTCAGGGCGCCGTTGAGGGCGGCCTTCATGCCCGAGGTGCCACAGGCTTCGAGGGGACGCAGCGGGTTGTTGAGCCAGACGTCGCAGCCGGGGTACAACACCCGCGCCATGTCGATGTCGTAGTCGGGCAGGAACACGATGCGGTGGCGCACCTGCGGGTCGTCGGCGAACTCCACGAGCTGTTGGATCAGCTTCTTGCCACCGTCGTCGGCGGGATGCGACTTGCCTGCGATGACGAGCTGGATCGGACGATCGGGGTGAAGCAGCAGCGCCCGGAGTCGCTCGGGTTCCTGCAGCATCAGCGTCAGCCGCTTGTACGTCGGGACCCGGCGCGCGAACCCGATCGTCAGCACGTCGGGGTCCAGCACGCCCTCGACCCACCCGAGCTCGGCGTCCGCGGCGCCTCGGACAACCCAGGCCTCCCGCAGCCGGCGGCGTACGTCATGGACCAGGTGCTCGCGCAGGATCCGCTTGGTCGCCCAGATGGGGTCGTCCGCGACCGACGCGAAGTCCTCCCAGCGCGCAGCCTCACCGATCGACTCCGGGTCGTTGCTGCCGACCACCAAAGCCTGGAACTCCCGCGCCACCCACGTCGCGGCATGAACCCCGTTCGTCACCGACCCGATCGGGACCTCGTCGGCGTCGAAGCCCTCCCAGACACCGGCGAACATCTCCCGGCTCACCTCACCGTGCAGCAGGCTCACGCCGTTGCTGCGCTGGCCCAGCCGCAGCCCCATCACCGCCATGTTGAACACGGTGGGGTCACCACCGGGGAAGGACTCCGCGCCGAGGTCGAGGATGCGATCGACCGGCAGGCCCGCGGTCGTGTTCGAGCCGCCGAAGTACTCGGCGACGAGCTCGCGAGGGAAGCGATCGATCCCGGCGGGGACCGGCGTGTGCGTGGTGAACACCGTCCCGGCCCGGACCGCGCACCTTGCCTCGTCGAAGGAGAGCCCACCTTCGGCAACGAGCTCGCGGATGCGCTCGAGCCCGAGGAAGCCCGCGTGTCCCTCGTTCGTGTGGAAGACCTCCGGTTCGGGCGCACCGGTGATCCGGCTGAACGCCCGCAGCGCACGGACCCCGCCGACGCCGAGCAGCATCTCCTGCTGCAGCCGGTGCTCCCCGCCGCCGCCGTACAGGCGATCGGTGATGTCGCGCTCGGCCTGACCGTTCGTCTCCACGTCGGAGTCCAGCAGCAGCAACGGGACCCGGCCGACGTCGGCCCGCCACACGTGCGCGTGCACCACGCGATCCCCAGGCAGCCCGCAGCTGATCACCGCGGGGGTGCCGTCGTGCTCGCGGAGCAGCGACAGCGGCAGCCCGTCCGGGTCGAGCACGGGGTACGTCTCCAGCTGCCAGCCATCGATCGACAGCGACTGCCGGAAGTAGCCGGAGCGGTAGAACAGCCCGACCCCGACGATCGGCACCCCGAGGTCGCTGGCCGTCTTGAGATGGTCCCCGGCCAGGATCCCCAGACCGCCGGAGTACTGGGGCAGCACCTCGGAGATGCCGTACTCAGGTGAGAAGTACGCGATCGCGCGCGGCGTCCGGTCACCGAGGTCCTGGTACCACCGCTTGCCGTGCAAGTAGTCCTGCAGGCCGGTATGGACCCAGGCCAGGTGCGACGCGAAGTCCTCGTCCTGCTCCAGCTCGGCCCAGCGCTCGGGGGGAACCTCGCCGAGCAGCTGGACCGGGTCGTGCGCCACCGCCGCCCAGCGACCGGGATCGATTCGCTCGAAGAGGTCCTGGGTCTGCGGGTGCCATGACCAGCGCAGGTTCTGGGCCAGCTCTGCGAGCGCGGCCAGACTCTCGGGCAGAACGGTACGGACGGTGAACCGCCGGATCGCCTTCACGCAAGGCAACCTAACCGCCCCGGCCTGGCACCCCCGCACCCAGGCTTCAGACCGGACGTGCGTGTCGCGCTCGGTCGCTAGGCTCGCGGGGATGTCTGCCCGGCGCACCACCACCGTGAGCCCGGACGCCGCTCCGGCGCCCGGGCCGAGGCGGTCCACCACCGGGCGGGTCGGCATCGAGGACGTGGCCCCGGTCCTTGCGTACGGGCGGGCCGTCAAGGCCGTCGTCGGTGAGGCGCTGCCGGTCTCGGCAACGATCGTCGGGGAGGGCCACGGGGCGCTCGGCGCGCAGGTCGTGCTGCGTGACCCGGCCGGAACGGTCAGGTCGCGCGCCACGTTGTTGCTGCAGGTCCCCGGCACCGATCGACGCAGCGCATGGGTGCGCCCGGCCGGGCTCGGCGACTGGACGTTCACGGTCGAGGCGTGGGTGGACCCGGTGCTCACGTGGCTGCTGCGCGCGCAGATCAAGGTCCCCGCCGGGATCGACGCCGAGCTCGAGCTCGCGGAGGGCTCGGCCCTGCTCGCACGGGCCCTGAAGGGACTGCCCCGGGGCCGGGTGCGGGATCCGCTCAAGGCGGCCGTGGCGTTGTTACGAGACCCCGGCGCCGACCCGGTCGGCCGGCTCGCCGCGGTGATGACCCCGGACGTGCTCGGGCTGCTCGAGAGCTTTCCGCTGCGGGTCGGGGTCACCGAGTCCAGCGCCCACCCGATCCGGGTGGAGCGCGAACGTGCCCTGGTCGGGTCCTGGTACGAGCTCTTCCCGCGCTCGGAGGGCGCCAGCCTGGACCCGCCGCGCTCCGGCACGCTGCGCAGCGCCGCCGAGCGACTGCCGGCGATCGCCGAGATGGGCTTCGACGTCGTCTACCTCACACCGATCCATCCGATCGGGACGTCCTTTCGCAAGGGCCCCAACAACTCCATGACTGCCGGCCCGGATGATCCCGGGTCGCCGTGGGCCATCGGGTCCGCCGCCGGCGGTCACGACGCGATCCACCCCGACCTCGGGTCCCTCGACGACTTCGACGCCTTCGTCGACCGGGCCGCGGAGGTGGGCATGGAGGTGGCGCTGGACCTGGCGTTGCAGTGCTCCCCGGACCATCCCTGGGTCCGCGAGCACCCCGAGTGGTTCGTGCAGCGTGCCGACGGCAGCATCGCCTACGCCGAGAACCCGCCGAAGAAGTACCAGGACATCTACCCGCTGTCCTTCGACACCGACCCCGAGGGCCTGCACGCGGAAGTTCTGCGAGTGGTGCGGCACTGGATGGCCCACGGCGTACGGATCTTCCGGGTCGACAACCCGCACACCAAGCCGGTCGCGTTCTGGGAAAGGCTCATCGCGGAGGTCAACGCGAGCGACCCGGACGTCCTGTTCCTCGCCGAGGCGTTCACCCGGCCGGCGATGATGCGGCTGCTCGGGGAGATCGGCTTCCAGCAGTCGTACACCTACTTCACCTGGCGCAACGAGAAGTGGGAGCTCGAGGAATACCTGCGAGAGCTCGCCGGTCCCCTGTCCGGGAGCATGCGACCCAACCTGTTCGTGAACACCCCCGACATCCTCAGCGCTTACCTGCAGTACGGCGGTCCCGCCGCGTTCGCGATCCGGGCGACGCTGGCCGCGACACTGTCTCCCACTTGGGGGGTCTACTCCGGGTTCGAGCTGTACGAGCACGTGGCGGTCCGGCCCGGCAGCGAGGAGTACCTCGACTCCGAGAAGTACCAGTACCGGCCACGGGACTGGCAGGGCGCGCTGCAGGAAGGGCGCAGCCTCGCGCCGTACCTCACCCAGCTCAACCGCTGGCGCCGAGAGCACATCTCGTTGCAGCGGCTACGAAACCTGGACTTCCACGCGACCGACAGCGACCAGGTCATCGCGTACTCCAAACGCGAGGGACCCGACTGCGTCCTCGTCGTGTGCAGCCTCGACCCGCACGGGACCCGCGAGGCGACCGTCCACCTCGACCTCGCCGCGCTCGGCGTCGAGGAGGGTGACGGACTTGTCGTGCACGACCTCGTCACCGGGGAGCGATGGTCGTGGGGACAGCGCAACTACGTGCGGCTGGACCCCTACGTCGCGGTCGCCCACGTGCTCCACGTCCAGAGCGGCGCGACGTCATGACCGCGGCCGCCACCTTGCTGCCGGTGCCCGTCGAGGAGCTGGACCGCATCGCCGACGGTCACCACCACGACCCGCACTCGGTGCTGGGTCCGCACCGCTATGACGGGGCCGTCACCGTTCGCGTGCTACGCCCCTGGGCCACCGCCGTGACGGTCGTGGCCCGCGACGGCGTCGGTGGCGAGACCCGCACCGAGCTCGCGCACGAGCACCGCGGGGTCTTCTGCGGGGTCCTGCCGCTGGCGCAGGTGCCCGACTACCGCCTCGAAGTCAACTACGACGACGGGCCGATAGAGGACGACGACCCGTACCGCTTCCTGCCCACGCTCGGCGAGCTGGACCAGCACCTCATCGCCGAGGGCCGGCACGAGCAGCTGTGGGCGGTGCTCGGGGCACGCGTGCACGACTACCCCGGCTTCGCCGGCCCGGTGCACGGCACGGCGTTCGCCGTGTGGGCGCCGAACGCGCAGGGCGTGCGGGTCGTCGGGGACTTCAACTACTGGGACGGGCGTGGCTATCCCATGCGGTCGCTGGGCTCCACCGGCGTCTGGGAGCTGTTCGTCCCCGGCCCCGGCGCCGGGACCAGGTACAAGTTCGAGATCCTGGGCAG
>JANWJC010000145.1 GCA_025449595.1 Acidobacteriota bacterium | reverse complement strand
TAGGAGTCCTCAATGATGCAGCCGCCACTGGCGGCCGTGTGATGGGCAGAGTTTGTGCGAGGGCATGCGGGCACGGCGAACCGACGGGGTTCGCTCGGGGGCCCAGAGATCGGCGCATGACTTGCGCTCGCTTAGCGAACGCCTCGGACTCCGAGGACCGGTGTGGTCACGGCGCCGACCTCTTGCCCCACACCATGAAACGTCAACCACCGGCCGGCGACGTCGCCGTCGTTGCACCTTGCATCGCGGCTTTTTTGGCGTCTTCCTGTTCTTGTGGTCGTTGATCGCGCGCGTCTTCCGCCGAGAGGCAACCACCAGGACAGAGCCGTCGGTCGGGGTTGCCGTGACAGCGTCGGAGCGGGCGCGGGAGGATGACGCCCGTGTCGCAGTCCGATCTTCCCGCCACCTCGGGGACCTCCGTGTGGTCATGGCGCAACCGGACTGCCTTGCGCCGGTTCCTGAGCACCGAGGCCGGGAGCTCGGTCGTGCTTCTCTGCGCCGCGCTGGTGGCTCTTGTCTGGGCGAACGTCGCGGGGAAGTCGTACGAAGCCTTCTGGCACAGCGAGCTGTCGGTGACCTGGGGTGATCACGGGATCTCGATGTCCGCGGTCGAGTGGATCAACAGCGGGCTGATGGCGTTCTACTTCTTCGTCGTGGGGCTCGAGGCGCGGCGCGAGTTCGACGTGGGCGACCTGCGCGAGCGTCGCCGAGTGCTGCTGCCTGTCGTGGCCGGGCTCGGCGGGATGCTGGTCTCCGTACTCATCTACCTGGCCGTCACCACCAGCGGTGGTGGTGCACACGGCTGGGGTGTCGCGTTGTCGACGGACACGGCGATCGCGCTGGGGCTGCTGGCACTCGTCGGTCCGCGATACCCCGCGCCGCTGCGGGCGTTCTTGCTCACCGTCGTCATCACCGACGACCTCGTCGCGCTCGTGGCGATCGCGACGGTCTATACGGACGACATCAAGCTCGTTCCGCTCCTGCTGGCCTGCCTGCTGTTCGCGATCACGGTCGTCGCGGTGCTCGTGCCCGTGCAACGGGGATTCGTCTACCTGCTGCTCGGTCTCGCGACCTGGGTTGCCCTGGACGGATCGGGGGTCGACCCCGTCGTGATCGGGCTGGCACTGGGGCTGCTGACGTACGCCCGCCCGGTGGCGCAAGAACGCCTCTCGGAGGCGACGGACAGCTTCCGGGACTTCCGTGAGCAGCCGACATCCTCGCTCGCGCGATCGGCGCGCGCCAGCGTCCGGGCCGCCGTACCGCCGAACGAGCGGTTGCAAGAGCTGTACCACCCCTGGACCAGCTACGTGATCGTGCCGCTGTTCGCGCTCGCGAACGCCGGCATCGTGATCAACGGGGAGTTCCTCGCCGCCGCCGTGAGGTCACCGATCACGTGGGGAGTGGTCGCCGCGTTCGTCGTCGGCAAGCCTGCGGGGATCCTCGGCGGGTCATGGTTGGTCACCCGGCTCTCTGGTGGTCGAGTGCGGCCGCCGGTGGGATGGGCCTCGGTCGTGGGTTCGGGGACTCTCTCCGGCATCGGGTTCACGCTGAGCCTGCTCATCGCCACGCTTGCGTTCCGCGGGCCTGAGCTGCAGGAGGCCAAGCTCGGCGTGCTCGCCGCCGCGGTGATCTCGGCTGGGCTGACCTGGGTTGCCTTCCGGGTCACCGCCGCGCTCCCCGCCGAGCGCCGAGTGCGGGCGCTGCTCGGCGGAGCGGACTCCATCATCGACCTCGCCGAGCCGGTGGACCCCGAGCGCGACCACGTCCGTGGTCCGGAGGAATCTCTTGTCACGCTGGTGGAGTACGGCGACTTCGAATGTCCGTACTGCGGGCAGGCCGAGCCGATCGTGCGCGAGCTGCTCGCCGACTTCGGCGACCTGCGCTACGTCTGGCGCCACCTGCCACTGCGCGACGTGCACCCCAACGCCCAGCTGGCCGCCGAGGCGTCCGAGGCCGCCGCGAGACAGGAGGGGTTCTGGGAGATGCACGACGTGCTGATGGCGCACCAGGACGCACTGCGGATGCCGGACCTGGTGCGGTACGCGGACGAGCTCGGGCTCGACGTCCCCGCCTTCACCCGGGAGCTGCAACGGCACGAAGACCTCTTTCGGGTCGCCGAGGACATCGGCAGCGCCGACCTGAGCGGTGTCCGGGGCACGCCGACGTTCTTCGTCAACGGGCTCCGGCATCACGGCGAGTACGACATCGCGTCTCTGACCGAGGCGATCCGGCTGGCCAAGGCGCGCGCGGTCGCCGGCCGCTAGGCCGACGCTGGCGCTGGGGGATCGAGCGTCTGCCCCAGGTAGGTGAGAGCGGGCTCGTGTCCGGGCGCGCCCGCGGTGCGGGCAGGTGACGCAGTTACCTGACGCGCCATCGCCGACCTGGCGGCTGCGGGCCAGCGCGTTGAGGTCCGTACCGTGTGCAGTGTCCACCGGTATCTTCCCGAGTTGAGGGCGCTTCGTTCGCAGAGCTCGCCGGAGCAAGCGGGAGCCGTGCCGCCCGAAGGAGGGGAGTCCGGATGAGTGTCGCGGTCATCGTCCATCCCGGGAAGGTGGGTGACCTCGACCGGGCGCGGTCAACCGTCGACGAGGTCGCTACCTCGGTCGGTGTGGCGAGACCCATGTGGTTCGAGACGTCGGCCGCCGACCCTGGTCCGGGTCAAGCCCGTCGCGCGATCGAGGAGGGCGCGACGGTGGTCATCGCCTGGGGTGGCGACGGGACCCTCATGGGAGTGGCGTCCGCCCTGGTCCACGGCGGCGCCAGCCTGGGAATCGTGCCCGGGGGTACGGGAAACCTTCTCGCACGCAACCTCGGGATCCCGCTCGATGCGCGCAGCGCCCTGGAGGTCGCGCTGACCGGGCCGGACCGTGGCATCGACCTCCTCGACGTCTACCTCGGCCGCGGAGAGCGTCGGCTGAGCGCCGTCATGAGCGGGATGGGCTGGGACGCCGACATGATGGGGGCGCCGGAGGCGCTCAAACGGCGGGTCGGCTGGGGTGCGTACGTCCTGCAGGGTGCGCGGCACCTGCACGAAAGACCCATGCGGCTGCGGCTTTCCATCGACGGCGGACCCGAGCTGCAGCTGTACGGCCGTACGGTCCTCGTGGCGAACGTCGGCAGGCTGGTCGCCGGACTCGACCTCATCCCGGAGGCGCAACCGGACGACGGTCTGCTCGACGTCCTGGTCATCGACCCGTCCACACCGAGGGACTGGGCGCGAACCACGGCCGGCATCCTGCGCGGCAAGGGGGCCGAGACCGATCCCTCCCGCACCCAGTTCCGGGGACGGGAGGTGATCGTGTCCACCAACCATCCGCACAGCCGACAGGTGGACGGCGACCCGGTCGACGCTGGGCAGGGGTTTCGCGTCTCTATGCTGGAGCAGGCGCTCTCCGTCCGGGTTCCGTCCGAGTAGCGTCGAAACCGTTGCAGGACAATGGGTCTGCCGATCAGGGCTCGGGATCACGAATCGGGCTCGCCGTTGTCGTCGCCGTCGTTCCTACATCCACCTCAGTCGGGCCATCCGTCCATCGTCCTGAGCTCGAGGTCGCCGGTCGACTGACGCGAATGCTCGTCGACCAGATCCGCGCCTACGACGTGGACCACGTCGTTAGCGGTACGGGACCAGCACGAGCAGGCGGCGCGCGATCCGACGGTGCAACGTGGCGAGCCGGGGCCCTGGCCCTATCCCCGGCGATTCCGGCCCGTTCCAGGCATCGCCTCCGGCCCGTTCCAGGCATCGCCTCCGGCTCGGCATTGTCCGGGCCCTGCTGCAGGATGGCGTCACGACCGACTGATCGACCGAGGAGCAGCAGTGACGCAGATGGTGCGTGTACACAACTTCGTCGTCTCGAGCGACGGCTTCGGTGCCGGTGAAGGGCAGAGCCTGGAACGGCCGTTCGGCCATGCCGACCCCTCAACGATGTTCGCCTGGGCCGGCGCGACCGCAAGCTGGCCCAACCGCACCGAGCCAGGGGGGACTCGTGGCCTCGACGACTACCTGGTCCGGGACTTCCACCGCAACATCGGTGCCGAGATCATGGGCAGTAACAAGTTCAGCCCGCACCGCGGACCGTGGGCCGACACCAGCTGGCAGGGCTGGTGGGGGGAGGAGCCGCCGTTCCACACCCCGGTCCTGGTGATGACCCATCACGAGCGGCCGAGCTTCACCCTGTCGGACACGACGTTCCACTTCGTCGGCGGTGAGCCCGACACCGTGCTGCAGCGAGCTCGGGAGGTCGCCGACGGCAAGGATGTCCGCCTCGGCGGTGGCGCCAACACTATTCGGCAGTTCCTCGATGCCGACCTCGTAGACACGTTGCACGTGGCGGTCGCCCCCGTCGAGCTTGGCGCAGGTTCCCGGTTGTGGGTCTCCCCACAGGATCTGCTCGACCGCTACCACTGTGACGTCGTGCCCAGCTCGAGCGGTGTGGTCCACCACCTGTTCTGGCGGCGCTGAGCGAACCCGGCCCGGCGGCCCGAGGGAGCAGCGCGACGAGCGTTCCCGCCCGACCGCAGAGCTGCCGTGACGACCAGCACTATCAACGGTCCCGGGATGATCCGGCGGCGGATCGCGAGTTCGAACAGCCAGGCCCGCTCACCTCGCCGAACCGCGGGCCCAACGCCGTCGACAGCCGGTCACGCTGGAAGGTGCACTGTGACGACAGCGCCGCCGTCGTTGGCCAGCGTCACGTGACCCCCATGGGACTCCACGATTGCCCGTACGATCGCCAGCCCGAGCCCGGTGCCCCCGGTAGCACGAGACCGGCTGGCATCACCTCGGGCGAACCGCTCGGTGGCGCGTGGCAGCAGCTCGAGGGGAAAGCCCGGACCGGCGTCGCGGACCTCGAGCTGCACCTCGTTACCGATGCGCAGCACGCTCGCCGTGACGGTCGTGCCCTCAGGGGTGTACGCCGCGGCGTTGGTCAGCAGGTTCGTGACGACCTGGTGCAGCCGCGGGGCGTCACCGGTCAGCGCGACGGCGGACCCGACCGGGCCGATGCGCCAGTCGTGGCTCGGGTCCACGGCCCGGGCCTCCACGACGGCGTCGTCGACCAGCTCGCCGAGGTTCACGGGCTCCTGGTCCAGCGGGCGGCCCTCGTCGAGGGACGCGAGCAGCAGCAGGTCCTCCACGAGGACACCCATCCGCGCTGCCGCCGACTCGATGCGAGCCGCGGACGTCAGTGCCTGCTCCGGGTGCTCGCTGCCGGCGCGTCGGACCAGCTCGGCGTAGCCGCGTACCGCTGCCAGCGGGGTACGCAGCTCGTGTCCGGCGTCAGAGACGAAGCGGCGCAACCGTTCTTCGGTGTCCTGGCGGGTGCGCAACGAGGACTCGACGTGGTCCAGCATCGCGTTCACGGCCATGGAGACCTGGCCGACCTCGGTCGCGGGATGAGCACCCGGGACGCGGGTCGGGATCGTCACGTCACCGCGGTCCAGCGGCAAGGTCGCCACTTGTCCGGCCGTGTCCGCGACCCGGCGCAACGGTCGTAGCGAGCGGCGGATGAACCACGACCCGACGAGCCCCACGACCAGCAGCGCCACGATCAGGGCCACCAGCTCGACGACCAGGATCGTGTGTGTGATCCGGTCGACTCTCGACAGCGGTTCTGCTGCAACGAGTCTGCCGTTGGCCCCGTTGACCAGCGACACGGAGATCGCCACGGCACGGGACTCGCCTGATTCCTCCAGCCCGATCGTGACGGGCTCGGCCTTGGGGCTTGTCGGTACGGAGGCCAGAGTCGCCGCGTCCGCGGCAGTCACGGTGTCCGGGCTCGCGGCGGTCCCCTGGTAGGTCACCGTGAGGATCTGTGCCGACCCGTTGCCGTCGACCAGGTAGACGGTCGCGCCCTGTTGCTGCCAGCTGCGGATCGCGTCGGAGACGGCGTTGCGGTTCGGGCCCGCCGATGCAAGCGCTGTGTCGCGCACGGAGGTGAGTCCGTCGTCGACCTGGGCCACGAGCCAGCGGGTGATGACCAGGTACGTCGCCAGCCCGCAGCTGACCAGCGCGACCGCCACCACCAGCAGCAGGCCCAGGACCAGCCGCTCGCGCAGCGGCATCGCCTCCCACGATGACCGCAGCCGAGCCGTACCGAATTTCGCGGCAGGTTCTGGCGCCCCGGGGCCGGCCGTTTCGGGCGGCGCCAGGGTCTCGGCCGGACCGAACGGAATGCCCTCGGGCAGGGGCTGCGAGACGACCGGGGGGTCGCTCGGGCTGGGCAGGGCCAGCTCAGCCATTTGCGGCCCGCGGCGCCCGCAGGACGTAGCCGACCCCGCGCACGGTGTGGATCAGCGGTTCCCGATCGGCGTCGACCTTGCGGCGCAGGTAGCCCACGTACTGCTCCACGACGTTGCTGCGACCGGCGAAGTCGTAGTGCCACACGCGGTCCAGGATCTGTGCCTTCGACACGACGGTACGTGCGTTGATCATCAGGAAGCGCAGCAGGTCGAACTCGGTGGGCGTGAGTTCGATGAGGTCGTCGCCTCGGCGTACCTCCCGGCTGCGCTCGTCCAGCGTCAGATCGCTGACCCGGATGACGTCGCCGCTGTCACCGAGCCTGCCGGTGCGGCGCAGGACAGCCTGCAGCCGGGCCAGCAGCTCCTCCAGGCTGAACGGTTTGGTGATGTAGTCGTCCGCTCCGGCGCGCAGCCCGGCGACCCGGTCACGGGTGTCGCCCTTGGCCGTGAGCAGGACGACCGGAAGGCCCGCGTGCTCGGTACGCAGCCGGGCCAGCAGGCTCACGCCGTCCTGCCCGGGGAGCATCACGTCCAGCACCGCGATGTCCGGGCGCAGGTCGCGCGCGACGCGCATGGCCTCGTCGGCGCTGCCCGCGGTCGCGGTGCGGCAGCCGTCGAAGCGCAACATCGTGGCGACCATGTCGGCCAGGTCGTGCTCGTCGTCGACGACCAGCACGCGCACCGGCTCCTCGCCCGAGGTGCGCAGGTAGGACTGCGGGCTCTCCGTCGTCTCCACAGGTCGTCCTCTCGTCGCGGGCGCCGAACCGGCCCCATGTGCCTGAGCCTCGTCGCCCGGATGGGCAGCGTTCGGTGCAACAGCAATGGTTGCACTATCTGTGCTGATGCTGTGAAGGACCTGAGGGAGGCCGTTGGTTCGCCTGCGAACTCGGTGTTGGGTCCAGAGGCACTCGCGAGGGCCGGGTTAGGGTGATGGCGTGATCACCCGGGTCGGCAGCAGAGCGGTCGTCGTGTCCATCGGCGTGCTGCTGGTCGTCATGCTCGTCGCCGGCCTGGTCATCAGCGCCTTCTGAGCCCCGGCCACCGAGCCTCGATCCGTGGCCCGGTCAAACCAGGCCCCCAGACGATGCTGCGCCACCGTCAACTGCCTTGATCTTCCCCTTGGGGCGATCAAGGCAGTTGAACTGCGTGATCTGTCCCGAGATAGCGATCATGGCTCCGGTCGAAGCCCTGCGGTCCTCACGCGCCAGCGTACGGAACGTCGGCGGACCAGAACACCTGATGCTGAGCGACCGATTGTTGCCGGCCAGTTGGGGACCGAGCTGTTGGCCCTGGCGCGGCGCTGGGGTTCGGAGACGTTGCGGATCGCGCTGGCGCAGGCTCGTGAGCTGGCCGACCCGGATGGGTCCAGTGAGAAGGCGATGAAGGCTGCGGTGCAGGCGTCGTTGACGATCGATGAGGTCGGGGACATGGCGGTGATCACCGCGCAGGTGACCCGGGAGGTCGCCGCGATGATCCGCACCGTGCTGGACCACTTCCGCAACGCCGGCTACCACCGCGGCGACACCGACTCCGGTGCCAGCGATGCCGGTGGCTCGCAGGAGGTGGACCCGGTCACCGGTCGGCCGATCACGCTGACCGGCCAGCAGCGCGACGCCGCCGCACTGGAGGACTGGGCCGCGGCGAGCCTTGACTCCGGCCTTGGTAGCGAGAAGGTGTCGGAGCGTCCGCACCTGGACATCACGGCCACGTTGACCGACCTGGCAAACGGGACCGGGACGGCGATCCTGGACCGGGTCGGGTCCCCGGCCCCGATCCACACCGCGCGGCGTCGTGGCTGTGATGCGGACGTGCGCCCCTGGGCCCCGCTGGTGAGCGCAGCGAGCCAGTAGGGGAGATCGATGGGCAGTTCCGCGACCCGCAGACCGGGGAGCTCGTCGACCCGGTCATCGCGGGCTTGCTGATAGCCGGGGCCGGGGTGCTGGACTACGGCCGGGCCCACCGGACCGTGCCGATGCGGTTGCGACGCGCCCTGGGCGTGCGGGATCGCGGGTGCGCGTTCCCTGGGTGCCATCGCCCGCCGCAGCACACGCAGGCCCACCACGTGAAGCACTGGATCGACGGTGGCAAGACTTCCCTTGATAACACAGTGCTTTTGTGCTCACGCCATCATCACTTCGTCCATGAGGGCGCGTAGCGGATCACACCGAGGGCTGGGTTGAACTACACCCAGCCCGGGTACTGGGAATTCTCGCCACCCCGACAAACCCAGCCCTGAGGAAGGGTCCGCGCGCCACGGCCGAACCAGGCCACCAAAGATCGCACCACCAGCCACGGTGCGCGATGCTGCGCGCTCGCCTTGTCACACTTCCTCCTCCGTCGTGCCAGCCGAAAGGCGATGCTCGCGCGACCCTCAGCTCGCGAGCAGTTGACGCAGCACGTACTGCAGGATCCCGCCGTGCTGGAAGTACGCGACCTCGGCCGGCGTGTCGATCCGCACCGTCGCACCGAACTCGCGTGACCGACCTGCTTCGTCGACCCGGACCGTGACCTCGCGCGGGACCGTGTCCGCGCCGGCCAGCCCGGTGATGGCGTACGTCTCCTCACCGGTGAGCCCGAGGCTCTGCGCGGACTCGCCCGGGTGGAACTGCAGCGGCAGCACGCCCATCCCGATGAGGTTGGAGCGGTGGATCCGTTCGTACGACACGGCAATCACGGCCTTGACGCCGAGCAGCAGCGTGCCCTTCGCGGCCCAGTCCCGCGAGGACCCCGACCCGTACTCGCTGCCTGCCACGACGATCAGCGGTACGCCCTCGGCCGCGTATGCCGTCGACGCGTCGAAGATGGCCATCTGCTTCCCGTCGGGGAGGTGGCGGGTGACGCCACCCTCGACGCCGGGGACGAGCTGGTTGCGCAGCCTGATATTGGCGAACGTCCCGCGGATCATCACCTCGTGGTTGCCCCGGCGGGACCCGTAGGAGTTGAAGTCCTTCGCCGTGACGCCGTGCTCGATCAGGTAACGGCCGGCGGGGGAGTCCTTCTTGATCGTGCCGGCGGGGGAGATGTGGTCCGTGGTCACCGAGTCGCCGAGCAGGGCCAGCACCCGCGCTCCTGTCACATCGCGCAGCGGCTCGGGCTCGCGCGGCATGTCATCGAAGTATGGCGGCTGGCGCACGTACGTCGAGTCCGCCTCCCAGGCGAACATGTCCCCGCTCGGGACCGGCAGGCCGCGCCAGTTCTCGTCGCCGCCGAAGACGTTCGCGTAGCCGGCCGTGAACATGCTGGCCTTCACGCACTCGTCGACGACCTCCTTGACCTCCTGCGTGGTCGGCCAGATGTCGCGCAGGTACACCGGCTTTCCGTCCCCGTCGGTGCCCAGCGGATCGTTCGGCAGGTCGACGGCCAGGCTGCCGGCGAGGGCGTAGGCGATGACCAGAGGTGGAGAGGTGAGGAAGTTCATCTGGGTCTCGGCGTGGATGCGGCCCTCGAAGTTGCGGTTGCCTGACAGCACAGAGCACACCGTCAGGTTTCCTTCGCTCACCGCGGCGCTGACCTCCGGGATCAGCGGTCCGGAGTTGCCGATGCACGTGGTGCACCCGTACCCGACGAGGTCGAACCCGAGCTTGTTCAGGTACGGCGTCAGCCCTGCCCGCTCGTAGTAGTCGGTGACCACCCGCGAACCTGGCGCCAGCGAGGTCTTGACCCACGGCTTGCTGGTCAGCCCCCGTTCGACCGCCTTCTTGGCCAGCAGCCCAGCACCGATCATCACCGAGGGGTTCGACGTGTTGGTGCACGAGGTGATGGCTGCGATCACGACATGGCCGTTGTCCAGGTCAGCGGTCCGGCCGTCGGCGAATGTGGTCGGGACCGGGTTCGAGGGCCATGCCTGGGCGGGCCCGGGGCCGGAGCGGTCGACCGGCTCGTCATCGTCGCCGATCCGGCCGAAGGCGATCGGGTCGCTGGCGGGGAACGACTCCGAGGACGCCTCGTCCAGACCGGTGAGCACGGAAGGGGCCCGCGACCCGTTGGTGAGAATGTCCCGCACGACGCTGCGGGCGTCGGCGAGCCCGATGCGGTCCTGCGGTCGCTTCGGCCCCGCGATCGACGGCTCGACACCGCCAAGGTCGAACTCGATGGTCTGCGAGTACGTCGCCTCGTGCTCGGGGTCGTGCCACAGGCCCTGCAGCTTGGTGTACGCCTCGACCAGCCGGACCTGCGCCTCGCTGCGCCCGGTCAGGCGCAGGTACGTCAGCGTCTCGGCGTCCACCGGGAAGATCGCGCAGGTCGAGCCGTACTCCGGGCTCATGTTGCCCAGCGTCGCGCGGTTCGCCAGCGGGACCCGGGCCACGCCGGGCCCGTAGAACTCCACGAACTTCCCCACGACCCCGGTGCGACGCAGCAGCTCGGCGATGGTGAGCACCAGGTCGGTCGCGGTCGTGCCCTCGCGCAGCTCGCCGGTGAGCTTGATCCCCAGCACCGGCGGGATCAGCATGCTCATCGGCTGGCCGAGCATGGCGGCCTCCGCCTCGATCCCGCCGACGCCCCAGCCCAGGACGCCCAGGCCGTTGACCATCGGGGTGTGCGAGTCCGTGCCGACCAACGTGTCCGGGTAGGCCTGCGGCCCGTCCGGACCCGGCCGGGTGAACACCACGCGGGACAGGTACTCGAGGTTCACCTGGTGGCAGATGCCGGTGTCCGGTGGCACGACGAGGAAGTCATCGAATGCCTGCTGCGCCCACCGCAGCAGCTGGTACCGCTCCTGGTTACGGGTGAACTCCAGCCCGGCGTTGCGGGTGAAGGCATCCGGGCGCCCGAACACGTCGGCGATCACCGAGTGGTCGATGACCAGCTCAGCGGGGATGAGCGGGTTGATGCGCTGCGGGTCGCCCCCAAGGGCGGACATCGCGTCCCGCATCGCGACCAGGTCCACCACGCACGGGACGCCGGTGAAGTCCTGCAGCAGCACCCGCGCGGGCGTGTACTGGATCTCGCTGCCGTGCTCGGCTGCGGGATCCCAGGACGCGAGCGCGCTGACCTGCTCCGCGGTCACCCGGTGCCCGTCCTCGCAGCGCGCCAGGTTCTCCAGCAGGACCTTGAGGCTGTACGGCAACCGCTCCGACCCTTCGATCCGGTCGAGGCGGTGGATCTCGTACGTCTGGTCCCCGACCGACATGCGGTCCTTCGTGCCGAAGCTGTTCCCACTCACGATGTCTCTCCTCGCTGTCGATCCGGCGTCGGGATGCGATCGCCCGATGTCAGGCCGAGTTGGTCGGCTCGGTCTCACCGATGGCGTGCAGCGCCAGCGTGGAGTGGGCGTACGCGCCGCCGGCGCGCATCTCCGCGGCCACCCAGATCGCCTCCATGATCTCCTCCGGGCTCGCTCCCTTGCGCTTGGCCAGCTTGGTGTGCCCGTCGATGCAGTACGGGCACTGCGTCGTGTGCGCCACCGCTACGGCGATCAGCTGCTTGGTCTTCTCCGGCAGCGCGCCGTCGGCGAACACCGCGTGACTGAAGGCATCGAACGCGTCGTTCGCCGCCGGTGCGAGCTCACGGCGGCGAGCTGCGAGCTCGCGGGTGGCCCTGGGGAAGGGAAGGTCGCTCATCGGGTTCTCCTGTCCGGCGGAACCGTAAGCGAGACCCCGCCCTCCCTTGCCACGTTGGCCCCGCCCGGAGCGGGAGTCAAATCGGGACCCGCGCTGACCGCCGACGCTTCTCGGCGCGCTCATCACGGCGACGGGAGGACTGGTGCGCGAGAGCGGGTGAGGCTAATGTGACTGCTGGGACTGGTGGTTCGATGACACCGGACCCGTACGACCGGACGTTCTGCTCGAGGCCGCTGGGGAAGGTGACCCTCGAGAACAGGAGTCCCACCATGGCCGAGCAAAGGACGCTCGCCGCTGCGACCCCGACCGGTGCCGTCATGGCCCGTACCCGCGGGGTCGTCTTCGTGCATTCCGCGCCGCGCGCGTTGGCCCCCCACATCGAGTGGGCGCTGGGCGCTGCCCTGGGCACCCTTGTGCACCTGGAGTGGGCGGCTCAGCCGGTCTCACCAGGCCAGGTCCGCGCCGAGGTCAGCTGGACCGGAAGTCCGGGCACCGGTGCGCGCATCGCGTCGGCGCTACGCACGTGGGAGCAGCTGCGGGTCGAGGTGACCGAGGAGCCCAGCGACGGCCATGAGGGGGAGCGTTTCTCCCTTACCCCGAGCCTGGGCATCCACCGGGCCGTGATCGGCCTGAACGGGGACGTGCAGGTCTGCGAGGAGCGGCTGCGAGGGGCGCTGGAGCGCGCCGGCAACGCCCTCGGACCGTTGCGGGAGGAACTGGGGCTGCTGCTCGGCGCCCCGTGGGACGCCGAGCTCGAGCCGTTCCGCTGAGCCGCCGAGGGCTCCCCGGTGCGCTGGTTGCACCAGACCGGATGAGCCCCGGACGGCACGCCGCTACGACGTGCTGCGGAACACCAGGGCCACGTTGTGGCCCCCGAAGCCGAACGAGTTGTTGATGGCGGCGATGTCCCCGCTGCGCAGGTCGCGCGGCGTCCCGCCCACGACGTTCAGGGCGATCGCGTCGTCCGGGTCCTCGAGGTTGGCGGTCACCGGTGCCTTGCGGTCCACCAGCGCCATCACCGTCGCCACCGACTCCACGGCCCCGGCCCCGCCGAGCAGGTGCCCGGTCATCGACTTGGTCCCGGAGACCGCGACACCATCGACGGCCGAACCCAGTGCTGAGCGGATGGCTCGGGACTCGGCGATGTCGCCCTGCGGCGTCGAGGTGGCGTGCGCGTTGATGTGCACGATGTCCGTTGCCGCGACGTCGGCGTCGACGATCGCGAGTCGCACGGCCGAAGCAGCGCCGCGGCCCTCCGGCTCGGGCTGCGCGATGTGGTGCCCGTCGGCCGAGATCCCCGCACCGGCCAGCTCGGCGTAGACCCGGGCTCCCCGAGCAGCGGCGTGCTCGGCGGACTCCAGCACCAGGATGCCGGCGCCTTCACCCATGACGAAGCCGTCGCGACCCTTGTCGTAGGGCCGACTCGCCCGCTCGGGCTCGTCGTTGCGCGTCGACAGCGCACGCATCGCCCCGAACGAGGCGATCGTGATCGGGTGGATGCACGCCTCGGTGCCACCGGCCACGACGATGTCGGCGCGGCCGTCACGGATCATGCTGAGGGCGTACGACAGCGCCTCCGCCCCGGACGCGCACGCGCTGACCGGGCAGTGGATCCCGGCCCTGGCGCCGAGGTCCAGCCCGACCCAGGCGGCCGCACCGTTGGGCATCAGCTGCGGCACGGACATCGGCGAGACCCGCGAGGGACCGCGGGCCAGCAAGATGTCGTAGTTGTCGAGCAGGCTGTTGATGCCACCGATGCCGGTCGCCACGACCACGCCGAGCCGGTTCGGGTCGACCTCCGGGGACCCAGCGTCCGCCCATGCCTGTCGCGAGGCGACGAGCGCGAGCTGCTGGCAGCGATCGAGCTTTCGCGCCTCGACGCGGTCGAGGACCTCGGTCGGCTCGACCTGGATCGTCCCCGCGATCCGCACCGGCATGTCGGCGTAGCGCTCGGCGGTGAGCGGCCTGATGCCGATCCGGCCGGTGAGCATGGACGCCCAGGTCGTCGCGGCGTCGCCACCGATCGGAGTGGTCGCCCCGAGCCCGGTGACGACGACGCGACGTCGGTTCTCGGTCATCAGGACCCGACGCTGGCCTTGGCGATGTACGAGACGGCGTCGCCGACGGTGCTGAGGTTCTTGACCTCGCTGTCCGGGATCGTGACACCGAACTTGTCCTCTGCCGCCATCACAACCTCGACCATGGACAGCGAGTCGATGTCGAGGTCGTCGGTGAAGGTCTTCTCGGAGGTGATGTCGGCGATGGGGGTGCCGGCCACTTCGTTGACGATCCCTGCGAGACCTTCGAGGATCTCCTGCTCGGACTGGGCCACGTGGTTCTCCTTGTGATTGATGGACGTACGGGGTTTTCGATGGGTCGGGTGCGTGGGGCCGATGGTGCCCGGCCGATGGGGGCTCAGGGCAGGGTGACCACCTGGGCGGCGTAGGCCAGTCCAGCGCCGAACCCCACCAGCAGGGCGATGGCACCGGATCGGGCCTGCCCGGAGGACACCAGCGCGTCCAGGGCGAGGGGTACCGATGCGGCCGAGGTGTTGCCCGTCGTCGCGATGTCACGGGAGACGACGACGTGGTCGGGCAGGCTGAGCTGGCGCAGCAAGGAGTCGGTGATGCGCATGTTCGCCTGGTGAGGCACGAACACGTCGAGGTCGTCCAGCGTCAGGCCGGCGGCGGCGACGGTACGTCGGCACACGTCGGCCATCTCGCCCACGGCCCAGCGGTACACCGCCTGTCCCTGCATCGTGAGCGCCGGCCACTTGTCCGCGGGGGCGCGGCGGTACTGCGCCCAGGACTGCGTCATCGTGATCGCGTCCTTCTGGGCTCCGTCGGAGCCCCAGACGACCGGCCCGATTCCGGGCTGGTCGGCCGGGCCGACCACGACCGCGCCGGCGCCGTCCGCGAAGATGAACGACGTGCCTCGGTCGGTGAAGTCGACGATGTCGGTCAGCTTCTCGACGCCGACGACGAGCACGTAGGTGGAGCTCCCGGCGCGCACCAGCGCGTCGGCCTGGGCCAGCGCGTAGCAGAACCCGGCGCAGGCCGCCGCCACGTCCAGTGCCGCCGCCTTGTGCGTGCCGAGGCGGTCGGCGAGCTCGGCCGATGCCGATGGGGTCTGGTACGGGTGCGTGATCGTGGCGACCAGCACGGTGTCGATGTCGGTCGCGGCGACGCCGGCGCTGGCAAGAGCCTTCCCGCTGGCCTCCATCGCCATGTCCGTGACGGACTCGTCCGCGGCCGCGTACCGCCGTTCGATGATCCCGGAGCGCTCGCGGATCCACTCGTCGGAGGAGTCGATGAGCTCGCAGATCTCAGCGTTCGAGACCACGCGTTCCGGGCGGTACGCACCCGTGCCCAGGATCCGGCTGCCGGGGCGGGTCGCCGGCAAGGTGATGGCCTTCACGCGAGATCCTTCGGTCGGTCCGGTCGAAGCGGACCCGGACTGGTCGGGGCGGCGCTCTGTGCCAACCCGCCCACGACAGTACCCCCGAGCGCCGGGGTGGCGAGGGGTTCCGCCGGTAGGTTCACAGGGCCCAGTCCGGACTGCCGTGACGGGCCACGAGGTCCCGTGCCGCCTCGAGGTCGTCAGGGGTCTTGAGCGCGACCGTCTCGACGCCGGGCAGGGCACGACGCACCAGCCCGGTGAGCGTCCCGGCCGGCGGCACCTCGAGCACCGCGGTGACCCCGAGGTCTCCCATCGTGGCCATCACCAGGTCCCAGCGGACCGGCGCGCTGACCTGCGCGACCAGCCGGCGCAGGAACTCCGCGCCGTCCTGGATGGCGGTGCCGTCGGCGTTGGACAGCAGCCGGGTGCGCGGGTTGTGCACGCTGATGGACCTGGCGTGCCGGGACAGTACGGCCACCGCGGGAGCCATGTGGTCGGTGTGGAACGCGCCCGCGACCTGCAGCGGACGCAGCCGGGCCCGCTCCGGAGGGGCCGCCGCGAACGCGGCGAGCTGCTCCAGCGTCCCGGCGACGACGATCTGGCCGGCGCCGTTGTCGTTGGCCGGGGTCAGGCCGGTCGCGGCCGCGGCCGCGAGCACCTCGTCCCTGTCACCACCGAGGACCGCGGTCATCCCGGTCGGCGTGACCGTGGCGGCCGCTGCCATCGCGTCGCCCCGCTCGCGTACGAACACCATTGCGGCCTCGGCGGACAGGACGCCGACCCACGCTGCGGCCGTGATCTCCCCGACGCTGTGTCCCGCCACCACGGCGACCTGTTCGAACGCCTCGTCGGGGCGGGGGAACACGGCGAACGCGCCGACGAGCCCGGCAGCGACGAGCAGAGGTTGGGCCACCGCGGTGTCGCGGATGACGTCCGCGTCGCTGGTCGTCCCGTGCGTGATCAGGTCGACACCGCTGACCGCGGACAGCCACGACAGCCGGTCCTCGACGCCGGGCACCTCCAGCCACGGGCTGAGGAAGCCGGGTGTCTGGGCACCCTGACCGGGCGCGAGGACTGCAAGCACCCTTAGAGGATCCCGGCCGATGCGGGTCCGCGGCGTTCGCGGCCGGACCAAGATGATCCCCGGAAACTTGTAGGTTTCCTACAACAGCAGGTCGGAGTACGGGTCGCGTCGGTGCGCGGCGGCGCCGAGCCGGCCGAAGGACAGCGCCAGTCGCAGCGCCCAGCCGTCGCGAGGTCCGGCCGGGACCAGGCCGGTCACGTCGGTGACCCGGCGCAGCCGGTAGCGCACCGTGTTGGGGTGCACGAACAGCTCGCGGGCCGCCCCTTCGATGGACCCGGCACGTTCGAGGTAGACCGCGAGCGTGCTCAGCAGGACCGGATCCTGCTGAGCGAGTGCCTCGAAGGTGTTGCGTACCAACTGGTCCCGGGCCTCGGTGTCCCCGGTCAGGGCACGCTCGGGCAACAGGTCGTCGGCGGACACCGGTCGCGGGGCGTCGGGCCACGCGACAACCGCACGCAGGCCGGAGTACGCCTCGCGCGCCGACCGGACCGCCTGGCGCAGGTCCGCGACAAGCGAGCCGACCACGACCGGGGCCCGGCCGAAGTGGGGGGCCACGACCCGCGCCGCAGCGAGCGGCTCGGTCACGTTGCCGAGCACGGCCACCAGACGTACCCCCTCGACACCGGTCAGCACCTCGAGGTGCTCGCGGCG
The DNA here is from genome assembly GCA_025449595.1 of Acidobacteriota bacterium. GTDB lineage: Bacteria > Actinomycetota > Actinomycetes > S36-B12 > CAIYMF01 > JAFIHG01. Next base: position 2,500 of record JANWJC010000145.1, on the reverse strand, counting down.
GGCGGCCCGTTTCACCGATTCGACAGCAGCCTCGGGGTCGCCGGCGGGCGCATCACCGACGACGACGCAGACCTCGCGCACCTGGCCCCATCCCAGCGCCGCACCCTGCGTACTGACGGTGTCCGCGCCGGTGCCGCCGGCCACTCCCTCGCCGCCGTCGCCGCGCAGCACGGCGTCCAGCACCAGCGACTCCAGCCGGGCGTCCCAGGCACCCCGGGTCTCCGCGGCCTTGGCGTACACCTGCGCAGCGGCGAACGCGACCTCGCGGGAGTACCGCAGGATGCCCTCGCGCAGCCGCGCGGCATCCCCCGCGGCGGCCAGCCTGTCGACCGACTCCTCCACGACGGCGATCGCGGTCCGTACGAGGTCGACGGTCTGGGGCAGGCTGACCACGCGCACCAGCTCGCGCGGCGCGGTCCCGAAGACGTCCGCGGTGATGGCGTGCGTGGCGTCCGGGTCGCGGTACCACTCCACGAAGCCGGCGATGCCCGCCTGGGCGACCAGGTTGACCCAGGACCTGTCCGCCGCCGGCATGGCCGCGTACCACGACAGCTGCTCGTCCATGCGCTGGGCCGCGGTCGTGGCCAGCTTGCCCGTCGCCCGTTCGAGGCGGCGTACTGTCGCGGCGCGCTGGCGGTCCGTCACGGCCGTCACCCTAGAGCGGGTGCGGAATCCTCGGACGGCTTCACGGGTTTGCGCCCGCGTACGAGCCGGGACGCGACTGGGCGCGTGGCGTGGAGAGCAGGAGGATGGATCGATGGGACCGCTCCTGGACGTACGTAGGTCCGCGGGGCGGGACCGGACCCGGCTCGACTGGCTGGACTCCTCGCACTCGTTCTCGTTCGGCTCGCACTACGACGCCGACAACACCCGCTTCGGGTTGCTGCTGGTCAACAACGAGGACCGGGTAGCGCCCGGCACCGGCTTCGACACCCATCCGCACCAGGACATGGAGATCGTCACCTGGGTGCTCGAGGGCGCGTTGGTCCACCAGGACTCCACCGGCCGCAGCGGGCTGATCCATCCGGGGCTGGCCCAGCGCATGAGTGCCGGTACCGGGATCCTGCACTCGGAGAAGAACGACTCCTGGACGATCACGGGTCTGCCGGAGCATTCGCGCCCCGTGCACTTCGTGCAGATGTGGGTCCTGCCGGACACCCTCGGTATCACCCCCGGCTACCAGCAGCTGGACATCAGCTCCGAGCTCGATCGGGGTGGGTTGGTGACTGTGGCCTCGGGGATGCAGGAGCACCACGACACGACCGCGATCCGGATCGCCAACCGGCACGCTGCGCTGCACGCCGCCCGGCTGCGTCCCGGAACGGGCGCGGCGTTGCCGGACTCTCCGTACGCCCACGTCTTCGTCGCCCGTGGCGCCGTTGAGATGGAGGGTGCGGGGCGGCTGGAAGAAGGCGACGCCGTACGCGTCACCGGCTCTCAGGGCCAGCGGCTGTCAGCTGTCGAAGGACCCGCCGAGGTCCTGCTCTGGCAGATGACCGCCGTCGCTGCCTGAGAGTCGTCGCCGATTCGCGGCGCCCCCGCGCCGCTGATCATGGGGAATCGTGCGGTTGCAGAGCCCGTTCCGCACGCAAGCCCATGATCGACTGAGGAATCCGCACGCAAACCCATGATCGACGGCCGGGCGCGCTAATCGTGGGCGCGCGAGGCGTTGCCTGGAACCCTCACCAATCAGGCCGCGTCGGATGTGCATGAAGGGTGGTCCAACGGCCATCACCGAGTTGGTTACGACTCTTGTCGTGGTTGTCGTCCTCGCGGGTTGCACGGCCACGCCCCTAGCGATCTCCCACATCCCAACGTCGCCAACTGCGGCTTCCACTACCGGGCCTGCTGAGGCATGTGACGTATCGAGGGCCACGACGATCGTTCATGTTGGTGGACCGAGGGATCTGGGAAACTCGCTAGCCGTCAAGGCACACATCACCGTCGGGTCCCTTATCGCGATCACCGCCACGCGGGGTCAGCCCATAGTCATCGCCCGGGTGACCGGTCCAGACGTCCTCGATCTGGTCTGCAATAGCTCTCGGCCCGACGGGATCGCGGCGGTCTTCCGCGCGACCTCGGCTGGGGATGCATCCGTGGACATGAACTCGAACGGCCCTTGCACGGCCTGTGCCATCTACAGCTACGAAGTCGCGGTCGCTGTGACGCGCTGAGGAGCGGACCTGGTTCCTGGTCGACCAACATTCGGCTCCTTGGCGTTTGAGCCGGCGATGACTCGAACTGAATGAACCGTCCCCGTGCAGAGCTCTCGCTTCACCTACCAAGGGAAGCGGTTGCCGTCGCGGAAGAAACCGCCGCGGGGGCCGCCTGTCGGAAGAGTGGCGGCCCAGACGATGCCTTCGACGCCCTCGTCGATGCTGCGCGGCGCCTCCGGGCCGCCCATGTCGGTCCGGACCCAGCCAGGGTCGACGGAGTTGATCAGTACGTCCACGTCGGCGGGGATCTGCGCGGCGACCGTGACGGTGAGCGCGTTCAGGGC
>JANWJC010000144.1 GCA_025449595.1 Acidobacteriota bacterium | reverse complement strand
GTAGGCATTTCGTGAGGTCGCTGACCCAGCATCGTGCGCGAGCTGCGCCGAAACGGCCCGATCGACCTCACGAAACTACTACTGATCATGAACGGTCAGCCCGGGGCCGTGGGCAGCACTAGCGTTGAGCGATGGAGCAGAGGGTCAGTCTGATCACGTTGGGCGTCTGGAACCTCGAGCGGGCGCAGGACTTCTACCGCCAGCTCGGCTGGCAGGGACAAGAAGTCGAGGAGACCGTCTTCTTCCAGACCGGCGGCAGCGCGCTCGTCCTCTGGGGCCGGGACAAGCTGGCACGTGACTGCGGCCTTCCCGACGAGGTCGCCGGGCCTGAACCCCACGGATTCAGCGGAATCGTGCTGGCGCACAACGCTCGTTCGACCGCCGACGTCGACCAGATCATGATCGCGGCGGAACGGGCGGGTGCCACGATCACCAGGCCCGCCACTGCCACGTTCTACGGCGGCTACGCCGGCATCTTCGCCGACCCTGAAGGCCACTACTGGGAGATCGCCTACAACCCGGGCTTCCCGCTGGCCTCCGACGGCACGATCACCATCCCCGACTTCAGCGCCACCGGCGGCGCCAGCTGACTGAGCCGCCTTCCACCTGATCAGGATTCGAGAAGCGTCGCGGCGTCTCTGGGCCTAGCCTCCTGTGCGGAAGGTCGGCATCAGCCGAGCCGACGCGCGTTGAAGGGAAGTCCGAGAATGCCCGCGAAGAAGACCGAGACCGGGTCCGAGGGTTTCAGCGCGGCAGAACGCGCCGCGATGAAGGAGCGCGCCGCCGAGCTGCGCGCCGAGGGCAAGAAGGGCGCCAAGCGGGCCGACGGCCTGCAGGCGGTCCTGGACAGGATCGCGCAGATGGCGCCGGAGGATCGTGCCCTCGCCGAGCGAGTGCACGTAACCGTGACGTCGACCGCACCCGAGCTGTCGCCCAAGACGTGGTACGGGATGCCCGCCTACGCGAACGCGGACGACAAGATCGTCGTCTTCTTCCAGGACTCCGGCAAGTTCAAGTATCGATACTCGACCCTGGGCTTCCAGGACGTCGCGAACCTCGACGACGGCGACCTGTGGCCGGTGTCGTACGCCGTGCAGGCATGGAGTGCAGCGGTCGAGCGTCAGATCGTCGCGCTGGTGAAAACCGCGACCTCCTGACCTTCACACGGGTCAGGCTGCACTCGCCGGCTACGAGAGACGAGGACTTCGCCCCAGCACCCGAGTGACGAACACGCCGACGAACGCTCCCACGGCGACCAAAAGGGAAATCACCAGTAGGGCTGGAACTGCCAAGAGCACCATGCCCAGACCGGCTCCGTCGTCGTCACCGATCGTCGATGCTGGTGTCGGCGTGACAGCAGTGAAGAAGACCCACACCCCCATGAGCAGCCAGACGTAGAAGGCAAGTGCCACAAGGCCGAAGCGGCCCTTCCGTCTCGCCAGGAGGTAGCCGGACAGGCCCATGCCTGCCAGCCAGGTGCCGAGCAGGACCGCTCCGGACCACAGCCATGCCCCGGTGAGTCCATCGTCCGGCGAGACGTGGGGCGACGCGATGACGGACCACACCAGCGACAGCTCGAAGCCGAAGAACCATGATCCGGCAAGCAGTAGTTCGAACCTTGTCAGTGGTCTGCGTGACTGCGAGACGTTAGCCGGGCGCCAGACAGCCCCGTCGAACCACCACTGTCGATCCGGGGACCAAGCCGGATGCCACTGCGAGCCGTTCCACCACCACGCACGGTCCGCCGAGTGCTGCGCGACGACGTGTTCCACCCGCACATAGTGACGGACAATCCTCGACCCCGGAAGCAAGCGCATCGGCCCGTACCCCGTGCCCGGCCCTCGCGTCGTCGATGCCCCGGCCGAGTGTCGGCGGCGGGCCGCGGAGGCTGCTCATGGCTAGGCGACGAACGACCCCAACGCCGCCGTCCGTGGACTTCGGCCCGCGGGTGATCTGGCAGGAGCCGCGCAGCGCCGCTGCCGCCGAGGCACGCCTGGATGCACGCCAGGATCACCCAGCGGCTGCACTCCGGCGCACCGCGGCGGCGCGACAACACGCTCGGCCGTACTTCGGCCGCGTCGACACCGACACCCTGATCCGCTCGGCGGCCAACCCGCCCGGCGGCTCTGCGAAGCCGTCACGGCGCGGCGTAGTCTCCGGCTCAGTCGTCCGGGCTGAGCGCATCCCCCGCTGCTCGCCCGGACGGCCCTTTGCCCGGCGCCCCCTGCCCCCTGCCCCTACGAGACGACGACGTGGAGCGCCACGGACCGGCACGCCGCGCCCCACCGCCCAATATCCGGCCATTATGTGCGGGTGACAGAGGACGCAGACGACCGCCCTAATGATTTGCCACGCGCTGGCGGCTGGTTCGGTTACGCACCGTTGTCCCGTTCTGGGCTAGGGCGGCCCGCAAGCGCCGAGTCGCCGCAGACCGCCGATTTCACAGCCGGTCCCGAAACAGTTCCCGGCGCTACGGACCTGATCATCGCGGGCTTCGAACCAATAGAGTCGTTGACCGGTGCCGTGTGGATTGCGACGGTCTGGCCAACGGAGCACCGGCGGACCATCCCGGAGACCCCCCCAGGGTGGCTGGACGAGCACAGCGACGGGTTGGTGTGGTTCGTGCGATCCCCGTGGCCGGACATCAGCCTGACTAACGTGTTAAGCATCCTCTGGCTCGCGATGGGACGGTCCACTGAGGAGTCAGAACAACGCACGATGGCAGCGGAAGTGTTGGCGTGGCAATCGGAGCGCGCTCACGCTGCGGTCGACGACCTACCCACTTAGCACGCTGCTCCGCGGCGCACTCGATGTGCCGATAGCGCTCGGTCGCCGCCTGGGCTCCTGCGAAGCCGTCCGGGCTGAGCGCATCCCCCGCTGCTCGCCCGGACGGCCCGGCTCAGTTGAGCAGCGGGAGCGGGATCCCGGTCTCGGCGTGGCAGTCGTAACCTCCGGGATTGCTGAACAGGTACTGCTGGTGGTACGGCTCTGCGTAGTAGAACGGCAGGCCGTCGGCGGACGCCACCTCGGTGGTGATGCCCCCGAAGCCGCGGCCCCGCAGGACCTCGTCGTACGCGTCACGCGTGCGCTTGGCCAGGTCGGCCTGCTCCGGCGTCGTCCAGTACAGCGCCGAGCGGTACTGCGTGCCGACGTCGTTGCCCTGCCGGTACCCCTGCGTCGGGTCGTGGTTCTCCCAGAACACCTTGAGCAGGTCGTACGTCGCGACCTTGGCGGGGTCGTACACGACCAGCACGTTCTCGGCGTGCCCGGTGCGTCCCGAACAGACCTCCTGGTACGTCGGGTTCGGCGTCACGCCGCCCTGGTAACCGGCGGCGGTCGTGAAGACGCCCGGGATGCGCCAGAACCGCTTCTCAGCGCCCCAGAAGCAGCCCAGCCCGACGTACAGCGCCTGCGTGCCCTCCGGGAACGGCGGGAGCATCGAAGTCCCGAGAACCAGATGGGTACGGGCCAGCTCGAAGGGCGGCTCGTCGCGCCCGGGCATTGCGTTCTCGGGCGTGACCAGCGTCGCCTTGTGGGATCCGAACAGCGAGGAGAACATCGATTCGCCTTCCATGGGGTGCTGTTAATAACCACGCGCGCGGGCGTGCTGTTCCTCGGGTCGGGCCGGTGCGCCAGACGCTCGCACTACACCGGGGCGGCCACGGCGGCCGCTTCGGCGGCACCGAGGTCGAGGACCTCGTCGGCGACGGCGAGCACGGCGGGGTCGTGACTGGCGACCAGGACAGCGAGCCCGTCGCGGCTGGCCGCCAGCAGCGCCTGCGCCACCTGGCCGGCGTGCGTCTCGTCGAGCTGGGACGTGGGCTCGTCGAGCACCGCGAGCGCGGGCGAGACGACGAGGGTACGGGCCACCGCTACCCGCTGCCGCTCCCCGCCGGACAGCAGTCGGACCGGACGGGCGCGCAGGGCGGCCAGGCCGAGCCCGACCAGCAGCCGGTCCGCCAGCGCGGGGTCGTCGGGCAGCCCGCGTACGGCCCGGGCCAGCGCCAGGTTCTCGTCGATGTCCATCGCATCGACGAGGCCGCCGTCCTGAGAGGCCACTGCCACCCGCTCGCGTCGGGAGCGCGCGCGGGCCTCCCGGTCCAGGCCCGACAGGGTGGTGCCGGCCAGCTCGACGGTGCCGGAGTCGACCCGTAGCAGACCGGTCAGTGCACCCAGCAGCGTCGACTTGCCCGAGCCGGACCGGCCGCTGACGACGGTGACCCGTCCGGTGAGGACCTCCAGGCTGAGCCGGTCCAGGATCGTGCGGTCGCCGAGCCGGACCGTCACGTCGCGCAGCCGGGCCACGACGGATGCGTCGGCCCGCGGAGGGAGCCGACTCTCCGGCTCGGACACAGCAGCCGCGGCACCGTCGGGTCCGGCGGCGACGAGCCGTACCCCGTCGGGTGTCGTGCGGGCGTGGGCCACGGACCCCGTCACGCGCCGGGCCGCCGCCGGCAGCCGCAGCCAGCCGCGGTCGTCGACGACAAGTGCCTCCAGGTGCGGGGTGTCCGGGTGCCACTGCTCGGAGAGCCGGCCGTCCCTGATGCGTACGACGCGGTCGGCGACGCGCGCGGCCCGTGGGTCGTGGGTGACGATGACCAGCGTCGTACCGAGCTCGCCGACGGCTCGGCCGAGGAGGTCGTAGACCTGGTCGGCGGCCGCGGTGTCCAGCTCACCGGTGGGCTCGTCGGCCAGCACCAGCGCGGGGCTGTGCGCCAGCGCCGCCGCAAGGGCGACGCGCTGCCGCTCACCGCCGGACAGCGTCATCGGGTCCCTGGCGGCGAGGTCTCCGAGGCCGAGGGTCTCGAGCAGCTCGCGCCCAGTCGCGCGGGCGACGGCGCGCCGGGCCCCGCCGACCCGGAGCTGCAGGCCCACGTTGTCCACCACGGACAGCTCGGGGCGCAGGCTGCGACGGGAGTGCTGGTCGATCAGCCCCAGCTTGTCGCGCCGCAGCCGTACCAGCGCCCGCGGTTCGGCGCCCTCTAGGTCGACACCGGCGACGGTCACGCTGCCGGCGCTGACCGGCTGCTCCCCGGAGAGCACGCGCAGCAGCGTGGTCTTGCCGGACCCGTTGGGGCCGTGGACCACCAGCCGCTCACCACGCGCGACGGTGAGCGACAGACCGCGCAGCGCCGCGACGCTGCCTGCCGGTGCCGGATAGAGGCAGAACAGGTCGCGTACCTCGATGACCGTCACCGCAGCTCCTCCTGCACCCGCTCCGGCCAGGGCGTCCGGAACGTGGCACCTGCGGTCGCCGCGGCAACGCCCAGCGCGGCGAGGACACCGATGCCCACGACCGCTGCCGTCCACAGGGTGCCGACGGCGAGGGTCAGCGGAGGGACCGGCGTCGTCCCGGTGCCGCTCACGGCCACCAGCGTGGTGGCGGCCCGCGCCAGCAGCAGCCCGGTCGCGACGCCGGCGATGACCGCGGGCACCGCGACGTAGGCGGCCCGCAGGAACAGCACCCGGCGCAGCGTGTGCGGGCCGACACCGTCGGACTCCAGCGCCAACATCTCCCCGGCGTCGTCCCGACGCGATCCGACGACCAGCAGGACGAGCGCTGCGGCGCCGACGAGCAGGGCCACCAGAGCCCCCACGGCCAGCAGCCAGGCCGACCCCTGACCCACGGGGTCGGCCGCGATCCGGTCCCGGATGACGCTCTGCTCCGTGACCTGCAACCCGTCGTACGGTGCAGCAGCCAGCGCGGCGGCGTCGGCACCGTCCACCCAGATCTCCACCGGCGCACCGCTTCCCGGGTTGACGTCGTCCAGCGATCGTGACAGCGCCGTGCGGTCGACCACGACGAACCGGTCACCGGTCGTGGGGAAGCGGGGCAGCGTCCCGACGACGACTGCCCGGACCGAACCGGTTCCGAGGTTGAGACGCAGCGGCCCGGGTCCGGCCGCCGCGGCGGTGGCCGGATCCGTCAGGACCCGCAGCGGTGGGCGGCTCGCGAGCCCGGGGCGTGCGACGACCAGGTCACCGATCAGCTGGTACGTCAGGTGCAGCGTGGTGCCCTCGGGCGTCGCCTGCGCCGTGACCGAGGACCAGCCCTGCCAGCTGCCCGTCATGACCCCGGAGTCGGTCGCCGGTGGTCCGAGCACGGCCGTGCCCGCCGGCACCGGCTGGTTGGTCCCACCCTCACCGACGTGGTGCAGGCGGATCCGGCTGCCGGCGGCGCTCTCCCGCAGGGTGATCCCGGTGAGGGTGCGCCCGG
>JANWJC010000143.1 GCA_025449595.1 Acidobacteriota bacterium | reverse complement strand
GAAGCGGGCGTACGGCGTTCGCTCGGGACCGCGCGCGGGTCCTGCACGCCGCGTCGTTCCGCCGTCTCGCGGCCAAGACCCAGATCCATGTCGCCGGGGTCGCCGACTTCCCGCGTACCCGCCTCACGCACACCCTCGAGGTCGGCCAGATCGGCCGCGAGCTCGGCGGAGTCCTCGGCGCCGACCCCGACCTCGTCGACGCGGCCGGGCTCGCGCACGACCTCGGCCACCCACCGTTCGGGCACAACGGCGAGGAGGTCCTGGACGAGGTGGCGGCTGCCATCGGCGGGTTCGAGGGAAACGCGCAGACGCTGCGGATCCTGACCCGGCTCGAAGCGAAGACGTTCGGCACGGATGAGGGCCCACGTCCGGGTGCCAGCGTCGGGCTCAACCTCACGCGGGCCGCGCTGGACGCCGCCACCAAGTACCCCTGGCCCAGACGGCCCGGCGAGCGGAAGTTCGGCGTGTACGCCGACGATGCCGACGTGTTCGCGTGGCTGCGCGCGGGGGTCCCCGGCGACCGGCGGTGCATCGAGGCGCAGGTGATGGACTTCGCCGACGACGTCGCGTACTCGGTCCACGACCTCGAGGACGCCGTACACGCCGGTCACGTCGAAGTCCGCGTGCTGTCGGCTGCGACCGGACCCGGGGACCCCGAGGGTGTGCTCGCAGCCGCATCCGGGTACGCTCCCGGCGAGTCGCAGGAGGAGCTGCGAGATGCATTGGTACGACTTGTGTCCCTGCCCTACTGGCCGGTCGCCTACGCCGCCACGTTGCGGGACCAGGCCGGCCTGAAGAATCTGGCGAGCCGGCTGATCGGGCGGTTCTGCTCCAGCGCTGAGCGCGCGACGCGCGAGGTTCACGGCCCCAGACCGATGACGAGGTACGCCGGCGACCTGGTCGTCCCGCCGGCTACCCGGCTGGAGGTTGCCCTGCTCAAGGGTGTCGCGAACCTTTTCGTGATGCAGCGCGCCGTGGCGCAGCGTGATCACGTCGACCAACGCGAGCTCCTGCTCGAGCTGGCGAGCTCGCTGCAGCAGGCCGCTCCGCAAGCGTTGGACGGTGCCCTGCGCGAGTCGTACGAGCACGCAACCGGCGATGCCGCCCGGCTCCGGGTCGTCGTGGATCAGATCGCCAGCCTGACCGACAGCAGCGTGGTGCGCTGGCACGAGCGCGTCTGCCACTGACCGGGCGCGTCATTGGACCGCTTTCCCCCGACTTCCATGATCAGTAGGCGAATCGTGAGGTGACTGCCGGAGCACCCGTGCGTCCAGCAGGCGGCAGTGCCGGGATCGACCTCACGAAATGCCTACCGATCATGTAACCGCAGCCGCGCAGGGGCGCTTCCCCCCGATTCATCCCACCCCTTGTGGAGGACGGCGCCGGCCCCCCGTCGCCCGGTCCGTAGGATCGCGATGTGGCAGGCCGGATCCGCAGCGAGGACATCGAGCTGGTCCGGGAGCGCGCCAGGATCGATGAGGTCGTACGCGACTACGTCTCGCTGCGCTCGGCCGGTGGTGGCAGTCTCAAGGGCCTGTGCCCGTTCCACGACGAGCGCTCGCCGTCCTTCCAGGTCACGCCCAGCCGCGGGCTGTTCTACTGCTTCGGCTGTGGAGAGGGCGGCGACGTCCTCACGTTCGTGCAGAAGATCGAGCACGCGACGTTCGTCGAGTCCGTGGAGAAGCTGGCCGACAAGTACAACGTCCAGCTCCGTTACGAAGAGGGCGGCGCCGCCCCGACCCGCTCCAACAGCCAACGCTCCCGCCTCATCGAGGCGCACAAGCTGGCCGCCGCGTACTTCGTCGAGCAGCTCGCCACCCCCGAGGCGGAGATCGGTCGGACGTTCCTGAAGGAGCGCGGGTTCGACCAACAGGCCAGCGAGCACTTCGGGGTCGGCTACGCCCCGACCGGCTGGGACAACCTCACCAAGCATCTGCGCAGCAAGGGTTTTTCCGATGCTGAGCTGCAGGCGGCAGGCCTGGCCGTAGCGAAGCAGAACGGCGGCTACGACCGGTTCCGCGGCCGGCTGCTCTGGCCGATCCGCGACCTGTCCGGCGACGTGATCGGGTTCGGCGCCCGCAAGCTGCGCGAGGACGACGACGGCCCCAAGTACCTCAACACCCCCGAGACGTCGATCTACAAGAAGTCCCAGGTGCTGTACGGCCTGGACCTGGCGCGCCGCGACATCGCCAAGTCCCAGGAGGCGGTGATCGTCGAGGGCTACACCGACGTGATGGCGGCGCACCTGGCCGGTGTCACGACCGCGATCGCCACCTGCGGGACCGCGTTCGGGACCGATCACATCAAGATCCTGCGCCGGCTGCTGATGGACGACGACGTGTTCACCGGTCACGTCGTGTTCACGTTCGACGGCGACGCTGCCGGTCAGAAGGCGGCATTGCGCGCGTTCGACGAGGACCAGAAGTTCGTCGCGCAGACCTACGTCGCGATCGAGGCGAACGGCATGGACCCCTGCGACCTGCGGCTCGCCGAGGGCGACGAGGCCGTACGCGAGCTGGTGGACCGCCGGGTGCCGTTGTTCGAGTTCGCGATCCGCTCGTCGCTGTCCGGGCTGGACCTCGCATCTGCGGAGGGTCGGATCACCGGGCTGCGGCAGGCGGCCCCGGTGGTGGCCCGGATCCGCGACGTGGCGCTTCGTCCGGAGTACGTACGCCAGCTCTCCGGCTGGCTCGGCATGGAGGCCGAGGTCGTCAACCGGGCCGTGTCCGAGGCCGGCCGCTCGACCTCGCGGACCACCACCCGGCGCCCGCAGCCGGCGACGGAGCCGGCCGGTACGGACGTCGCTGCGCCCACTCCGCGGCTGCCGCGACCGGACCCTCGGGACAAGGTGGCGGCGATCGAGCGTGAAGCGCTGAAGGTCGCGCTGCAGGTTCCTCAGCTCGCCGCGTCCTGGGTCGACGCGATGGAGCCGGCCGGCTTCACCGCGCCCGCCTACCGCGCCGGTTTCGAGGCGGTGGTCGCCGCCGGCGGCGCCGCCGCCGGGCTGACGGACCGGGCCTGGGTGGAGGCGGTGCTGGCGGCCGCCGCGGACGACGGGGTCCGCCGCGTCGTCCTGGAGCTGTCCGTGGACCCGCTGCCCAAGGAGACGCCGGACGAGCGTTATGCCGCGTCGGTGGTCGCGCGGCTGCTGGAGGTCGACGCGGCGCGGCGGGTCACCGACGTGAAGGCGCGCCTGGCGCAGGCGGCGCCGACCGACCCGACGTACGCACAGCTGTTCGCGGACCTGCTCTCACTGGAGGCGTACCGGCGGGACCTGCGGGTCCAGGTCGCCGGCGGCCCCTCGTGACCGGTTCCACAACAACCGCAAGCGGTACCCGGGCCCGACTCGGACGTCTGCTCGTGCCAGGTCACGGCTGATGGCGGCGTTCGGGCGGACCCGCGTGCCCGATGGCGTCCGCGTGGTGGCGGGTGGGGAGCGGGTGCTCTCGTACGCGTACGACGCGGATAGCGCCGTCGTGCTCGCGACCGACGTCGCCCTGCACCTGCCGCAGACGTACGGCGTGGCTCGGCTGCCCTGGGACCTGGTCGTGCGAGCCGGGTGGACCACGCCGGTGCTCGATCTCACCGTCCAGCTCGTCGCCGGTGGTCCGGCGAAGGCGCTGGCCGTCGAGCTGCCGGAGCCCGGTTCGCTGCCGATGGTCGTACGCGAGCAGGTGACCGGCAGCATCGTGGTCGAGGACCACGTGGTGCTGCAGGCCGGAGCGGGCGCCCGACTGGTGGCCCGGCGGACCGAGTCCGGTGAGGTCCGGTGGTCGGTGGTGTTCGACAAGGGGCTGGATCCGCGCGACCCGGACCTGCGGGCGGCCGCCGACACCGCGCTCGCCCAGCTACGGGCCCAGCTCGGGGTCTGACTTTCGGGGACACCGACGTCAGGCTGCGTCGCGGGATGCGGGTTCGTGCCGAGCCGCAGCGCTTTGCTATCCTCGCCGGGCCGCTGGCGGACCAGCCCACGGTGCGAGACGAAGACCGCCACGTGATCCCGCATAGCTCAATTGGCAGAGCAGCCGACTGTTAATCGGCAGGTTTCTGGTTCGAGTCCAGATGCGGGAGCCAGACATCCCTCGCAGGACAAGAACTTTGGCACGCCGGTTCGACCGTGTCTGGTGAATGCCAGATCGCTACCCGAACTGGATCTTGGGCGCGCCATTGTCGTTCTGGACCCCTGAGACGCCGGTCCGGCTCAAGCGCCGACGGCTTCGTGCCGACAGCACGGGGACGCGGTCCCTTGACTGCGGACGATGGGGGTGCACATGACTCGCGACGAACCAGGTCAGGACAAGGCGTCCGATGGGTCCGCATCCGCGGGACAAGCCCAGCGCGTCGCGACCACATCGAGTGCCGGCCAGACCTACCCCGCAGGGACTGCCAGTGGCTATTCCGGACCGGTGAACCAGTTCGGGACCCCGATCACCGGCCCGGGTCAGCACGTGCTCCCCGTCGCGCCGGGACTGAGTGGTCCTGGCCAGGGAGTGCCCTATCGCGGCACCCCGACGGGGATGTCGGTCGCCACGAAGGTTCTGATAGGGGTCGCCGCCGGAGGGTTGGCGTTCGTGATCGTGGGAATCATGGCAGCCGTGGCGATTCCGGTCTTTCTCAATCAGCGAGCCAAGGCAGTCGCGGCAGCGGGGACCTTGTCGCTCCCGGGCAGCCTCGGGTCCCGACATCAGCTGACCGACCCCGCGAACGAGGCGAGGATGAGCCAGGTCGCAGCCCAGATGCCAAAGGGCACCAAGGTTGCCGTCTATGGAGCTACCCCGACCGATCCGAGCCTGATCGTCTACATCTACCAGGCTCACTTGTCCCAGGTCGACCAGTCATCCTTCCTCGACGGTTTCGAGGGGGCAGCCAATTCCGACGCAGCGGGCATACATGCTGTGGACCCAGGTCCGCTCGGCGGCGAAGCCCGTTGTCAGAGTTCGGCGAAGGACGAACTGACCGCGTGCATGTTCGTCGGCCCGGCCGGCGTGGTCGGTGTGATTGTGCGTGAGACAGGCGTCGGCGCCGAGCAGGATGCCCTGTCCATCAGAGCTCAGGTCGAGCACCGCAAGGCATAGCTCGAGCCCGCGTCGAGTAGATCGAGGGCACCGCCGTCGGCGTGCGTCCCCTCGACCCGGCAGCGCACAGGTTGTGCGCCCCCGCCATCGTCGTGGCGCTCGGCAACGCGAGTCCCTGGGTGACGCGGCAGGTTGCAGCCTGCCGCGTCATAGGCTGCCACGTCCTCGCAGCGCTCCCGAAAGCCGTTTGCACCGATGGCGTGCGCGTGGAATCAGGGCCCAGGGAACGTGGCTCGGAGGGAGCCGAGGTCTGCCACCCCGGCTATGGCGGGCGGCGTGTGGTCGGGGTCGAGGCGCCCGTACAGGAGCCGGATGAACGCCTCAGAGTCCATCACCACGTCAGGAGCCGTGGTGATCTTGGCTGGGGTCAGCGACACGGCGTCATCGGTGTAGTTGATGAGGAAGTCGCGGGCGGGACTCGCGGTGCGTACGGACACGGTCCGGGTCCCGTTCGGCTTGCCGGTGTAGCGGACCAGCGTCTGCAGGTTGTCGATGATCAGTTGCGTCCCGTCCGAGGGCAGCGCGGCAGCTGGATCGGTCATGACCTCGACGTCCCAGGTGTGCAGGACGACTTCGTTGAGCCGCAGCTCGAGGAATCCTGCGAAGTCGAAGCTCATAGGACCCATGGCGAAACTGAAATTCGCTGCCTGCTCCGCGGAGAGGGCGTGCAGCTCGTCGAGGAGCTGCTGATCCGCGATCAAGGTGTCGTCGGCCTGCGCTCTCGCGGACTTCGCATTCCACGTGGCCCAGACCCCGGGCGCGTAGTCCGCCGGGATCTCCTCCCCGGCAACTGCGGCTGTGAGCCGGCGTTGAAAGATCACCGCGCCGGAGCCGAGGTGGGACAGCACGTCCGCGATGCTCCACTCGGTGGGGTACGCCCGAGCGACCAGCTGGCTGTCGCTGAGCTGTCCGACGATGGAGCGCAGTCGCGCCGATGATGAGTCGAGTGCTGCCAGCTGGTTGATCATGTGTTTTCCCCATTCACGCGTACGAACACCTTCGGGCGTACGCCCAGGCGCAGAACCAGGTCGGAAAGGCGTTGCCATCCCTCCGCTCCAGTCGCCCCGCTGAGCCACGCGCTCTTCCCGGGGGGCCAACCGCAGGCGTGGGCCGTCCATTCCGAGAGCGGGGCGACCAGATAGCGTCGCGGGGTGACGGCGTACGGGCACGACCTGACCTTCGGCTCGTTCCTGACGCCCACTGCTGCTTCGCCGGACACCGTTGTCGCGCTCGCGCAGCTGTGCGAGCAGCTCGGCCTGGACCTGGTCAGCTTCCAGGACCACCCGTACCAGCCGGCGTTCCTGGACACGTGGACCCTGATGTCGTACGTCGCCGCCCGGACCAACGCCATCGGAATCTGCAGCAACGTGCTGAACCTCCCGCTCCGGGCGCCTGTCGTCATCGCGCGCAGCGCGGCCAGCCTGGACCTGCTCAGCGCAGGTCGGTTCGAGCTGGGGATCGGTGCCGGCGGTTTCTGGGACGCCATCGAGGCGATGGGCGGTCGCCGGCTCTCGCCGGGTCAGTCGGTCGACGCGCTAGCGGAGGCGATCGACATCATCCGTCAGGTCTGGGCCAGCACCGAGCGGGGCGGTGTACGGCTGGCCGGCGACTACTACCAGGTCTCCGGAGCCAAACGCGGTCCGGCGCCCGCCCACGAGATTGGAGTGTGGGTGGGTGCGTTGAAACCCCGGATGCTCCGCCTCATCGGTCGGGTTGCTGATGGCTGGGTGCCGTCCTTGGTATACCTCGACGGTCCGCAGGATCTCGCTTCGCTCAATGCCATCATCGACGACAGTGCCACCGAGGCCGGGCGCTCACCGAGCTCGATCCGCCGGTTCCTCAACGTGTCCGGGGAGTTCCTGGCCTCAGGGCGTGGTCTGCTGCAGGGGCCCCCGGCGCAGTGGGTCGAGGAGCTGGCCGAGATCGCGACGACGTACGGCACCAGCGGCTTCCTGCTTGCCAGCGACGACCCGCTGGCGTTGCAGATCTTTGCCGAGGAGGTCGTCCCGGCGGTACGCGAGAAGGTGGTCGTCGAGCCGCTCGCGACCGAGCCAGATCCGGTGCAGCCGAACCAGTCTGCCGCTCCTACCGTCACGACGCAGGTCCGCTCGCCGGACGGGTTGACCGTGGTCCCGACGCCCGACGACGGCGTCCGACACAGCCGGGAGCCGCTCTGGGACGAGGCGTCCCGACCGTTGGCTCCGGCGCCCGAACCAGGCCGGACGTACACAGCTCGTGGCAACGCGGTCGGCCAGCACCTGATCGACGTGCACGACCATCTGCGCACCGAGCTGGCACAGCTGCGGGACCTCGTCGAGCAGGTTCGTACCGGTCACGTGGGTATCGCGGCCGCACGGTCGGCCGTCAACGAGATGACGATGCGCCAGAACGACTGGACCCTGGGTGCGTACTGCGCGCAGTACTGCCGCGCGGTCGCGGGCCATCACTCGATGGAGGACCAGGCGATCTTCCCCCACCTCAGGGGTGCCGATACCCGACTGTCTCCGGTGATCGACCGCCTGGAGCAGGAGCACCACGTCATCCACGGGGTGCTGGAGAGCGTGGACGCCGCGCTGGTACATCTGGTGGAACACCCCGGAGACCTGTCCCGGCTCGACGAGGCGGTGGACCAGCTCAGCGACACCCTGCTCTCGCACCTGTCGTACGAAGAGAACCAGCTGGTAGAACCACTGGCACGACTGGGGTTCTACGCTGGCCAGGTCTGACCTACCTCTCCGGGCATACAGATCGGGACCGGCGACGCTTCGGCAGCCCGTGCCTGGTTCGAGTCGGCCGGCCGACCTCGGGCTTCACGCATCTTCGCGGTAGCTGGCCCAGTACCCTGACCTTCCCAAGCCGCTGAGAGGAGACACCGACATGGACATGCGCCTGGAACTCGTACCGCTCCCGACTTATGACGTCGAGCGGAGCAAGGGCTTCTACGTCGACCGGGTGGGCTTCCATCTAGACCACGATGTCGAGCCTGGCAACGGGATGCGGATCGTCCAGCTGACACCGCCCGGATCAGCGTGCTCCATCGTCGTGGGTGTCGGTATCGGCGATCCGGACGCGCCACGCGTTCTCAACCTCCACCTCGTGGTGGACGATGTCGAGGAAGCCCGTGGGCTTCTCGTGGACAAGAACGTCGAGGTCTCAGAGGTGAGCGACATGGGAGGCGTCAAGTACGCGTTCTTCAGCGACCCGGATGGGAACTCCTGGGCACTCCAGCAACTCCTGCGATGAAGCCAGACCGCCCTTGTCGGCGGCCCCGGGCGCTGTGTCGGCTAGCGCATCCGGACGAACTGGTGACGAAGATCGCTCGCCCCCTGTGACCCGGAGCTGATCGCCGGAGCATCACAGCGACAGCCGTGCCACCTGTTGGTCGTTCACCCCCACTGGCCACCTGATCGACGTCAGGTCAGGGTTCGGGCCATCCCCAGCGATCTCGGTGCGGTGTCGAGGAAGCCGTGGCGGGCGTACAGCCGGCGCCCGGGCTCGTCGGCCATGAGACTGACGTACGCACCCGGGGGTGCGAACTGGTGGATGTGGCGCAGCAGAGCCGTCAGGACACGGTCCCCGAGCCCGCGCCGTTGGTGCTCGGGCAGCACGGCCATGTCGATGATGTGGAAGTACCAGCCACCGTCTCCGAGCACCCGTCCCATACCGACAGTCGTCGAGCTCGGCCGATGGCGTATATGCACCGCGTACCAGGCGCCGGACAGCCCTTGCGCTGCCTGCTCGAGTCGTCGTGGTGAGAGCCCCGAGCGCTCGCGCAACGTCAGGTAGTCAGCGATCGGCGGTGGGCCTTCGACGAGGTGATAGTCGTCGGCCTGCTGGCCGATCACGCGTGGGTCGCGGGTTCGTGGGCGCTGTGGCGGACCGGCTCGAACTGGAACGTGGAGTGCGCGACGTCGAAGTGGTCCGCCAGGCACGACTGCAGCTCGTCGAGGATCTCGGGCAGGTGCCCGTCGTGGAAGCACGAGTCGTCGACGACG
>JANWJC010000142.1 GCA_025449595.1 Acidobacteriota bacterium | reverse complement strand
GTCGTGGTCCCGGTCCCCGTCGTGGTCCCCGTCGTGGTCCTCGTCTTCGTCGCCGCGGCGGTCGCCGTCGCGGTCATGCTCATGTCGCGGATGGCATTTGCGCACGTACTCTTCGATGATCCCGTCCACGGTGTACGTGCGGAGATGCTCGCACCGGGCTTCGCGTGCCCCGATCCGGCACGTGCGCACCGCCAGTTCACCCGTGAGCCTCGACAGGGCGGCCCGGCCCCGCAACGAGACCCTCAGCGCGAGGCACAGGCAGTCGGCGTAGTCGTGCGCATGGGGATAGCCCCACCAGACCTCGTCGAGATGCCGCTCGGCCACCAGGGCTCGCGCGTACAGCCTCTTGAAATCCGTCGTCGCCGGGTCGCCGCCGACATCGCTCGCGATACCGGTCACCTCGGCCGTAAGCTGCGCGACCCGCTCGGTAAGCCGCTCCGGCTCCTTGAGCAGGTTGTCGAAGCACTTTTCGGCCTCCTGGGTGCGGTGCCCGTACTCGGCGATGCGCGCCTTGATGATCTCGATGCGGCATTCGGAGACGTCCGTGTCGAAGTCGCCGTCGTCATCGACGCAGCATCCGAGCCGGGGGTCGCACACCTTGAGACGCTCCTTGACCTCGAGCCATGCGTCGTCGAGGCACTCGACGGTCTCGCGGTCGTCGATGATGCACCGCAGCTGGTCGGTCACATGGGCGAGCTGACTCCGGACCTCGGCTACGACCGCAGTCGCATCGTGCCGGGCCTTGCCGTAGTCCAGCCTGGCCTTCTCGTACTTGTCAGGGTCCGCGCCCGGGTTGTCCTTGTCGTAGGCCGCTTCTGCCTGCACGCCCTCGGCCCGGCAGCGGAGCGGGTCGAGCGCTCGGGGACTGCAGTCCGGGCATTCCCGCGGCGCGGTCAGTTCGAGGTCCGCGGCCGGCGGCGGCGGAGTCCCGCCCGCCGCGGGCGGCTCAGCCGGGTTCTGGTCGGTCGGTTGGTTGTTCAGGGGTCCTCCATGGTTGCGGACCCTGGCATTGTCTGGTCGTCGCGTCACCGCATCGTCGCCGTCGCGTGGACCTGTCATGGCAACGCGGAGACCAACGCTGCGGTGACAATGCATTGTCATAGTTGTCCGATGCAGTCCGAGCCAGAACGGTGTGGCGTGTGCATCGTGCGAGTGGTTCGGCACGAATCCGGCCTGATGATCACGCTCACCGAGCGGCCCGACGTCGACGATGCGTCTACCCAGCACCGGCGCACGCTGACCGACGTCGCGCAGGCCGTCGAGGCCATCAGGACCTTCATCCTTGACGTCGCCCGCCAGCCGGACGACTGACGCGTGCCACTGGTGACGTAGGGGTGACGAACCTGCGTCAGGCTCGCGGTGTGGCTGGTTTCGGAAGCATCGCGGCAGTGGGCAAGAGCCTGGAAATGGTGCTCAACGCCGGCTTCTCCGCGGTGCCGCCCATAGCCGGCGAAAATGCCCGCGCTCAGCTCATCCAGACCGAAGACCTGGATCCGGGATCGCCCTTCCTGATCCGCCCGACCATATCCATCCTGCTGTACCGGGTCGATTTCAACAAGACGATGCGGGCGAGCTGGTCGGCGATCGGCTCGGTCGACGGTAACGCCCACTTGCCCGTTGACCTGCATTACCTGTTCACCGCCTTCGCGGACAACGCCGACCACGAGCACCGCCTTATCGGCCGGGCCCTGCAGATCCTGGAGCAACTGGGCTCGCTCAGCGGCCCGCTCCTGCATCCGGACGGGGACTGGTCGGCTAACGAGGCGGTGCAGCTCTATCTCGAAGACATCCCCACCGACGACCTCATGCGCACGTTCGAGAGCCTGGCCTGCGACTTCCGGCTGAGCATTCCGTATATCGCCCGGATTGTCGTTGTCTCCACGCCTGCCGGCGACGCACGGCCGGGTGTGCTCACCCATGTCCAGGGAACACGTAGCGATCTCGGCCCGAACGGCACCGGGAGGGGATCATGAACGAGATCCTCGCGCAGGTGTGGGACGAGCGCATCAGGCGCTTGCGGCTGGGAATCGAGCTGGCCGACGCCCTCGGGCGGGCGGGTCCGATCGCCAGCCTCGGCGTGTTCTCGGAGAACGTTCCCCGGCCGCACCCGATCCCCAGATCTGCCCGCACCCCTTCCCCGTCCGGCGATGCCGACGACGCCATCGGGCTGCCCGGGGTACGGCAGAATCCCTCCGGCCGGTTCTCGGTCGCCTTCATCGCACGGGATGTCGGCGGCCAGGCCCGGCTGGACGTGCGGATCGTCGACCCGGGCCGCCGCTACGTGTCGCGGCGGCTGTCCGTCCCCGTGCCGGCCCTGGCTGACGTGCTCGCGGCGGACAAGGCCCACGCCTCCGATCCGGCGGTGCCACTCGCCCCGCGCGGCTGCCGTCCGCTGCTGTTCCCCGGCGCGGACTACGGCACTCATGCCGGGGCCACCATCGTCAAGGGTCAGGTCACGTGGGGACCGGGCGGCCCTCCGGTTCAGTGGGCCCGCGTCGAGGCCACGGCGAACGGAGTGAACCAGTCCGTGCCATGGCGTGCTCACGGAGATGACCGGGGAGAGTTTCTCCTGTTCATCGGGTCTTTGTCGCTCATACAGGCACAGCAGCCCAGCCTCGAGGTCGACGTGGACGTCACCGTCCACGCGCGGCCGGTGCCGCCGCCTGGAACGCCGGTGGACTCGCCCGCGCAGTCGCGCAGCGACCCGTTGTGGCTCCTGCCCGTCGAGCGGATCGCCACGCTCGACCCGTCGGATCCGGTGGCTGCGGGAGAGGTACTGCCCCCCGGCTATACCTCGACGACCAGCCAGGTGGTGACCTGCCAGCGCGGCCAGTCGACCCGTCCGCTCCCGTTCGTCCTCAACTGACAACTACCCCGAGAGGAGGCCCATGCCCGAGTACCTGGCTCCTGGCGTGTACGTCGAGGAGGTCAGCTTCCGCTCCACGTCGATCCAGGGCGTACCGACATCGACCACCGGCTTCGCAGGCCTCACACACTACGGACCCGTCCAGTACCTCAACGGCCCGAAGGCAACCGAGCCCCGCGTCGTCACCAGCTACGCCGAGTTTGAGCGAGTCTACGGCGGCCTGGAGCAGTTCGACGGCTACCTGGCCGCGACGCTGAAGCCTCCGCAGCTGCCGCTGCCGTACCTCGCGCACGCGGCCCGCGCCTTCTTCCTCAACGGAGGAAGCCTCCTGTACATCTCCCGGATCTATAACCCCCTGTCTCCCGACGATAACGGCGTCGCGTCGGCACCCGTGCCCATCGCATCGCAGCCGCCGTCCGTGGCTAATTTCAGCGCGCGCTGGCCGGGGGCCCTCGGCAACGTCCTGGTCACCGTGTCGGCTGTCCGCGGCGGTGACGTGGGCACTCACACCGGTCCGACCGCGAAGGTGTCCGGGGTCGCCAGCAGCGGCACGATCCTCGAGATCGTGTCGCCGCCGCCGGCCACCCAGCCGGGTGCGAAGACGCCGCTGGACCCGGACAAGCTCGTGATCGTCACCATTGGCGGCGACGGGACCCAGACGTTCACGGACCGCACCAATGCCCTTAAACAGCCTGCGCTCACCGACTGGCTGCGGCCCGTCCAGGTCAACGTCACCGTCACGGTGAGTCCCGACCGTAACGACCTGTACGCGCGGCTCGGGCTCGCCGACGGAGGCAACCGGGCGATCAACCAGGTGCTCGCGCTTGACGATCCGGAAGACGAAGACTGCGTGGTGTGGTTCGACTACGACTACACCTCAGCCGGGACCAACGCCATCTGGGTGCTGCTGGGCCTGGTCGGCACCGGCGAGCCTATCGGTCAGTTCCGGCTTTCTGGCGGCAAGGACGGCGCCTTCCCTGACGAGGCTCACTTCATGGGGCTGCCGGCCGACCCCGACGATGTCACCAAGAAGGCGACCGGGCTCGAGGCGCTGGCCGAGGTGGACGATATCGCGATCGTCGCGCTGCCCGAGGCCGGCGGCATCGCCGACGGCGACACGCGGTTCCTGGTCACACAGGACCTGATCAGGCACGCCGAAACCAGTCGATACCGGATCGCCATCGTCGACGGACCCCAGCACGCCTCCATCAACACGGTCCGCGCGTTCCGGGGCAACTTCGATTCGACGTACGCGGCTCTCTACCACCCGTGGATCGAGACACTCGACCCGAACGGCCCGCCCGTTCCCGGCGTTCCCACGCCGAAGCTCGAACTCCCGCCGTCCGGCTTCGTCGCGGGCATCTACGCGCGCAGCGACATCACTCGAGGTGTCTTCAAGGCACCGGCCAACGAGGTCGTCTACGGGCTGACGAAGTTCGAGAGCAACATCAACCAGGGCCGCGACGAGATACTCAACCCCGAGAACATCAACGCGCTGCGTTTCTTCCCCGACCGGGGACACCGCGTCTGCGGCGCGCGCACGCTGAGCTCGGACCCGGAATGGCTCTACGTCAACGTCCGGCGGCTTTTCATCTATCTCGAGCATTCCATCGACAAGGGCACCCAATGGGTCGTTTTCGAGCCCAACAACGAGGCATTGTGGCGCAACATCACCCGGACCATCAAGGACTTTCTCGAGGTGCAGTGGCGTAACGGCGCGCTGATGGGCGCGACCCCGGATGAAGCGTACTTCGTTCTGTGCGACCGCAGCACGATGTCGCAGAACGATCTCGACAACGGCCGGCTGATCTGCCTGATCGGCGTCGCGCCGGTCAAGCCGGCCGAGTTCGTGATCTTCCGCATCGGGCAATGGACCGCTGACGCCCGCGGCTAAGGGAAAGGAAGGGCGTTATGGCTACGAAACGGGACAACCCGTACGGTGCATTCAATTTCAAGGTGGAGTTCGGCGACGTGGCGGGCGGCGGCCCCATCGACGCCGGCTTCTCGGACGTCTCGGGTATCGGCAGCGAGGTGAACTACTCCGAATACCGGACCGGCACCGAGATGTTCAACACCGTCCGCAAGATCCCGAACACGTTCAAGACTGACGAGGTCACTCTCAAGCGCGGCCTGGTCGGCACGACGGACATCTTCGCGTGGTTCAAGGCGACCCGCGACGGCCAGTACCAGCCACGGTCGGTCACCATCGTGATGCTCGACGAGGCTCGCAACGAGGTGGTGAGCCTGGTGCTGAAGAACGCCCAGCCCAAGAAGTGGGTGGGCCCGACGCTCGCCGCTAAGGGCGGGGGCGAGGTGGCGCTCGAGGAGCTCCACCTGGTCCACGAGGGCATCGAGTACGAGTAGCGGCAGGCGGTCGTGCTCAACATCACCAGTGCGAGCCAGCCCATCGCCGACGGTACGCTGCCCGGGGTGCCCCTGGGACCGCCCGGGGTCTATTTCGCCCCGGTGGCGCCGGCGCCCAGGCTGACCATCGAGCCGATGGATGTGGCGGGATTCGTCGGCGTAACCCCGCGCGGCCCGGCCTGGGAACTGGTCGATGATCCGGCGCTGGACGCGCCTGGTCCGTTCCGGGCGCGGTCGGTCGCGGTGGCCCTGGACCGCTGGGACGACTACCTCGAGCTGTTCGGATCGTTCGAGGGCCCCGGGCTGCTGCCGTACGCGGTGGCCGCCTTCTTCGCCCAGGGCGGGCGGCGGGCCTACGTGGTGCGGATCGTCACCGCCACGAGCCGCGATGAGGCCCCTCTCGGCTGTACGGCCTTCG
>JANWJC010000141.1 GCA_025449595.1 Acidobacteriota bacterium | reverse complement strand
TGCTCACGCTCGTACATCGGCAGCACCAGCACCATGCCCAGCTCCGCCGCCAACGCCTGGAACCGCTCGGTCGTCGGACCCGGGATCGACTCCGCGTACTCGTAGTACGCCGTGTCCTGCACCTGACAGAAGTACGGGCCGTAGAACAGCTCCTGGAAGCACATCACCTTCGCGCCCTGCGCCGCTGCCGCACGCGCGTGCTCCTCGTGAAGCTTGATCATCGACTCCTTGTCACCGGTCCAAGCCGTCTGGACCAGTGCCGCGCGTACCACCGACATGACGTGTTCGCCTCTCACGGTCGTTCGACCTGCAGATCCGGAAACCGTACCGCCGAGCGCGGGGTGATGGGCTCGGCGGCATCGGGGTGCACCTCTGGATCGAGGTCCAGGACGAGCGAACCGCCCTCATCACCCTCGTCGCCGTGGGCATCCGGGTGGACACGGGCGGCCCCTTCATCGCCGCCCCGCTCGCCAGCGACCACGTCCGCGTCACCTCGGGTGATCCTCGAGAGGGGATCGACGAGGTCGCCGACCACATCGGCAGGGCAGCACTGGACGGCCGGCCGCCCACGCACCCGCGCCCGGGCGCGCCGCAGCAGCTGGTGCGTACCTCGTAGGCCAGCGCGCCCGCCGTCGGCCAGACTGACCCGGTGAGCGACGAGACCGACGACGACCCGGGCCTCGGCGCGCTCCTGCAGCGCGTGATCCGGTGGCTGGATCAGTTCCAGCAACGTCACTCCTTCGTGGGCTTCTGCTACGCGGTCATCAAGAAGTACGGCGACGACTCCGGCGGCAGGCAGGCGGCCCTCATCACCTATTACGGCTTCCTGTCGATCTTCCCGATCCTGCTGCTCGCGGTGGTCGCGGTCACGAACATCCTGGCCGGCGACCCCGAGCTGCGCAGCCGGGTCATCAACAGCATCGTCCCGGCCGAGCTCCGTGCCACCGTCGAAAGCGCGGTGACCTCGCTGCCGACCGGCGGGCTGCCCCTCGCCGTCGGCGTCGTCGGCCTGTTCCTGTCCGGCACCGGGGTCGTGTTCTCCACCCAGGACGCGCTCAACCAGCTCGCAGCCTTCCCCTTCCGACGCAGGTTCGGTTGGTTCCCGCGCTACGTTCGCAGCCTCACGATGCTCGTCGTCCTGCTCGTGTCCGTGTTGTTGATCGGCGCTCTCACCGTCGTGTCCGCCGAGCTGCCGGACGTAAGTCAGGCACCGCGGATCGCCAGCGCTGCAGGCATTCTCGGCGTCTGCTTCGCGATGCTCGTCGCCGCCCCGAAGTTGTTGATCGCCGGCCGTAAACCGTTCGGCGCCGTGTGGCCCGGGGCCGCCACAGGGGCCATCTGCGTCACGGCGATCCTGCTGGTTCTGGGTCCGCTCCTGACGCGTTTCGTCACCCGGAGCGGCCCGGTATACGGCAGCTTCGCCACGATCGTCGGGCTCTTCGCACTGCTGTACCTGGTCACCCAGGCCCTGGTGTACTCCGCCGAGGTGGCCGTCGTACGGCACGCCCGGCTCTGGCCCCGCGCGCTGGACATCACCCGTCCTACCGCAGCCGACGAGCGAGCCCTGACCCGCCTGGCCCGCATCGAGCTACGAACCCCACCCCAGCGAATCACCGTTTCCTTCGACGCCGACCCCGGATAGTGCTGGCCGGGTACTGGAACGTCAGTCATCCACAGAACGAGCCGGGAGCGCCCAAGGTCCCAGTTCCGTCACCAGTTCATGGTGCCATCGCCACGACGAAGTCCTTGCTGAACCGGTGCAGGTAGATCGTCGGGTCGCGCCAGATCGAGGGGAGGATCCGCTGTCCCACAATCTGTCCGCCGACGTGGCGATAGACGAACGCGCTGGGCCACGATTTGTTCATGTCGAGCATCACGGCCGTACGCACATTGACCGCCGTCATGGCCGCGGCCATGTCCACGGCCGACAATTCCGAGCCGTACGCGAACACCAGGGCACCGTCCGCAAGCTGGCCCAGAGCGGACCGATTCGCGTGGGGAAGCCCACCGTTGGCCCGCCCCCAGGCGTCCGGTGAGTCTGCGGGAGATGCCTGCGAGCGGTACCCGGAGACCAGTGGTGGCAGGTTCTGCCGGATGACGACGGTGCCAGGTGTCAGTGCGAGGCCCTGTCCCCATACGCCAACCTCGAGCCTGCCGCCCGCGGAGATCTCGAACGCCGCCCTGCCGGCCATCATCGACCGGACCAGGCGTCCGGCGTAGAAGTATCCGCCCACTGCGTCGGCCAGGCGGAAGCCCCCGTTGAACGCCGCCACCATGTGCGGCACCCAGGTCGCAGGCTGCGTGTCTGCCGTCATGGTCGGGCCGGTCTCGGGGACGTGGTACCCGGGTACATAGCGAAACCTCAGGCGAGAGGAGTCCATCCAGAGCAACCCGATGCGGCCGCCGTCCGTCTGGGCCACATAGACGTACGGCGCACCTCCGGCCGGGGTGGCGTACCCGACCCACCGAAGCCCAGCAGCCACCGGTGGCGACAAGTGCGCGGACGGAGGCGACGACACCGGACTCGCAGTGGCACCGTCGGCCTGGGAGGACCCGGACGATGTCAGCCCGGACGCAACCGAGGCCCGACCGGACGAAGGGGAGGCCCCGGCGGCGGAGCCGCAGCCGGCAAGCACCGCGGCCAATCCCAGCACCGAAGCGGCGCGCCAAGGCCGCATCGGCATAGCGGCGCCGTCCGACCCGCGGACCCACATCTCGCCACCACCACCCGGGATTTCTGTCCGGATCCCACCACGAAGGTAGGCGGCAAACAGTTCCCTGACGGCAATGACTTCGTACGAATCCGGCAAACTGCCGGCGCAGGCACACCCGCGCGCCAGCGCGGAGTTTCACCGTACGCAGCGCGCCCCCACCGCGGCCCAGCGTGGCGCGAGAGCGGAGCAGGGGGGCAGCGCCGCCCGGTCCCGCACCGACCGGACCAGCAGCGTGACACCGTAGACGACGGCCGCTGGGTCGTGCTGCTGGATCACGTGGCTGGATCTCGGGATGATCACGTGCTCGACGTCGGCTGACATCCTGGCCATGGCCCGCTGGCGATCGAGCCAGTGCGAGCTGCTGCCGATCCCGGCCGTCATGACGATCAGGGGCTTGTGCCCAAGCCTCGGCAGCCCCCACACGATCTGCTGGGTCCTCAGCATGTCGATGCGGGCCCGTGGCTCGGGCCAGTAGCGCGAGCCGGAGCGCCACTGGTCGGCGTACGAGGCATCCAGCATCATCACGGCGGCCACCCGCGATGGGTAGCGGATCGCGAAGGCCCGCACGAGGAGTCCGCCGTACGAGTGGCCCACGATCACCAGCGGCCCGGTCTCGTGAGCGGCCGTCAGCAGCCCGGCGAGCTCCGCGGCATGGGTGCCGGCGTCCACCACGCGGGCTGCCGAACGTGCCGGGCTGTATCCCAGTCCCGGACGGTCGTAGACGCACACCCGTGTCGTGGGCAGCAGCGCGGCGCGGACCCTGCCCCAATAGGCCGAGCTGGCTCCCAGCCCCGACACGAGCACGACGGTCGGTCCGGTCGGCAGACCGGCCCGCAACGGTCCGCGGCAGTCGGCGAACTGGCGTACCCCGGCGGCCGCCAGGATACCGGACACCGGAGGTCGCGCCTTGACAGCGGCAAGGGCGGCTCCCGGCGCGGCTGTCGCCGGAGCCATCGCTCCACCGACCAGAGCTGCACACAGCATCGCCCAGGCCGCAGCGAACGCCATCATGCGAGTGGTAAGCCTCACGCGCGCACTCCGCTCCGTCACCGGCGCCCGAACGGGCGGCCAGGTGTCAGCGTACGGAGTCGGGCACCCCCGACAGTCACGAGCGGTGCGCCGGGCATGGCAGGCAACGGGCTTAGGCTGGGCACGGTACGACGGCGAGTCGGCACATGTGCCAGCGTCACGAGAGGAACCAGGTCATGGCCTCCGGTCCGGTCACAGAGCGCCCCGGCGCCCCCGGGGCGCATGCCGAGGCCGCACCCTCGATCGTGACCGTCGTCCGTGCCCACGTCGCGTCTCTCCGACCCCAGCAGTGGGTCAAGAACATCCTCGTTGCGGCGGCGCCACTGGCGAGCGGGCAGTTGCTGAGCTCACCCAACCTGTCGCGCACCGCCATCACGTTCGTGGTGTTCTGCTTGGCCTCCAGCGCCACTTATCTGGTCAACGACGTCTCCGACGTCGCCACCGACCGGCTGCACCCGATGAAGCGATACCGGCCGGTGGCGGCCGGGACCGTGCTTCCCGCCACCGCACTGGTCGGGAGCGTGGTGCTGGCCGGGGTCGCCCTGGTGCTGAGCTGGACGCTGATCTCCCCACAGCTGGCCGGGGTCGTTGCGCTCTACCTCGCCATCAATGCCGCCTACTCATGGGGCCTGAAGAACCAGGCCGTGTTTGACCTTGCCGCGGTGTCCGCCGGATTCTTGTTGCGTGCCATAGCCGGTGGGGTCGCGACCAGTGTCCCGCTGTCACAATGGTTCCTGCTCGTGGCCGCCTTCGGGTCCCTGTTCATGGTGGCGGGAAAGCGATTCGCCGACCTGCATGGAGGCACGCCGCAGGACCCTCGGGCGCCGGCCCGGGTGAGCTACTCGGCTACCTACCTGCGCTTCGTGTGGGGCATGGCGGGGGCCGCGACGATCGTGTTCTACGCGCTGTGGTCGGTCGGGGTCGGTCACCACCACCAGGTCTGGGCCCAGATCTCCGTCGCGCCGTTCGTGTTCGCGCTGATGCGCTATGCGATGGACGTGGACAGGGGGGTGACCGGTGCACCCGAGGAGGTCGTGCTGCGCGACCGTGGCTTGCAGCTGCTCGGACTGCTGTGGCTGATCACATTCGTGGTGGCCGCCGGTGCCAGCTGAGCTCGACCCCGACCTGATCGGCGGCTGGGGTCGAACCGCGCTCACGGCCGGGTACGTCCGACGTGGCGTCCGGGCCGAGCAGGTTCCGGAAATCCTCAGCGACAGCAGCCTGTTTCCCGATCGCGGTGTCGTGGCCCGAGGTCTCGGCCGGTCATACGGCGACCCGGCCCAGAACGCCGGTGGCCTGGTGCTCGACATGACCGCACTCGACAAGGTCATCTCGTTCGACGGGCAGACCGGCACCGTGCACACGGAGGCCGGGGTCTCGCTGGACACCCTTGCCCGCGTGCTGTTACCGACGGGATGGTTCCTGCCGGTCACCCCGGGGACGCGGCAGGTCACCGTCGGGGGCGCGATCGCGGCGGACGTCCACGGGAAGAACCACCATCGCGACGGGTCCTTCGGCCGGTACGTCACGAGGTTCGGTCTCGCCACGGCCGACGGGACGGTCCGCGAGGTTTCCCCGGAGACCGAGCCGGCGCTGTTCTGGGCCACGACCGGCGGGATGGGCCTGACCGGCGTCATGCTCGACGCCACCATCCGGCTGATCCCGGTGCAGACGTCGTCGATGCTCGTCGACACGGTCCGCGCCGCCGACCTCGACCAGCTGCTCGTGGCACTCGAGCAGGCCGACCATCACCGCTACTCGGTCGCCTGGCTGGACTGTCTGGCACGCGGGCGACACATGGGGCGGGGAGTCGTGACCTCGGGCGAGCACGCGACGCACGACCAGGTCCCGGTGGCCGGGCCGACCTCGCGCAGCTTCGCGCCACGGGCCTTCGTGGGCGCGCCATCGTGGGTGCCGACCGGACTGCTGAACCGGGCCAGCATCGCCGCGTTCAACCAGGCCTGGTACCGCAAGACACCACGGTCCCGCAACGACGAGCTGCAAGGAATCGGAGCCTTCTTCCACCCGCTGGACGGAGTCCGCTCGTGGAACCGGTTGTACGGCCCGCGAGGGCTGTTGCAGTACCAGTGCGTCGTACCCGACGAGGGCAGCCTGCGCGCGGTCCTCGACCGGATCAGCACAGCGCAGGCGCCGTCGTTCCTCACGGTCCTCAAGCGACTGGGCCCCGGCACCCCCGGCCCCCTGTCGTTCCCCCGGCCTGGCTGGACGCTGACGCTTGACTTCCCTGTCGAGACACCGGGTTTGAGTGGCCTGCTCGACGGCCTCGACAGGATCGTCGCGGGCTCCGGCGGCGCCCTCTACCTCGCCAAGGACTCTCGTATGGCGCCGGACCTGCTGGCGGCCACGTACCCTCGGCTGGCCGAATGGTCGGAGCTGCGCGATCGCGTCGACCCCCATCGCCGGCTCCGCTCGGACCAGTCCAGGAGGCTGTCGCTGTGATGAACGCCCTCGGAGAGCCGCAGTCGCTCGGAGTCCTGGGTGGAACCTCGCAGATCGCGCTGGCCGTGACCGCCAAACTGTGCGACGGGCGTACCCGCACAGTGGTGCTCGCCGGACGGGATCCATCGGCGCTGGAGGCGGCGCAGACCTCGGCGCGCGAGGCGGGCGCGACGCACGTACGCACTCTCGGCCTGGACGCGCTGGACACCGACAGCCACCAGGCCACCGTCGACGCGATGTTCGCCGAAGGCGACCTTGACGTGGCCCTGCTCGCGTTCGGTGTGCTGGGGGACCAGTTGGCCGCTGAGGCCGATCCGGACCTCGCGGTGAACGTCGCGCAGGTGAACTACGTCGCAGCGGTGTCGCTGGGACTTCGAGTCGCGACGGCGATGCGCCGTCAGGGACACGGCACGTTGGTGGTGCTGTCCTCGGTGGCCGGTGAGAGGGCGCGGCGCTCGAACTTCGTCTACGGATCGAGCAAGGCGGGCCTCGACGCGTTCGCCCAGGGGCTGGGGGACTCCCTGCGCGGCACCGGGGTACGGGTCATCATCATCCGTCCCGGCTTCGTACGGACCCGGATGACCACCGGCCTGCCGGACGCGCCGATGTCGGTCAACGCCGCAGACGTCGCCGCCGCCGTCGAGAAGGCCCTGGTGGGCTCCAAGGACATCGTCTGGGTCCCGGCGGGGCTTCGGGTGGTCATGTCCGGGTTGCGGCACCTGCCGCGGCCGGTCTTCCGCAGGCTCAAGATCTGAGGCGACGCGTCAGGGCGCTGCCAGGAACTGGAAGGAATCGCGCTTGTAGCGGTTCAGGAACCTGTTGCAGCTCTCCTGGATGTTCGGGTCCAGCTTTGCGCAGAGCGGAGTGCCGTCGCCGGCGTGGCTGAAGTAGAAGCCGGCCACCCACCAGTTGTTCATGTCGAGCACCATCGCGCGTACGACGCCAGCGCGCACCAACGTGTCGGCCAGCGATGCCGCGGACAGACCCGGAGATCCGACGTACACGATGCTGCCGTCGGGGCGCTGGCCGACCGCGGAACGCCACGCCAGGCTCTCCCCGTGGGTCGTTGCACCCCACTGGTAGGACGACGTCACCTGCGACCTGCCACCGTCCACGATCAAGTTGAGGTTCTGGCGCACCGCGACCACCGAGGGCGTCATCGAGACGTCGCGCCCCCACTGACCGATCCTGATCGAGCCGTCCTGGTAGATGACGGCCGAAGCGGCGCCGGGCTGCAGCGGGGAAACCGTCGTGCCGTGGTAGAAGTACCCGCCCTGGGAGTCCTGCAACCTGAACGCACCGTTGAAGTTCGCCAGGACCTGCGACCAGTACTGCTTCGGAAGGGCCCCGGCCGACGGTGCCGGGCCTCCGGGCTCGATGTAGCCGGGGACGAACATCGCGTGGGTGAGCGAGGTGTCGATCCACATCACCGACGCGAGCACGCTGGTGTGAACGGCGTCGGGTCGGACCCGTGTGGCGTAGACGGCAGGGATACCGTCCACCGTGGACCCGACCGGTTGCCATACCCCTTCCAGCGGTAGGGAATTCGCTGCCGGTGACAGAACCGTCGGTGGCGGGTTCAGATGTCGGCGAGCAGGTTCCGTCCCTCGCGGTGCGGTGCTGGGGCCGGGTGCAGGAGCACCGCCGACCTGCACGGTCTCGGTGGGTGTTCCACCGACCGGTGTGGTGTCGAAGTGGTCGTAATACACGTTCTCCGCCGTCGCAACGACTGCGCCGAGGTGGTGATCCCTGCCCCACTCAGCGAGCAGGACGTTCGTCGGCTCGCCCTGCGAGTCGCGTACGTACCCGGTGAACGACCAGGCGAACCAGCCCACTGCGACAATGACCAACAGCAACGCGCCCTCGCACACGCGATGCCGGATCACGCGGCCCTGAGATCGGGAATGCGTGCCGCGCCCAACAGGGATGCCACCGACCGGGACCACCGGCTCCGTCGGGGACCCCGCGTCACCGTCGCCAACGGTCGGACGCTTGGTCGACAAGGGCACAAACCCTTCCAGGTCGGGACCGCCGGATCACTGCGTCGCGATGCCGCATCGCGCGCCGGCCGAGCGCCACGGTACGTCGGAGAAGGCAAACTCTCGGTGAGACCAAAGTCGTCTTTGGGAAGTCCACGCGCCCGGTCGCGAGAGCTCAGTCGCGCTGTCCCGGGTCTGACGTCCCGTGGTCCGAGCCGGGGATCTGCTCCAGCGCATGCGGTATGACCGGACCGAGCACGATGAGCCCGTCGCGTACGCCGCCGGTGGATCCGGGCAGGTTCACGATCAGGCAGCGGCCGGCGAGCCCCGCCACACCGCGCGAGAGCATCGCTGACGCGACGCCCTGTGTGACACCGTAGGCCCGGATCGCCTCCGCGACCCCCAGCACCTCCCTCTCGATCACCAGCCGGGTCATCTCCGGGGTGCGGTCGGTCGGGGTCAGACCGGTCCCGCCGGTGGTGACGATCAGCTGGTAGCCGGCCGCGACGCCCTCGCGCAGCGCCTGTGCGACCGCATCACCGTCGGCCACTACGACGGGTCCGGCGACGTCGAGCCCGAGCGCGACGAGCCCATCGCGCAGCACCGGGCCCGACCGGTCCTGCCAGGTCCCTGCCGCCGTACGCGTCGACACGGTCACGACCAGCGCGCGGTACGCCCCGCGGCTCACTGCGCACTGCCCGCGACGGCGGGTCCGGCCACCGGGAAGTCCAGGTCGGTGCCGTCTGCGACGTCGCCCACCTCGACCAGCACGACCTGAGCGGCGTGGCTGCGCAGGGAGTCGCGCGCCCCCTTGTCCCCTGTTGCGCCGGCCACCACGCCGGCCCAGTGCGAACGGGCGAACACGACAGGGTGTCCGCGTACGCCGTCGTAGGTGCAGGCACCGAGGTCCCCACCGTCCTCGACCAGCCGGCGGACCGCGGCGGCGGTCAGACCCGGTAGGTCGACGAGGCTCACGACGGCTCGGTCCACGTCGGGGTACGCGGCGAGTGCGGCGATCCCGTGCCGCAGCGAGGACCCCATGCCGCTGGCCCAGTCGTCGTTCACCACGACGTGCGCCGCCGCCACCTCCCCCACCCACGCGCCGAGCACCACCAAGACGGGGTCGCAGCCACCATCGCGCAGGGTCCGAACCGCGCGGTCCACGAGCCGCTCGCCGTCGACGACGGCCGGTGCCTTCGGGCCTCCGAAGCGGCGACCCTCACCGGCGGCGAGCACCACACCCGCGGTGCGGCCCGTCACCGAGGCGCATCCGGGTGGATCGGGCCCTCGCTGTGCACCAGTCGCGTACCCGTGCCGCCCCAACGGTCCAGCACGATCTCCGCGGCGATCGAGATCGCCGTCTCCTCCGGCGTACGGGCTCCGAGGTCCAACCCGATCGGCGAGTGCAACCGGGACAGCTCCTCGTCGTTCAGTCCCGCTTCCTTCAGTCGTACCAAGCGATCTGCGTGCGTACGCCGGGACCCGAGCGCACCGACATAGCGGGCCTTGGTACGCAGCGCCACCTCGAGCGCGGGCACGTCGAACTTCGTGTCATGGGTCAAAACGCAGATCACGGTCCGCGCATCGACGTCCTGCGTCGCGAGCCATCGGTGCGGCCAGTCCACGACGACCTCGTCGGCGTCCGGGAACCGCCGCCGCGTCGCGAACACGGGCCGGGCGTCGCACACGACGACGTAGAAGCCCATGAGCTTGCCCACCCTGGCCAGCGCCGCAGCGAAGTCGATGGCACCGAAGATCACGAGGCGGGGCGGCGGGGCATAGCTGACGACGAAGACCTCGAGCTCCTCTGCAAGCCGGCGCCCCTCGGTGCCGACGTAGATCGTCCCCGTCGCACCGGACTCGAGCATCCCGCGCGCCTCGTCCGCCACGACCTGGTCGAGGTACTCGTCGCCCAGCGAGCCCTCCACCTCACCGGGACGAACCACGAGGTGCCGGCCCACCGGCCCCTCACCGCGAAAGACCGTCGCCACCGCCACCGGATCGCCACTGGCGATGTCTGTGGCCAGCCGTCGCAGCTCGGGCCAGGTCGTGTCCGAGACCTGCTCGACGAAGACGTCGATGATCCCGCCACAGGTCAGGCCGACCGCGAACGCGTCGTCGTCGCTGACGCCGTAGCTCTCGTACTGCGGATCGCCGTCGGCCAGCACCTGGGTGCCGACCTCGTACAGCGCCCCCTCGACGCACCCGCCGCTGACCGACCCCACGGCCTCACCGTTGGAGAGCACCACCATCGCCGCTCCCGCAGGGCGAGGAGCCGAGCGCCAGGTGCGTACGACCGTGGCCACCGCGGCCGACTCACCGCGGTCCAGCGCCGCGACAAGATCGGGCACAACCTCACGCATCGCGCCTCCCGCGGGTCTGGGTCGCAAGAACCAGCACGGCGAGCGTATCCCGGGGCAGGAGCCGTCGGCCTGCGGACTGCCGTGCGCGAATACCGGCACCGGGTCTAGGGTCCGAAGCGTGCGGTGAGCGGAACCCCCCGCGCCAGCGCGACGACGGAGGCCGCCGTGGAACTGCTCAACTCCTTCACAGTCCCAGCCGGGATCGACCGCGCGTGGGACACCCTGATGGACATCGAGCGCGTGGCGCCGTGCATGCCCGGGGCCACACTGACGTCCGTCGACGGTGACGACGTCACCGGGTCGGTCAAGGTCAAGCTGGGTCCTGTCACTGTCACCTACAAGGGGAAGGGCACCTTCCTCGAACGCGACGCCGCCGCGCACGTGGCCGTCATCGAGGGTTCGGGCAACGAGGCGCGCGGCAGCGGGACTGCACAGGCCACGGCCCACGTGTCCCTGCACGCCGAGTCCCCCGAGAGCACCAGGGTCGATGTCACGACCGACCTGGTGATCACCGGGAAGGTGGCGCAGTTCGGGCGCGGGGTCGTGCAGGACGTGGCAGCGCGCCTCGTCGACAAGTTCGCCGCCAACCTCGCCGCCCTCATGACCGAACCCGAGCCCGAACCCGAACCCGAACCCGAGCCCTCCGGACCTGGCGAGCCCACCCCAGCGGCGCGCAGACCCGAGGAGCCGGCACGACCTGCTCCGGAGCTGCCGCACCAGGACGAGGCGATCGACCTTTTCGACACCGCCGGTGCCCCGGTTCTCAGGCGGGCCGCACCGGTCCTGGCCGGCGTGGCCGTGGTCGCGTTCCTGTGGTGGCTGCTCACCAGGCGAGGCAGGAGCTGACCGGCCCCGGAGACCTGCCCGCACGGGTCGGCTCCCCCCGCGCCCTCGCCGATGGACTGCGTGAGGTCGGCTACCTCACGGACGAGGGCCTGGCCATCGCACTGTTCTGCGCCGCCCGCCTGCCCCAGCCGTTGCTGCTGGAAGGTGAGGCGGGGGTGGGCAAGACCCAGGCTGCGGCGGCACTCGCCGCGTACCTGGACACCCCCCTGATCCGGTTGCAGTGCTACGAGGGGATCGACGCCTCGGAGGCGTTGTACGAGTGGAACTACCCGCGCCAGCTGCTGCGGATCCGGCTCACGGAGGCGCAGGGGGCCGACATCGAGGAGGACTCGCTGTTCGGGCCCGACTATCTGGTGGACCGCCCGTTGCTGCGCGCGATCCAGCATCCCGGGCCCCGGCCGGCGGTCCTGCTCGTCGATGAGGTGGACCGGGCCGACGAGGAGTTCGAGGCCTTCCTGCTCGAGCTGCTCGCCGAGGGGTCGGTCACGATCCCGGAGATCGGGACGATCCGGGCCGCGTACCCGCCGATCGTGATCTTGACGTCGAACCGCACCCGCGACCTGCACGACGCGCTCAAGCGGCGCTGCCTGTATCACTGGATCGACTACCCCGACCTTGACCACGCCACGGCGATCGTGCGGCTGCGGGTGCCGCAGGCACCGCCGATGCTGGCCGCGCAGATCGCCGGCGCTGTCCAACGGTTGCGAAGCCTTGACGCGCAGAAGCCTCCCGGCGTCGCTGAGGCGATCGACTGGGTCCACGCGATCACCCTGCTCGGCCTGGACCCGCTGGATGCCGCGGCCGTCGAGCAGACCCTGGGTTCGGTCCTGAAGTACCGCGAGGACCACGACCTGGCACGTGAACGAGGCCTGGACTGGGTGGCCGATGGTTGATCTGGCGGCCATCGCAGCGGCATTCGGCCAACGGTTGCACGCCGCCGGGGTCCCGGTGACCCCCGAGCGCAGCACCAGGTTCGCCGAGGCCGTCGCACTGGTGGGCCCGACGACGCTGCGCCAGCTGTACTGGACCGGCAGGGTCTCGCTGCTGAGCGGGGCGCAGCAGCAGGA